>CALIOL010000169.1 GCA_938044705.1 uncultured Ilumatobacter sp. | reverse complement strand
CTTCCCGCTCGACGTCGGCGCCACTGCCGACGCGCTCGCGTTCGCCGAGGCGCCGTTCATCGTCGCGATGCCGAATGGCGCGTCCGGTCGCCCCGAGTTTCTTGCGGGTGAGTTCGAGACGGTGCTCGCCGAAGTAGATCGCTCGTTCCGCACGATTGAGGAACCGACAGCGCGTGCGATCGCCGGAGTGTCGGCAGGCGGCACGACGGCGGCATACCTGGCGGCGGAGAACGAGGCGACCGACTTCGTTGCACTCGGACTCTTCATGACCGTGTGGGGTCCGACGCTCACCGAACGTTTTGCGTCGGGCGTGAGCTCCCGCAAGTTGAAGCCCGACGTGTTGGTGGACATCGGTGAAGACGACGGATTGCGGACGTACTCCGATGACATCGAGGCGTCTCTCACCGCTGCGGGAGTCCGTGCCGAGTACGGCGTCCACGAGGGCGATCACGACCTGGTATTCGTCGCTTCTCGTCTCGAGGTCTGGGTCTCGTGGCTGGTCTCGCGATTCCGCTGACACGGTGAATCTCGAGGTGAGGTTGGAATATCGAAATAGATAACGTACTATCGTTAACCAAATCGACAGGTCGAGAAGGTCTCGGCTCGGTCGATCCAAGGAGACCCGCATGGGAGATTCCGACCACGTCCATGAGGACGACACACGTCAGGCGCGACGCCGGTTGCGCCGGAAGGGAGGCCGAATGGGCCACCGACATGAACACTTCTCCGCTCACTCGAGGGGCGGTCACAAGGGCCACGGAGGCAGCCGCCACCGAGCGCGACGCGGTGCTGCGGTCGAGGCGGCATTGCTGCTCCTCGAGGAGCAGCCGATGCATGGCTACGAACTCATCTCCGAGATGAGCGAGCGCAGCGGCGGTCGCTGGCAGCCGAGTCCGGGAACGATCTATCCGGCGCTCAACCGCATGGAAGAGCGCGGCCTCATCGAAGCCGAGGACGTCGACGGGAAGCGACGCTTCTCGTTGACCGACGACGGTCGAGCGCGAGCCGCTGAACTGCGTGACTCGCGAGACGACGGAACGGCGCCGTGGGACGATCCGGGAACTGGTCGCCGCGGCGAGCTGCGAGGGCGCGTTGCGGAACTGGTCGGCCAGGTCCGTCAGATCGGGCGGTTCGGGACACCCGAACAAGCCGAGGCCGCCGGCAAGGTGCTCGACGACGCGAAACGTCAGCTGTATGCAATCCTCGCCGCACCGCCGGCTGAGAGCACGGAGACCGACACCGACAGCTGAGCAGCAGCCCAACCTCGCCGGTGAGTTTGCGTCGCCGTTTCCCAGCCGCAAACTCACCGCTTGGCCCGGCCCAGCCATGCCGGTGAGTTTCCGTCGGGCCTTTCCGGTCGCAGGCTCACCGCCTGGGTGGGGTCAGGCGGGTTCGGGGCGCGGACCGAAGTCGATGCCGCCGGTGCGGGTCTTCTTCAGCTCGAAGAATCCGTCGATGTCCATCATCGCCGTGAGTGCGTCCCACATCTTGAGTGCGTCGTCGCCGCGTGGGATCTTCGTGATGACCGGTCCGAAGTAGCCGACCCGCTCACCGTTCGAGTTCTTCGTCGCGATGATCGGGGTGCCGACGTCGTTTCCGACGAGTCCGAGGCCGTCGTCCATCGCTGCTTGGATGGCTGGGTCCCACTGCTCGTCATCGGCTGCCGCAGCGAACGACGCGTCGAGTCCGACGGCGCTCAGCGCGTCGGCGATGTCGAAGTCGCGTTCACCGTCGTGGTGGATGCGCGAGCCCAGCTCCCAGTACAGCTTGAAGACATCCTGATTGCCCGACTGGGGTGAGTCCGCAGCGGCACGGATTGCTTCCATCACGCGCAGGTGGCCGTGCGTGGTCTTGACCGGGCCGTAGTAGTCGGAGTCTTCTGGCGGCTGGTTCTTGAACAGCAGACTGATCGAGCGCCACGTGACCTCGAGGTTGCGGTGCGGAACCACTTCGTCGACGACCCAACGGGCCGTCTCCCAGCAGAAGGGTCAAATCGGGTCGATCCAGAATTCGATCTCGGTACGTGTTTCGCTCATGGATCGAGCCTTCCACGATCACGCGGACTTCGAAACGTCCGGGTGATGAACTTTGCGCAGGACGTGGCGCTCAATCGGATCGCTTTCGCTTGCGATGGTCGGCGGTGTGCGTGCGGCTCGCGCAGCGGGGGTCCGAACAGAAGCGTCTGGATCTGTTGCGGGTGGCGTCGTAGAAGATGTGCTCGCAGTCGTCGGCGCCGCAGACGCCGAATCGGATGGTGCCGTTGTCGCAGACTTCGGCGGCGAGTGCCATGAAGATGTCGGCGAGTACCTGGTCGTCGAATCGCGCCGTCGCAGGGGTCCAGTGAATGTGTGGACCCGCGTCGTCGTGATCGACGATCGACGGTGTGATCGGGAGTTCTGTGAGCTCCTCGCTGATCCGGGCCGAGGCCTGCTCCACATCGAGGTCCGGCAGCGCCGCGAGCAGCGGCTCGAGTGCGCGGAGGCGCTGCGCGACCCGCGACATCGACGCAGCCGATGCATCTCGAGCCCGACTGAATCCAGCTTGGACGAGGAACTCACGTGGATCGGCGGAGGGCTCGTCCTCCAGTGCGTTACGCAGGTCGACCATCACGTCCAGCGTCAACCGGTGTTCGTCTGTGACGGATGCGACGTACATGTTCCGAAGGGTAGCGCCGAAACCGGTTGCGTGAGGTTCTAAAACGCGTTAGAACCTTACGTGTGTCAGGAGTGAAACCTCTGACGCTCCTTACTCTCGAATCGCTTGCGCAGGAGGTGCATGCAATGACCGCAGTCTTCGTCACGATCATGATCGTGGTGGCCAACGTGATGGGCGCCGGCATGGCGTACCCCCAGGCGTCCAAGCTGATCCGCACCGGGAACACCCGCGGAGTGTCCGGTGTCTGGGCGGGCGTCAGCCTGACCATGAACATCTGGTGGCTTGCGTATGGCTTGGCCAACGGCCTCTGGGGCCTGGTGCCGGTCTCGGCGGTCGCGGCCGTGCTCTACGCAGCAATCATCGCCGCATACCTCCGCTCTGTCGGCCGGTCCGGCATTGGAGGCGTCGTGCTCGGCGCGTTCGTCCTCGGTATGGTGCCGGCGCCGTTTCTCGCGATCGGTGGCTGGACCGCAGCCGGCCTCGCGATCGGCCTCTGCTACGGCATGCAACTCGTTCCGGCGGTGGTCGCGGCATGTCGAACTCGCGAGTTGCACGGCGTCGCGCCGAGCACCTGGATCATGGCCTGGGTCGAGGCGGTCATCTGGGTCGCGTACGGACTCTTCGTGGTCGATGCAGCACTCCTCGCGGGCGGCATCAGTGGTGCGTTCATGTCGTCGGTGATCATCGGTCGACTGGCCGCAACTGGCCATCAGCCATTCAGAGTACGACATTCCTCACGGGCGATGGCCTGAGCCGCGAACCGTTTCGCGCAGCCTGGGAGTACAGTGGAAGGGTAAACGTGAGTCACTATGAGGCTCGAATAACACAAGGAGCCGATATGGCTACAGGCATCGTGAAGTTCTTCAATGACGAGAAGGGCTTTGGGTTCATCACTCCGGACGAGGGCGGCAACGACGTCTTCGTGCACTACTCCAACATCGTTGGCTCGGGTCGTCGTTCGCTGAACAACGACGCGAAGGTCGAGTTCGAAGTCGCCCCAGGGCGCAAGGGGCCGGAAGCAGTCGACGTCAAAGAAATCTGAGCTGAGAGGGGGCGACCTGCATGGCATCCAGCCCGCAGAGTTACCAGAAGCGGCAGCGCGAACTTCGCAAGAAGGAACGCAAAGCCGAGAAGCAAGCGATCCGCCACGGCCGCAGCGCCGAGAAGAAGGAAGCCGGCGAAGACGACGGCCCCGACGAGGACGCATTGCTCGAAGAATTCCGCGTCCTCAATGAACAATTTGCCGAGGGTGGGATCGAAGAGAAGCTCTTCGAATTCCGCAAGGCAGAGATCTTCCACCAGATGGGATTGGGCGACAAGCCCGAACCGCTGGAGGATGAAGAAGCACCGGCTGAGGCCGGAGCCTGATCAACCATCGAGCACTGTGAGACCGGCCCCCGGAGCAATCCGGGGGCCGCTCGCGTTGTGGGGTCCAGTGCGGCTCCGATCCAGACGGGATTGGTCGCACGACCTACCATCCCGCGATGAGCGACACAGCGTTCGGAGCAGCATCGACGACCGATGAGGTGCTCGAAGGAGTCGACCTCGCTGGCAAGGTGGCTGCGGTCACCGGAGGCTCGGGTGGACTCGGACTCGAAACCGCTCGCGCACTCGCGGCACACGGCGCCCACGTCGTGATCGCCGCGCGCGACCCGCAGAAGCTGGACGACGCTGCGACATCGATCCGTGAAGCGCACCCCGATGCGTCCATCGAGACGCTGGTCCTCGACCTCGCCGATGTCTCATCGTGTCGACGGGCGGCGATCTCGCTGCTCACCGCCACCGACCGACTCGACCTGTTGATCAACAATGCCGGCGTGATGTGCACGCCGTTCGGACGAACGGTCGACGGCTTCGAGACGCAGTTTGGGATCAACCATCTCGGCCACATGGCCTGGACCGTGCCGTTGTTGGACCTGCTCTCGCGCTCCGCTTCACCCGAGTCGCCATCGCGGATCATCAACCTGTCCTCGGCGGGGCACCGCTTCGGTGACGTCGACCTCGACGACCTGAACTACGAGAACCGGCCGTACGACGAGTGGGCGGCCTACGGCCAGTCCAAGACCGCGAACATCTTGTTCTCCGTCGAACTCGAGCGACGCCTTGCTCAACTGGACGTTCGGTCGGTGGCAGTCCACCCAGGAGGCATCCACACCGATCTCGGGCGTCACATGACCAGTGAGCTCCTCACACAGCTGCAAGATCGAATCGCCGAGTCCAACCCTGGCGGTGACTTCTCGTGGAAGTCGATTCCGCAGGGCGCGGCGACAACGGTCTGGGCAGCGACCACGCCGTCGCTCGCATCATCGGCGGGCGTCTATTGCGAGGACTGTGGGGTCGCGAAGGCATCCGACGATGCGGAAGCGAGCGCTGGTGTCGAGTCCTCCGCTGTCGACCCCGAGCGCGCTGCGAAGCTGTGGGATCTGTCGATGGAGCTGCTCGCCACCGTCTGAGCTCCGACCGGTCAGAACGCGTGACGGCGCGTGAACCCGCCGTCGACCACCACGTTCTCCCCGGTGACCCAGGACGCTGCCGGGCTCGCGAGGAATGCGACCACGCGAGCGACCTCTTCGGGCGTACCGAGGCGCTTCTGGGGATGATGTTCGACGTTCTCGGCGAAGTACTCAGGTGCGGCGTTCTCGATGTACCCCCATGAACCGTTCGCGATGTAGATCGGCCCGGGTGACACCGAGTTCGCTCGAATTCCGTCTGGCCCGAGTTCGATCGACAGCTGGCTCATGTAGTTCAGCAGGGCGGCCTTCAGCGCGCCGTAGCTCCGCGTGCCGCCGGGGTACCCGTGGTATTCGACCGCGGTGATGGTGCCGATCTGGACGATGCTCGCACTGTCGCTCGCGATGAGATGAGGGGTCGCAGCGTCGACGAGTGCAACCGTCGACAACACGTCGGTTTCAAAGACCTTGCGCCACTTGTCCGGAGAGTCGGGCGGGCCGCCCAGAGCCGATGCGTTCGGAACGACGATGTCGAGACCACCGTGCTGATCGGCTGTGGATTCGACCCATGTGGTGAGGGCCTCGTGATCGCTGACGTCAACGACCGTCCCCGTCGCGAGTTCACCCAACTCTGCTGCTGCTGCGTCGACCGCTTCGAGCGTGCGTCCGCAGAACGACACCCGGCAGCCATCGGCGATCAGCGTTTCAGCGATGGTGCGGCCGATCCCGCGGGTTCCCCCGGTGATGAGCGCGTGCAGTCCGTCGAGTCCGAGATCCATGCGTCGAGCATCGCGAATCGTGACCCGATGTGGCGCAGCGGAGCACCCGCTACGACTCAGGCCTGTCGGATCGTGCGCTCGATGAGGTCGGGATCAGCGAGGATCTGCTCTTCGGTGAAGGCGACCTCGCGCCAGTTCTTCTCGCTGAATCGAATCGTCTGCACGGAGAACGCGTTGACGTCGCGGCGACCGGTTTGGCCGTAGGTCAGGATGGCCGAGGCCTGCACTTCGTTCCCGGTGTAGTCGACGACGAGAACGAAGCTGCTGCCGAAGTTGACGGGATGGCCGTTTCCTCGCAGAGCGCCACCGGGGGCGACGAGGTCGCCGCGGGTCGGCGCAGGTTCGGTCGACGAGTCGTTGTTCGACCACGAGACGATGTTCGTCACGCCTTCACGGTTCGTTCCACCGTGCAACGGGATGCGCTCGCCGGAACGCTCGGTGAACTGGGCGGCGCCCAGCGCCGAGTCGACAGCGAATCCGGCCTTCACGAGCGTCTGCACCCCTCGAGCGAACGCGATCAGCAACTCGCTGCCGTCATCGGTGAAGCCGCCAGGGGTGCTGTAGGGCTGGGCGGGGTCGAACGGTTCGTTGAAGAGGCTCCCCGCATCTTCGAAGTCGGCGGCGTCGAAACGGGCGAGCACCTCGCGCCACAAGAGTGCGCCCGAGCTGTCCAGATCGAAACGGCCGTCCCATGCATCGAGCACGTCGCAGGCAGCAGTGAGGTCCACGGTTTCTGCGGGGAGCGACACGACGCCGTCGTTGTCGAGGAGCTCGGGGACCTCGACCAGCGGGTTGGCTCGACAGAGCTCGACGCCACGAGGGCGAAGCAGGAGTGCGGTCTGCGCAAGGTTGTCGAACGCGGCATTGCGGAGTTCGTCAGCGGTCCAGTTGCCGTCGGGGCCAGCGAGTTGCAACGTGTTCGCGTCTGCGAGCACCGCCGCGTTCTGGCGAGTGCGCATCGAGAGTGGGGCGTCTCGCTCGCCATGGAGGAACGAGTAGTCGCCGTTCAGTTGGAATTCTGCGCTGGGTGTCCAATAGCTGTCGTTCGCGTTGAACACGTAGTCGTTGCGAAGTGTCTTTGGCTGCTCAGCGAACGGGACGAGACCCGGGTCACGGGCGCCGTCGACCTCTTCCCACCGGAATCGCGAATCGGATCCGTCGAGCAGGATGACGCCCTGGTCGAAGGCTGCACCGGCCAGGCCTCCTTCAGCCCGCTGTGCGAGGTACAGCAACTGAGCCTCGTCCGACAGGTTCGGTGTTGCGGAGGTGTCGGCGTACCACGCCTCGCCGTTCGCTCCGACGGCGACCGTGTTGAACAACGGGACGCCCTGGTGTCGAGCGTGTGTCTCGCGAAGATCGGCGAGATCGCGAACGTCGATCATGTCGGCGTAGAACTCGATGAACTCGTTGTTGTCGATGTTCGCATCGCGGTACGTCAAGACCAGCTGATCGGTCCATCCAACGCCCGGGAAGTCGATGATCGGCCCGTACTCGCTCGCGTAGAGGGTGCGCGACTCGGTGTCGACCGTTCCGTCGGGTCGCAGGATCTCGACGGTGTGATCGGTTGCGATCATTGCTTGGGGCACACCATCGACCACGTAGCTCGTGGGGGAGTTCGGGTCGAGCGTGAGCGAGTACGCCGTGAAGCGATGGCCAGCCGACACGGTGTGGGACCACGCCACTCCCTCGGTGAACCCGATGCCGATGCCGGGCAGACCGGACAGCTGTGCGCCGTAGATGTCGATGTCACCCGGCACCGTCAGGTGGGCTTCGGCGAATCGCAGTTCGCCTTCCCACGGGAAGTGCGGATTCGCGACGAGGATGCCACCGGCGCCGGCCTCGGTGCGCGCCGCGCCGATGCCCCACGCGTTCGACCCGAGGTCCTCCTCGCGGAGCGAACTGAAATCGACCTCGGCCGGGTCGAAACTCGAGCTGCCGGTGCGTAGCGGAACCTGTGCTTCGGGCGTCTCGACCGGGGCGGCGTCGGGGTCCACCGGGGGTTGGGCGCCGGCGATGAAGTCGAGGAAGTTCGATCCGCTTGCGAGCAACGCGACGGAGCGGGCGTACGCATAGACCTCGACTGCCTCGATCGGACGCACCCACTCGGCGTCTGTGCACCAGCCCGTCAGCCCGGTGCCGCCCTGATCGCTGAGGTACTGATTCCATCCCGCGGCGAAGCTGTTGAACTGCTCGACGATCTCGGGCGGCGCAGCTTCGAAGTCCGCCGTCGCCACGCCGATGATGTCGATCGCCCGCCAGGCGAAGTCGCTCTCGACGTTTTGGCCGTTGTCGCCCGGGCCGAGGTTCAGCGCACGTTGTCCTGTGATCTTCAGGATCTGGTCGACCAGCGTGCAGCCGTAGTCGGTGCCGCTCACGTAGCCCTGGCCGAAGGCGAGGTCAGCGCGATTTCGACCGGTGATGTGCGGAACGCCGTCCGCCGTGCGCCGGATGGCCACCTCGTACGTCGGCGGTACCTCGGTGGTCGTCGTCGTGGTGGTCGTCGTCGTGGTGGTCGTCGTCGTGGTGGTTGTGGTGGTCGTGGTCGTGTCGGGAGAGGTGGGGAGCGGGATCGATTCCGGTCCTTCTCCCGGGCTGCACGACGCGGCGACGAGAGCGGCAGCAAGCAGCACCGCAAGCCGTTTCGTTCTGACGCCCGATGCGTTGTGTCCCGTCCTGTGCACGAGTGGCAATAGTGCCAGATCGGAAGCGGCCTCGTTCAGCGAAGTTCGCGAAACACGCCGAAGTTTCCGGGCGTGCCGGGCGAGTAGCGCCAATCGACCCGATCGGGGTCTCCACCAGGGGAGTAGCCTCGAACTCGATGACGGTGCTTCGAGTCGCGCTCGCCCAGCTCAACCCCACGGTGGGCGCACTGGACGCCAACCTGCAGAAGCTCAGCGACGCGTACGACGAGGCGGAAGCCGCCGGGTGCGACATCATCGCGTTTCCCGAGCTGTCCACGATGGGGTACCCGCCCGAGGACTTGGTGCTCAAGCCCGGCTTCGTCGACGACAACCTGGAGATGCTTGCACGGTTCGCTGCTCGGACGCGGCGGTGCGCCGCTGTGGTCGGGTTCGTCGACTTGGATCGAGATCTCTACAACGCGGCTGCCGTGTGCGTGAACGGCGAGATCGTCGGCAAGTACCACAAGCGCGTGTTGCCGAATAACACGGTGTTCGATGAGCAGCGGTACTTCACGGCCGGGCACGACTCGGATCCGCTCGAGTTGTATCTGATCGGTGGCGTGAAGGTGGGCGTCTCGGTGTGCGAGGACATCTGGAGTCCGTTCGGCCCGGTTGCCGAGCAGGCTGCTGCCGGAGCGGAAGTCAACATCAACATCAACGGTTCGCCGTTCGCCACCGGCAAGGGCATGGTCCGTGAGCGGTTGCTCGGTACCCGCGCCGCCGACTCTCACTGCGCCGTCGTGTACGTCAACCAGGTCGGTGGGCAGGACGAGCTGATCTTCGACGGTGGCTCGCTCGTGTACGACCACGAAGGAACGCTGTTGGCGCGCGGTGCCCAGTTCGCCGAGCAGGTGATGATCGTCGACGTGCCGGTTCCCCCCGTGTACCGCAAACGCTTGCTCGACCCACGCGGTCGCGTGACCGAAGCGATGTTGCCGGTGGTGGAGGTGTCGTCGGCTCCGGTTCGCCACGACGAGCCGATCGAGGAGTTGGCAGCGTCGATCGCCGAGCCGTTCGACGCAGATCGCGAGTTGTACGACGCGCTCGTGCTGGGTACTCGTGACTACTGCCACAAGAACGGCTTCAGTGACGTCGTGATCGGGTTGTCAGGCGGGATCGACTCGTCGATCATCGCGGCGATCGCTGTCGATGCGCTGGGCGCCGAGCACGTGCATGGCGTGTCGATGCCGTCCCGCTACTCCTCGGATCATTCGAAGTCCGATGCGCAGTTGCTTGCCGA
>CALIOL010000168.1 GCA_938044705.1 uncultured Ilumatobacter sp. | reverse complement strand
ACATCGTCGAGTGAGACCCGAGCGAGCTCAGGGTCGCTCGAACGCGCAAGGTGCGACGCCGAGATCGCCTTCATCGCCCCCATCGCGTTGCGTTCGATGCACGGCACTTGGACAAGCCCGCCGATCGGGTCACACGTGAGTCCGAGATGGTGTTCCATCGCGATCTCGGCAGCCATCAGCGACTGCGCAACCGACCCGCCGCGGCACTCGGTCAGCGCCGCGGCCGCCATGGCCGACGACACGCCGATCTCGGCTTGACACCCACCCATCGCCGCCGAGATCGTGGCGCCCTTCTTGAAGATCGCGCCGATCTCAGCCGCGACGAGCAGAAACCGAACCGACTCGGCATCGAGATCCGCTTGGCTCCACTCATCGGCATCGAGGCTGGCGAGGTGGTGAAAGAGCACAGCTGGCAAGACGCCCGCCGCGCCGTTCGTCGGAGCGGTCACGACCCGTCCGAACGCGGCGTTCTCTTCGTTGACAGCAAGCGCGAGACAGCTCACGAGTTGCACCGTGTCGTCGAATCCCAACGGCGAACGGCGAAGCGTGTCGAACCACTCTGCCGAGTCTGCGAACCGGTTCGCATCGCCGAGCAGGGACTCGTGAAGGGCGGCCGCTCGCCGCGCGACATCGAGCCCGCCCGGCAGTGTCCCGACGGTCGACACGCCGCGGAAGATGCAGTCGCGCATCACATCGCGGATCCGAAGAAGGTCGCGGTCGATCTCCGCATCGGTTCGCCAGGTCCGCTCGTTCACACGGACCACTCCCGCGATGCCGCACGCCTGATCACCACACCACCGAGCGAGGTCCGCTGCGTCCACGATCGGGAGACGCAAGTCTGCGGGGTCTGCGAACTCGTCGGTGATCTCACTGCCCGGATCGTTGGTCGCCGACTGTTCGATGAAGCCGCCCCCGATCGAGAACGACGTCTGCACGGTCTCGACACCGTCCGCACCGGTTGCGGTGAACCGCATCCCGTTCGGGTGCTCCGACAGCGTCGTGCCCGAATCGAAGACGATGTCTCGGTCTCGGACGAACGGCACGTCGATTCTCCCGCCGAGCTGCAGGACTCCGTTCGAGGTCACCGTGGTTCCAAGTTGCTGAACGAGGCTGACATCGCAGGTCTCAGGGTCGTGCCCAGCGAGCCCCATCATCACCGCGATCCCCGAGCCGTGACCTCGGCCGGTCTTTGCGAGCGACCCGAAGAAGCGGACCTCGACCGAGGTGACGTCATCGAGCACGCCGTCGTGGCGAAGACGATCGAGGAAGTACAACGCCGCACGCCACGGTCCGAGCGTGTGCGAGCTCGACGGCCCGACGCCGATCTTGAGCATGTCGAAGACGCTGATCGGCCCGATGGGGTCGTCGAGAGCCGGTCGAGCGGGCGGGTTCACGTTCATCTCCGAACCATTCTCGCTCACTTCTTGTCGCGTTGATCACGCACCAGTACTTCTTGCGCAACCGTCGCTGCGTGCACTCCGTCTGCCGTGAACACGTGACCGACGGTCAACCCGCGACCGCCGACCAGGTGCAGACAGGTGAAGTCGTGCAGATGCCACTGCGACACGTCGATCGGCCGGTGAAACCAGACGGTGTGATCGAGACTCGCCGTGAACCGGTGCTCATGGAACTCCGGGTCGTCGCCGTCTGGGTGGGCACCCACGACCGAGTCGGTCGGAAGGTCGTCGGAGAGGAACGACAGCCAACACCGATGCAGGATCTGCGCGTCGTCGCCGGAGCCAGCAGCAGTCACCCCCGGATCGGTCACCCTCAACCACGCAGCCCGCCGTCCTGCACCGTCACGCGTGCTGTCGATCAGACGATCGCCGGGGACGTCAGCTCGCTCGAAGGACGGCGACCACGAATCCCGCTCCAACACGTCGGCTGGGGGAACCTCGGGCATTGCCACGGTCTGGATCTCCGTCGAGTCCTCCGGTCGCTGAAACGAACTCTCGGCGTTCAGAATGGCACCGATTGCTTGCCGGGCGACGACTCGCCGCGTCGCGAAGCTGCGACCGTTCCTGATGCGGTCCACCTCGTATCGAACGGGTTCGGTGGCGTCACCGCGACGGATGAAGTAAGCGCGAATCGAGTGCGGCAGCACACCGTCGTCGACGGAGAACGACGCCGCACGAAGTGCCTGCGCGACGATCTGGCCACCGTATAAACCGCCCCATGGATATTGCGGTCCAGAGCCGACATGCACGTCCGGTCCATGAGATGACAATTCGAACATGGGCCTGACGATATTGCAACAAATGCAACAACGCCTAAAGTGAATGAATGGCTGACAAACGACCGATGAGCGACGCTCACAAAGCTGCACTCGCGAAGGGACGCGCCGAAGGGCGAGTCGTGCGGGAGTACCTCGAAGGACTTCGTGCCACGAAGCCGAAGCGTGGACGCAAGCGCACACCCGAGACCATCGAGAAGCGACTCGGGAAGATCGAAGAAGAACTGGCTGACGCAAGCCCGATCGATGAACTCGCGCTCGTCCAAGAACGCCGCGATCTTCACGACGAACTCGCCGCAATGTCCGAGACGATCGACATGGCCGCCCTCGAAAATGCCTTCGTCGAAGTGGCCAGCAGCTACAGCGACAGCAAGAAGATCGCCTACGCCAGCTGGCGCGACGTTGGCGTGGAGGCCAGCGTCCTCAAGCGGGCCGGCATCTCACGCGGCGCCTGAGCACGCTCGCCCCGAGCGAGCTTCAGACGTCGATCGCGTCGAGTTGATCGAAGATCTGACCGAGGTTCGACAGACTCCGGCGAAGATCGAAAGCGTCGTCGAGCACCGAGTTGTCAACCTCGTCGTCGGCTTCCAGCAACGTCCGAAAGTCGACCCCGTCGTCCCAGGCTTGCATCGCATTGCGCTGAACGATGCGATACGCGTCGTCGCGCGTCTTTCCAGCCTGGACCAACGAAAGCAGGACGGGCTGGCTGAAGACGAGGCCGTAGCTCGCGTCCAGGTTCGCCTGCATCCGTTCCGGCATCACGACGAGTCCATCGAGAAGTCGCTTCAAACGACGCATGACATAGAACGCCAACTGGCTCGAATCCGGCAGAATCACTCGCTCAACCGAGCTGTGCGAGATGTCTCGTTCATGCCACAAAGCAATGTCTTGCATGCCTGCTGACAGGTTGCCGCGAAGCACCCGTGACAATCCGGAAATCGTCTCGGCGGAGATCGGGTTGCGCTTGTGCGGCATCGCCGAAGAGCCCTTTTGGCCGGGTTTGAACCCCTCTTGCACTTCCCGGACCTCGGTGCGCTGCAGGTGACGGAGTTCCACCGCCATCAATTCGCAGGTCGCACCGACGGACGCGCACGCGTAGAGGAACTGAGCGTGGCGATCGCGAGCAACGACCTGCGTGGCGGGAATGGGTGCGAGCTGGAGTGCCTTGCCGACGAACGCTTCCACCGAAGGCGGGATATTCGAGTAGGTCCCGACTGCTCCCGACAGCTTCATCACGGCAACGGCGTCACGGGCCAGACGCAGGCGCTCGCGATCGCGCTCCACCTGGAGCGCCCACAATGCGACCTTCGTACCAAAGGTGGTCGGCTCGGCGTGGATGCCGTGGGTGCGGCCGATCATCACCGTGTCACGGTGCTTCCGAGCCATCTCCACCAGCGTTGCGAGCAACGCCGTCGACGCTTCGATCATCAGATCGGCGGCGTCGCGCATCGCCCAACACAGTGCGGTGTCGCCCACGTCAGATGAGGTGAGCCCGTAGTGGATCCACGAACCCGCAGGATCATCGATCTCCGCTTGGACCGTGTCGACGAACGCAGCCACGTCGTGGTCCGTGATCTTCTCGCGTTCCAGGATCCGCTCGACGAACGCCTCGTCCGATGTCGGCGCCTTGGCACGGCACACCGCCGCAGCTTCTGCCGGCACGACACCGATCTCCGCATGACCTTCGGTCGCGAGCAATTCGACCTCCAGCCATCGACCGAACCGTGCCGGGTCGGACCAGACCGCGTCCATCTCCGGCGTCGAATAGCGAGGGATCATCTCACTCGCCCCACATGAGGTAGTCGTCGCGCTCGGCACCGACCCCGACGACGCGCACGGGAACCCCGACCTCGCGTTCCACCACTGCGATGAACGCTTTGGCCTCTGCCGGGAGATCGCCGGATTCGCGGGCTGCGGAGAGCGAGGTCTTCCAACCCGGGAGCACCTCGTAGATCGGCTCGATCTCCTCGAGCACGTCATAGCGATCCGGGTAGTCCGTGACCTCGGCCCCTCGATACGAGTAGCCGGTGCAGATCTTCACGGTCTCGAATCCGTCGAGGATGTCGAGCTTGGTGAGCGACAGTTCCGTCAACGAGTTGAGCCGAACGGCATGGCGCAACATCACGAGGTCGAGCCAACCGCAGCGCCGCGCACGACCGGTGACGGTGCCGAACTCCTTACCGACACGGCCGAGGGTCTCACCGTCGTCGTCGAACAATTCGCTGACGAAGGGACCCGCGCCAACACGCGTCGTGTAGGCCTTGGTGATTCCGACCACCCGGTCGATATCACGCGGGCCAAGGCCCGTGCCGACGCATGCCCCACCCGACGTCGGGTTGGACGAGGTGACGTACGGGTACGTGCCGTGGTCGAGATCGAGGAACGTTGCTTGCGCGCCCTCGAGCAGCACGTGAGCTCCCGCCGCCAAGGCGTTGTGGAGCAGCGAGATGGTCTCGGTCACGTACGGCTTGAGGCGTGCGCCCATCTCGGCGTAACGCGCCACCATGTCGTCGACGTCGAGTTCCTCGCCACCCGCTTCAGCGATCAACTTGTTCTCCGCCGTCGCACGCTCACGAATGAGCGCTGCGAATCTGTCGGGGTCGACCACGTCGCCAGCACGGATCCCCACGCGGCGCGCCTTGTCCGCGTACGCCGGGCCGATGCCTTTGAGGGTCGTGCCGATCTTGTCGTCGCCGCGCATTGCCTCGGCGATGGCGTCCTGCGCCTGGTGCCACGGGAAGATCAGGTGAGCGCGGCTGGAGACCTTCAGCTCGGCGCACGAGTTCCCGCGGGACTCGAGCATGTCCACTTCGCTGAACAGCGTCGGGAGGTCGACCACGACACCGTTCGCGATGACCGGGATGACGTGCTCGTACAAGATGCCGGACGGCACCAGTTGCAAGGCGTACTTCTCGCCATCGACGACCACGGTGTGGCCTGCATTGTGACCACCCTGGTAGCGCACCACGTAGGTGTGCTCCTTCGAGAGCAGGTCGATGACTTTGGCTTTGCCCTCATCGCCCCACTGGGCTCCGACGACGACGGTGACGGGCATGCACGCTCCCTCTCGCCTTCTCAGGGCGAACTCGCTGGCTGGAACGTGATCAGACCCTACTCAGCCGGGACGGGTTTGGTCGCCCTCGTTGTCCCAAGCACTAGAACAGCAACATGACGCGCACCGGTCCGAACCTGCTGTTCATCATGAGCGACGACCATGCGGCGCATGCAATCTCGGCGTATGGGAGCAGGATCAACGAGACGCCACACCTCGACCGACTCGCTTCGGGCGGCATGCGTTTCGACGCCGCGTTCTGTACGAATTCGATCTGCGCACCCAGCCGAGCGGCCATCCTGACCGGCACCTACAACCACGTCAACGGCGTCACGACGCTCGACACGCACCTCGACAACACGCTGTGGACGTTTCCCAGAGCACTGCAAGCGCAAGGCTGGCAGACCTCGATGTTCGGCAAGTGGCATCTCGGGCACGGCGCCGCCCACGACCCCACCGGCTTCGATCACTGGAAGGTCCTTCCCGGCCAAGGCCACTATCACAACCCCGTTTTCATCGAGCCAGACGGATCCGGCGAGCCGGGCCGGATCAACATCGACGAGCGAGGCGGCTACGTCACCGACCTGATCACCGACGACTGCCTCGACTGGCTCGATCAGCGCGACCCGGATCGCCCGTTCGCACTGTTCTGCCACCACAAGGCCCCGCATCGCACGTGGGAACCCGATGCCAAGCACTTCACGATGTACGACGACGTCGACATCCCGTTCCCCGACACGTTTCGCGATGATCTCGCTGGCCGCGCCGAGGTCGTGCAGGCCGTACGGATGAGAATGCTGGACCTCGATCCGGTCACCGATCTCAAAGCAACCGTGCCGGCCGGGTTGACGCTCGACGAGGAGATCGACTGGCGGTATCAGCGCTATGTCAAGGACTACCTGCGAGTCGTGGCGTCGATCGACGACAACGTTGGACGAATGCTCGACTACCTCGACGAGCACGGCCTGGCCGACGACACGATCGTCGTCTACACCTCGGATCAGGGCTTCTTCCTCGGCGACCACGGCTGGTTCGACAAGCGGCTGATGTACGAGGAGTCACTCGCAATGCCGCTCCTCATTCGCCACCCGGCATCGATTGCTGCGGGGGCAGTGAGCGACGACATCGTCGTCAATGTCGACTTCGGCCCGACCCTGCTCGATCTGATGGGAGTGGCGATCCCCGACCACGTGCAGGGCCGGTCCTTCGGCGAGGTGCTGCGCGGCGAATCTCCGGATGACTGGCCGACATCGATGTACTACCGGTACTGGATGCACAACGACAGCGCTCACTCCGTGCCCGCCCACTGCGGCGTACGCACCAAGACACACAAGTTGATCTGCTACTACAACGACCCGCTCGACCAACCCGGCGCGAACGGACCGGCGAATCCGATCGAATGGGAGCTGTTCGACCTCGTCGCCGACCCGATGGAAGTCGACAATCTGTGGGACCGGCCGGGGACCGAACAGATCACCGCCGAGCTACGCGCCGAGCTCGCGCGTCTGCAGGCCGCCGTCGGAGACACCATGCCGACCTCCTGACCGGCGCCGACCGTAACGGGTCGGGGCGCGCCCCTCCCCTACAGGGTTCGACGGCGCGCTGCCGCGGTCAGCGCGAGTCCGCACGCCACGAGGGCAAACGCGATGCGCAGCGACGAACTCGATCCGCGTCCGGTGGCGGGAAGCTCGACCGTCGGATCAGCAACGGGCACCGTGGAATCCGTCGACGGCTGGGTGGTCGCGGGCACCGTGGTCGCGGGCACCGTGGTCACCTCGACGGTCGTCGAAGTGACGGTCGTCGTCGGAGCGGCGTCGTCATCGTTGGTCACGACGCAGCTCACCGCGATCATCGAAGGGTCCGGTGTGAACGTCGAGCCGAGTTCGTTGCTTCCATTGTCCACACACTGGATCGAAACCAGCGAATATCCGTCCACTGCGCCCTCGTCAATGGTCACGCCTGCTGGCGACGTGAGATCGATGGTCGCTCCCGACAGCAGGGTGCTCGTTGCCGACCCGACCGTGACGGACAACTCGAAGTCTTCCGGCACCGCGACTCCCCCGTCGTCGTTGACCACGACCTTCGTCACCGTCAGAGGAATCGCGACCGCTTCGTCGTCGTTCGTGAAGGTGCACGCAAACTCGGCGTTACCGAACGTCGGCGTGAATGCAGCCGCGTCGACGGGAACATCGATGGCGTCGGCCGGACTGTTCTCGTCGGTTGCACAACTCACCGCAGTGGTCGCATATCCGGCCGCGGTGACTTCACGCACGGCGTACTCCGTTCCGATCTGGAGCTCGACGGTGTCACCGTCGGCGTGCGTCGTCACCGTCGGCGAACCGTTTGGGTCGGTCACGAGTTCGAAGCTGAAGTCAGCCGGCTCGGCGGTGCCGAAGTTGTCGTTGACGACGACCTTCTGGAAGGTGAGCTGCGGGTTGTCGAAGGCGTAGCTGGGGCCGATGAAGCTGAGCCGCTCACCCGTCCCGTCGCAGTCCGTCGGCACGTTGTTGCAGTTGTCGTCGTCACCGACGATGACCTGGAACGCTGCGACGTCAGGCGTATCCCACGTGAAGCCGAGGAATCGTGTGCCGTGGTTTCCGCACCCTGACGTGTCGGCGTTCGAGCTCCCTCCGCATCCGAACGGCGTCGTGCCCGGATCGATGGGTGTCTGCACGTTCGGCACGATCGGCGTGAGCGCGAGCACCTCACCGGCGACGTCGTAGAGCTTGATGTAGCCGAGTTCGCCACCGTCACCACCGCCGACGTCGTCGCTACGGGTTTCGAGGTCGCCAAACCACGCACCGAAGTTGTCCACCGGCTCGGAGAACGTGAAGAGCGCGGAGTCTCGGGTGGACCCGTCGAGCGCGGACCCGAAGCCACTGACGTTCCAGTAGGCCGTCGGCGTCGCGAGGGGTCCGCCCTCCATGGTCGACACCAGACGAGTCGGCTTGGGAGCACAGTCCTGGAGCTGCTCCGTCGCACCGAACAACAGGCTCGGCTCGTTTCCGGTGGCTGGACTCCCCCACGACATCGGAGCAGTTGAGCTGGCGCCGTTCGTGTCCGCGGCGGTCATGTTGTGCAGTGCGACCTCGACAACGACGTCGGTGTCCGGGATCGCGATCGCGTACGGCACGGCTCCGAGGTTGCCGACGTCGCCGTCCGGGAACAGCGCGGTCGAGTGGGTGTCGCGTGCGGCGACGGCGAGGAACGCAGCCAGTTGTGCGTCTGCGGCGGCACGCGCCGGCTGTTCCAGCGTGCCGTTGGTCGAACAGTTACCTCCGCCGGTGATCGGCCCGAACGCCGTCGACGCGGAGAGAAACGGCGCGCTGACCGCAGCGACCGAACCTGACAAGACCGACGACAACAACAGCGCGCCCGCGCCGCCGACCAGGATTCGATGCCACCGCTGCCCCACGACGACAGGGTCTCACACTTGCCGGCGACGATCATGCCCGAGGCGTCCAGCGCACGATCGTCGCTCCATTGGTCGATCCTTGCCCTCCCGTTCTCTAAGGTGTCGAAATGGTGTCACGTCGACCAGCGATTTCTCTGGGCGTCGTCGCCATGGTCGTCCTGACGCTGCCATCGGTGGCACGCGCTGGCGAGCGAGAATGGACCACCGACGCTGACTTCACCGCGGGTACCTCGCTCGACCTGACCATCGGGTCGGATGCCATCACGCTCGGCACCGAGGGCGTCGGCACGCCCGACGCAGCTGTTGCCTGGTGGAACTCTGATTGGGGCCAGCGCAGATGCCTCGATGTGACCAACAACGAAGCGACCACGCTCACCGACTTCCAGGTCTCGTTCACCGTGGACACCGCAACACCGATCGCTGGCGGACGGATGAGCGCCACCGGTGACGACATCCGGTTCATCTCGGCGGACGGCGCCACCGTGCTCGACTACTGGATCGAGGGCCCGATCGACGACGCCGCGACCACGATCTGGGTGCAGACCGACACGCTTCCCAGCGGTCTCAGCTCGATCTGCATGTACTACGACAACCCGGTCGCACCGCCCGCATCCGACATCTACGCGCCGTTCACCTACACGACGCCGCAGCCGCTCTACGTCGCCGTCTCCGACACGCAGAACAACGAGCCGATTGCCGTGACGAGCTACGTCGCCGGCAACGTGATCTCGGACGGCATCACATCGGTCACACTCCCAGCGGGTGGCACCCACACGTTTCCCGCCGCCGGTCACACCGCAGCGACCGTGGTCTCGGCGACCGGTCCCATCGCCGTGCAAGGCACCGGGAACAACACCGACACGTTCGTACCGATCGCTTTCGCCGGGACCGACTTCGTGATCCCCACCAACCGCGGCACCAACCGCGTCTCGGTGTACGCGCCCTTCGCTGCCGCCGCCGTCGTCGTCGAACACAGCGGAACGACCACCAACATCGCCGTCCCAGCCGGCACCTCCGTGTCGGTCGAAACCGACGTCGCAGGCGGAGCCGAGTCGGCCATTGTCACCTCCGACGAACCCGTGCTGCTCACGCATCGAACGGGCACCAACCAGGACGCCCTCGTCGTCATCCCAGCTTCGAACGAACCGCTGTACGGCATCCGCTCCACTGCTCACTTCACGGGGTTCTCGACCGATGCCACCGCCGTGCGACTACGCGAGTCCAACGGGAACGCGCTCACCATTGCCGGTGATGCCGGCGGTGTCGTCAGCCGCGGTGCCGGCGGCAGCTTCGGCGCTGGACCCGCCGTGATCGCGACGACGATCACCGGTGGCCCGATCGGGTCCGCTCAACAAGCCGACTCCGACGGAAACGAGTCCACCGCGTTCTGGCCGCGATCCGAACACAACGTCGTGTACCGAACTCCGGTCGACATCGATTACATCGCGTTCGCGTGCCCGTTCCAGACCATGGGCGGCCTGGAGTCCGATGGCACGACGCTCGACTGTGACGGGGCGGGCGGCGCCGGCTTCCCGGGCAAGGCACTCGACTCCTCCGGCGCCACCGCCGGTGCGCTGTACGAGTCGCTCGATGGCACGCCGTTCTACGTCTATGCCGAAGACGACGCGACCAGCGACGAGAACAACATCCTCGGCCCGAAGCAAGCCCGGCTCGCGACGACGAACCCGCCGACCCTGACGATCGGGCCAGAAGAAAGTCCGTACCTGCCGGCGGCGACGTGGACATCTGACATCCACGACACGGGCTGCGCGTCGTCTTTCGCCGAGATCCGATGGAGCCCGGCCGCACAGCCTGCGAGCACCGACGTGGCCTTCCAGGTGGCCACCGCAGCGACGGTAACGGGTCCGTTCGACTTCCTCGGACCAGACGGAACGGCAGGGACGAACTACACCGTTGGGGCAGGCACCGCCATCGCCCCGATCCACGACGGCGACCAGTTCGTTCAGGTCGAGGCGGTCCTCACCAGCGCCGACCCTGCGCGCGCCCCCACGGTCACCGATGTCGAGGTCAGCTGGCAAACCGCGAACAGCATCTCCGGAACGTTGTTCTCAGACCTCGACGCCGACGGTTCGATCGACCTGGGCGACGACGGAATCAGCGGAGTTGACGTCACACTCTGGCTCGATAACGGCGACGGGCTTTTCGACCCGGGCACCGACACCGCCGTCGCGACCGCAACCAGCATCGGCGACGGCACGTATCGATTCGAGAATCGGCCGCGCGGCGACTACTTCGTCGTCGCCGACGACACCACGCTCCCGCCCGAGTTCGAACTCCCAGCAACCACAGCCAACCCATCTGGCCCGGTGAGCCTCGGCGACTGCGACGACCTCGTCGCGAACCTCGGTTGGGAACCCTCGAGGACCGTGACGGCCACGGTCTTCTCCGATCTCGATGGTGACGGCACCCGCGACCCCAGCGACATCGAACTCGCCGGCGTTGCGGTGGAACTCTGGCTGGATGACGGCGACGGACTGTTCGACGCAGACGCAGACGAACGAGTCGAGGTCGCACAGACCGACGCTTCGGGTGTCGCCGTCTTCGCTGGCCTCCCGCAGGGCGCCTACTTCGTCGAGGTGTTCCGCAGCCCGGCCGGCCACAGCGACGAAGCAACGACCCCGAACCCCGAAGGGCCGCTCACGCTGACCGATGGCGGCGTCACCCAAGTCGAGATTGGCTTCGAACCGCTCGACGAGCTCGCCGGAGGCACACTCATTCTGTCCGGGACCGCATTCATCGACGAGAACGGTGACGACGCTCAGCAGAGCGGCGAGGAACCCATTGCGGGCTTGTTCGTCGGCATCTACCTCGACGACGGCGACGGCGAGTTCGACGCAGCGACCGACGCCATCGTCACGGTCGTTCAGACCGACCCGGATGGCCAATACGTGGCCACGGAGCTCGACCCAGGGTCGTACCTCGTGGTGCCGTTCGACCCGCCGGTCGCTTCGATCATCATCGACCCCGTGGCGACCACGGTGACGGCAACCGGAACGACGGTGGCCGACCTGCCGTTCGATCGAACGGCATCGATCTCCGGTGCGGTCATTTTCGACCCCGACGGCGACGGCGTCCGCGACGCGGCATCGACTCCGGTCCCGGATTTGCCCGTCTTCCTCCACCGAGACGACGGCGACGGCACGTTCAACCCGACCTCAGACCAGATCGTCGACGTTGCCGCGTCGGGTGCCGACGGGTCGTTCATCTTTGAAGGCGTCGCCGACGATGCGACATATTTCGTGCGCGTCAGCACTACACCCTTCCTCGCAGAGTCGGGCGTGAGCGTGATCGGCGCCAACCCGCTCGGACCGCTCGATGCCGGAGCGACCGACGTCCTGTTCGCGTTCGACACGAGCGACGTCCGGTTGCCCGCAACGGGCACCGGCACCCCGGCGATCTTGGCCATCGCGCTGACCATGTTGTCGTTGGGACTCGTACTCCTCGGCTCGACGCGCAGGCGCAGCATCACGCCACTGAGCTGACGTCACGTGCCGGCGGACACGCCCACCTTGTCGAGGCGCTCGCAAACGGCGACGAGATAGCGTCGGGCTCGTGAGTGTGATGCGTCGACAGGTCTGGGCTTCGATGGACGGCACCGGCCGCGCCGAGTTGATGCACCGCGGCCTCGACGACGTCTTCGAGCCCGGGTTGCGCGCTTCCATCGGCGAACTCATCGAGGACGTTCGCGAGCGCGGCGACTCGGCCGTGTGCGACGCACTGGCGAAGTTCGACGGCATCGATGTCGCACCGGATGGACTGCGACTGAGCGACGATGAACTCGATTCAGCGAAGGTCAGCGACGCGGTCGACCGCTCGATCGACGATGCGATCACCCACCTCCGCGACTTCAACGAAGCACAGATGGAGCGGGCGGCCGACTGGAGCTTCGAGTCGGAACCCGGGCTCATCGTCGGCGAGAAGATCACACCGATCTCATCGGCGGGACTGTTCACACCGTCCGGGAAGGCGAGCTATCCGAGTGTTGCATACCAACTCGCCGTTCCTGCCGTTGTCGCCGGCGTCCCCGAACTCGCACTCGTGGTTCCTCCGGTTCCCGGCGGTTCCGGCGAGGTCGACCCCGCTGTCCGAGTGGTGTGTCGAAAGCTCGGTCTCCGCAACGTCTTCCGAGTGAACGGGCCAGCCGGGATCGCCGCCCTCGGCTTCGGCACCGAATCGATCCCCAAGGTCCGCAAAGTCGTCGGGCCAGGGTCGCCTGCCGTGACCATTGCCCAAGTCGAGATGCAACGCCATGGCATGGCCACGATGATGCTGCTCGGCCCGACCGAGAGCCTCGTGATCGCCGACGACTCGGCCGACCCGGCGCTGCTCGCTGCCGACCTGCTCATCGAAGCCGAGCACGGAACGGATTCGTCGGTGGTGTTGCTCACGCCGTCGACAGCGCTGGCCGATGCCGTCGACGCCGAGGTCGACCAGCAGATCACCGAGCTCCCCGAAGTTCGCGCCACCGCAGTCCGAGCATCGTTGGGTCCGAACGGCGGCTGTGTGATCGTGGCTGATCTGATCCAGGCCGTCGAGGTCGCGAACGAGTTCGCCGCCGAGCACTTGCAGGTCGCCGTCGCCGACTCGGTCATAGACGAGGTACTCGACGGGCTCGTGAACGCCGGCGAGATCCTGATCGGTCAGCACACGCCGTTCAGCGCCGGCAACTTCGTGATCGGGTGCCCGGCATCGCTCCCGACGAGCGGCTTTGCTCACGTGTCGTCGGGCGTCACCGCTGACACGTTCTTGAAGCGCACTGCGATCGCTCGCGCCGATCAGCGCGCAGCGGCGCGGATGGCACCGTCGGTCATCGCACTCGCCGAGCACGAGGGATTCCCGGCTCACGCGGCAGCACTCCGTCGACGCCAAGGCTGACCCCGGCTTCGTTCCGTCGCTCCGACGTATTCAAGAACAACTCGATGATTGATCAAGATCAGGCCAGGACGCGCCGATGACACAGCATGACTTCCGCAGTACTTCTCGTCGAAGACGACGAGCGCATCAGTGAGCCGCTGATTCGCGTACTGCGTGCAGAACAGCTCGATGTCACCCATGTCGCGGCTGGGGAACCAGCGCTTGCATCCGTCGACGACTCGACCCCCGATCTGGTCCTGCTCGATCTGACATTGCCCGATATCGACGGCCTCGACGTCTGTCGCCGGCTGCGCACCGACCACCCAGCGCTCCCGATCATCATGCTGACAGCCCGGGCAGAAGAGATGGACGTGATCGTCGGTCTCGGCGCAGGTGCCGACGACTACGTCGCCAAACCATTCCGGCTTGCCGAGCTCGTCGCACGCATCAAGGCTCGCCTCCGGGTCGCGGGTCAGATCGCAGCGGTCGCGCCGACCGGAGCCCCTCTCGCCGGCGCAGAGATCGCTCTCCATCCATCGAGCCGACGCTGTTTCGTCTCCGACGGCGGCGAAGAAACCGAAGTCGAACTCACGAGCAAAGAGTTCGACCTGCTTCGACTTCTGATGGGCCAACCCGGCCACACGTTCAAGCGGGACGACATCATGAGCGAAGTGTGGGACGAGAACTGGTGGGGCTCGACGCGCACCCTCGACACCCACGTCTCGACCCTTCGCAAGAAGATCCTCGATCGAACCGACCCACCGTCGAAGATCGTGACGGTTCGCGGCGTCGGCTTCCGATTCGAACCCGAGCCAGCCCAGGCGAGCTGA
>CALIOL010000167.1 GCA_938044705.1 uncultured Ilumatobacter sp. | reverse complement strand
ATCGTCACCAACCAGGTCGCCGCGATCGTCATCATCTTGTCGTTCACGCAGTTCGTCGAGCCGATCACCAGGGTCGGCCTCAGCGTGATCGACGAGCTCTCCGGGGTCTCGGCGTTTCTCCCGGGATCAGCAGCCGACGCCGTGATCGGAGCGAGCTTCTTCACCTCCGTCGGCGATGTCGAGTTGCTGTCGCGCGGTTGGGGCGCCGTCGTGCTGCTCTCGTACGCGCTCGCGTTTGCCCTGATCGGCCGCGTGACGACACTGCGCCGAGACATCAGCTGAACTCCGACTGCTCATCCGTTGCGCGAGGAGTGGCATCTACAGTGCAACCGTGAGCGAATCGTTCCCCCGCCAGTACGCCCGGACACAACGGTTCTCCCTCGGTGAGCCGCGCAACGTCACCGTCTCCCCCGATGGAGAGCGGGTTGTCTTTCTGCGCTCTGCCGCCGGCGACGACCCGGCAAACGCGCTCTGGGTCCTGGATACAGCGACCGGCAAGGAGCGGCTGGTCGGCGACCCGCGCGCGCTGCTCGGCCTGGACGACCCGGCAGCCGGCGAGGTCACCGAGGAGGAGCAGGCTCGGCGCGAACGCATGCGAGACGGCTCCACCGGAATCACCGCGTACGCCACCGACGCGAAGTGTCAGGTCGCATCCTTCGCACTCAATGGACAGCTCTTCACGGCCGGCCTACTGAGCGGCCAAGCCCGCCGCTTGCCCGTCGAAGGACCCGTACACGATCCACGCCCGGACCCTCTCGCTTCGCGGCTCGCGTACGTCAGTGGTCGAACCCTGCGAATCGGTGCGCTCGACGGTTCTTCGCGCGTGCTGGCCGGCAACGATCCGAAGGACGGCGACAACGTGTCATGGGGCAGCGCCGACTTCATCGCTGCCGAAGAAATGCACCGCTTCCGCGGGTTCTGGTGGAGCCCGGACGGCAAGACGATCGCAGCGTGCAGAGTCGACGATGGCCCGGTCGCGGAGTGGACGATTGCCGACCCCGCCGACCCGAACCGACCGGCGCGCACGGTTCGATATCCCGCGGCAGGCACCAACAATCCCATCGTCACGTTGCACCTGCTCGGCGTCGACGGGACGCGCAAGGAGGTCGACTGGGATCGCGAGTTCTTCCCGTATGTGGCCCACGTCGACTGGACCGACGAGGGCCTGCTGATGTCAGTGCAATCGCGCGACCAACGCGGTTCGATGGCGATGAAGGTCGACCCCAAGACCGGCGAGGCGATCGCGTTGACCAGCGACTACGACGACGCATGGATCGAGAACGTCCCGGGCGTGCCGCGCCTGCTGCCCGGAGGAGCACTGCTCACCGCATCGGACCGCGACGGGATGCGACGCCTCTACGTGGACGATCAACCCGTCACCCCCGCCGATCTTCAGGTTCGGTCGGTCGGCGCCGTCACGCAACCCGATGACAGCGACGAACCGTGGATTCTGTTCAGTGCAAACGACCCCGCCGAGCCAACCGAGCTGCACGTGTGGTCGACGACGCCGTCGACCGACCCCGACGACGGGTTCGCTTCACGCAGACTCACCGCCAGGCCCGGCGTCCACTCCGTGTCAGCAGGCGGCAGCACCTCCGTGATCCGCTCGCTCAACCTCGATCAGCCGGGCGCAACGTTCATGGTGCTGCCGCACGGCGCCGACGAAGGTGAGCACATCGCATCGAACGCCGAGACACCGTCGATCACCCCGAACGTCAGTCTGATCCGAACCGGCGAACGTGACCTCGCCACGGCGGTGCTCCTCCCGAATGGGCGCGACCGCGACGACGACACGAAGCTGCCGGTGCTGCTCGATCCGTACGGCGGTCCGCATGCGCAGCGCGTCACCGCCAGCCACAACGCCTACCTGTCGTCCCAGTGGTTCGCCGACCAGGGGTTCGCCGTCATCGTCGCGGATGGGCGAGGCACCCCCGGACGCGGTCCCGAGTGGGAACGCGCCGTTCGAAACGACCTCGCGAATCCGCCGCTCGACGACCAGATCGACGCACTCCACGGCGCGGCCGAGCAGTTCCCGGCACTCGACCTCGACCGCGTCGCGATCCGTGGTTGGAGCTTCGGTGGGTACCTCGCCGCGCTGGCGGTCCTCAAACGACCGGACGTGTTCCACGCGGCGATCGCCGGCGCGCCCGTCACCGAGTGGCGCCTGTACGACACGCACTACACCGAGCGCTACCTCGGCGATCCGAACATCACGGGTCCCGACGAGGGCGCTGTCGTGTACGACGCGAACTCGCTGTTGCCCCTCGCCGGCGACCTCACGCGACCCTTGCTCCTCATCCACGGACTCGCGGACGACAATGTCGTCGCAGCGCACACACTCCGTTTGTCCTCGGCACTGCTCGCGGCAGGCCGACCGCACGAAGTGCTTCCGCTGGTGGGTGTGACCCACATGACCCCCCAGGAAGTGGTCGCTGAGAACATTCTGCGCCACCAACTCGACTTCCTGTCGCGTTCGCTTGGTCTGGATCTGGAAGCATCGGCGTCATGAACGACCGACTCTCCGAGCTCTATCGAGGTGTCGCAGTCCACGCGACCGCCGATGCCGAACACCGCGCCGCATTGGAGCTCCTGACGTTGGTGATGCTCGCCGATGACAACATCGACGATCTCGAAGTCGATGTGGTTCGCGAGATCAGCGCCGAATGGCGCGGCGAGGACTTTCCGTTCGAGGACTATCTCCGACCCGCGATCGAGACATCCCGCAGAGCGATCGCGGCGGGACGGACCGCAGAGTTCCTCGACGAGATCGACGCCACCATCAGTAGCCGCATTCTTCGTTCGGCGCTGTTCTCTGCAGCGCGGGACGTCGCAGGGGCAGACGAGGACGTGACCCCCGAAGAAGGAACGATCCTCGCCGAGGTCGCCGTCCGCTTCGACTGAGTGGCGGCGTGCGCCGCCTTCAGTCGAACTGCATGACGGTGTCGACTCCGTCGAGGGTGTGCGTGATCGTGAAGTCTGCGCTCGCCAGATCGGCTTCGAGCACCGCGGCGGTCTCTCCGTTCTCCCAGCGCCAGGACAACCGGTGTCGAGCGGTGTCGGCAACCGAGAAGATCCCGTCGAACGCTGGTGACGTGTTCCTGAGTCGGATCATCTCCAGCTGGTCCACTACCACGCTCCGCTGGAGACCCGCCGCGACGTCGTCATCGGACAGATTGGTGCGGTTGATCTCCTTGTGACCACCCTCGCCGGCGCGGTCGGCAGCTTCGTCGTCGTTCGCTCCAGCGAACAGATCGAGGTACCAGATCTGTGGCGTGCCCGGAACGAACAGCTGGATCGCCCGCGCCAAGCGCAGCCGATCTTCGCGCTCACCGAGCGCGCTGAAGAACGTCGCGTTCACCTGGTAGTAGGAGATCTTGGAGCCGTCGGCGCCGTAGAGGTTCTTCACGCGACCGCCCCGGGCGAGGAGTCGTTCGATCGTCGCGTCGATCGTCACATCGGGAAGCAGTCCCTCGCCGTCGCGACCACCGCGCAGATCGATGACCGGGATGCCATCGTGACAACCCAGCATGTTCACGGTGACGATGTCGCGCTCCACGATCTCGTCGACCCATCGCAACAGGTGCGCGTTGTTCGCCGAGTCGATGGCGTCGATGACGAGCCCAGGGAGAAAGAAGTCGTAGACCGGATAGTCGCGGCCCGACAGCTCCTCGTGGATCCCTGCGCCGTATTCGGAGTGGATCTCGGGGAGCAGGATCAGCCCGTAGGGCTCGGCGATCGCTCGGAGTCGTTCGAGGTGGTCCCAGGTGCCCGGCTCGTTGAAGAAGTTCGGCTGACCGATTTGCTTGTGCAGGTATGCGAATGCGTCGAGTCGCAGCACCTTCGCGCCGTAGCTTGCGAGCTTCGCGAGCGTCGAGCGATAGAACTCCCAGACCGCATCCGACTGCGCGTTGAGGTCCATCTGCCCGAGATAGGAGCGCTCGCCATCGACCACATCGACCTGTTGGTAGAAGGTGTTCCAGTAGAACCGGTCGGTGCCGTCGGGAAAGGCGACCCGGAGGATCGGTAGACCCGGTTTGCGCATGAACAGCTGGTCGAGGTGTTCCTCGGACGGAACGATGTGCCCGTCTTCGTGCATGACCCCCTCGCCGGCCCAGAACTCGTTCCAGTCGATGAAGAAGTCGACGAACTCGGACTTGTCGCCGTGTTCCAGGAGGTCCTGGAACTGTGGTGATCCGACGGAGAGATGATTCAGCACGAGGTCGAACTTCAGCAGGATTCCGAGCGCACCGAGACCGTCGAGATCGGCCGGCGACACGAGCGTCGAGTCCAGGTCGTAGTCGATGATCGAGAACCCGCGATCGAGGTCGCTGTGGAACGCGGACGGCAACACGTAGAACTGACCGAAGGCGTCGGCGAACTCGGGGCGCTGCAACATGCGCACTGCGCCAGCGAGGTCGCCGCCGATGCTGTCGGGGTAGGCATTGAGCATCACCCGGTTGGGGAGGTCGTGCTTCATGTCGCTCGTCCTTACGTCACCGCGATGACGTCGTAGTCGCGGGTGATCACGAAGTCGGCGAGTTGTCGATGACCCGCGATGATCTTGTGCTCCAGCTTGAGCACACCTTCGATGAACGGGTCACCGACCTCGTTGCCGCGATTCCGCTTCTGACGGTGTTCGAGCGTGTCGACCCGGTTGCGTGCGATGAACACCTTGGTGTCGACGTGCTTCAGCAGCGACGTGTACGTGCCTTCGGCGATGACCACGTGCACGCCACGTAGATCGATGGTCTCGTCGTCGACCGAATTCGCGTCGTAGTCGATCAGCGGCTTGACGATCTCGTCGCTGCCATTCGCCGCATCCACGAGGTTCTGTTCGAGGAGGTCGAGGCGGACTTCGACATGAGGGCCCAGCCAGCTGTCGTCTTCTCGTCGCTTTGCATCATTCGACATCGGAGGCAACACGAAGTAGTCGTCCTGGCCGAGCAGGACCGCGACGAAGCCGTGGGTTTCGAGTTCGTCGGCAATCGCCTGCCCGGTTTCGGACTTGCCACTCCCCGATTCACCAGCGACGGTGATGACGTACCGACCAGCCGAGGCGCGGATCGCGTCCACGATGTCGGGCACGATCGTGCGGGCCGCACGCTGGTGATGCTCCTCGAGCACGATGATGTCGCCTTTCATTGCTGCGAACTGTAAGCGCTTACATCACCTGAGGAAACCCTCGACTGCACCAATCGCATAGCTTCACCAGATGCCCGACGCCAGCCCTGCAACCACCGAGTCGATTCCGACGCCTGCGCTGGTCGTCGAGTCGTCCGTGCTCGACGCAAACCTCGCCGCGATGGACTCGATGTTGCCGGGCGATCGGCTGCGACCGCATGTCAAAGCATTCAAGTCGACCGACCTTGCACGACGTTTGAGCAACGATGGGCATCGCGGGTTCTGCTGCGCCACGCCGCGAGAGGTCGAGGGGTTGGTCGCGGCCGGGCTCGGCGACGACGTGTTGCTCGCCAACGAATCGCTCGACGTGGCTCGCCTCGGCGCCCTCGCCGATGAGGCGCTCATCACGGTGGCGATCGATTCCGAGGCCACACTCGACGCCGCGATCGCGGGAGGGGTCCGCAGTGTTCTGATCGATGTCGAGGTCGGCTTGCCCCGCTGTGGTTGCGACGTCGACGACGCGGGCCGACTGGCGGATCGGGCACGCAACGCTGGCCTCGAGGTTCGCGGTGTCATGGGGTACGAAGGTCATCTGATGATGGTGATGGATCCGGACGAGAAGGCCGACAAGGTCGGCTCGTCGATGGAGTTGTTGCTTCGAGCAGCAGGCGACGTCGGCGGCGACATCGTGTCCGGAGGCGGCACGGGCACCTGCATCACGAACACGTGGTGCACCGAGATCCAGGCGGGCAGCTACACGCTGCTCGACACCGACTACGCCAAGCTCGACCTGCCGTTCGACATCGCTCTCGGTGTACTGGCGACGGTGATCTCGGTGAATCCGAAGGGGTGGATCGTGGCCGACGCTGGGATCAAGTCGATGGCGATGGACCACGGCAACCCGAGTTGGGAGCACGGTGACGTCTTCTTCCTGTCAGACGAACACATCACGCTCGCGCCGCATGATCTGTCCGAATGGTCCGTGGGAGACATCATCCGACTCCAACCAGCGCATATCGACCCGACGATCGCGAAGCACGAGAATCTCTGGCTCGTCGACGGCGAGCGAGTGACGGACCGCTGGGCCGTCGATCTCCGCCACTGGTAGTCGACGATCAACCCGGCCGACGGCCGAGACCGATCCGATCGAGACCCGCGAGGTCCCGTCGAGTCTCGACGTCCACGAAACCAGCGGACGAGAACAGGTCCGCCACCGCCGCTCCCTGATTGTGTCCGTGTTCGACGAGGAGCCACCCGGCTTCCGACAAGTAGTCGCACGCTCGCGCAACGATCACGCGGAGGTCGTCCAGCCCGTCGACACCGGCGAACAAAGCACGCGACGGTTCCCATTCCGTCACGATCCGTTCGGCTTCGACGGATCCCTCCGCAACGTACGGCGGGTTGGAGACGATCACGTCGAATCGGTCGCCGTCGGGTACTGCGTCGAACCACGACCCCTCCACGATTCGCACGTTCTGAGCTGCTCGGCCGATGCCCGCCAGGTTGGCACTCGCGACCGCCAATGCATCCGTCGACGCATCGGTGAGCCAGACCGAGGTGCCCTCCAACGGCAGTTCGTCGGCCAGCGCCAACCCCACTGCGCCCGAACCCGTCCCGAGATCGAGCACCTTGCGGGACGGACCGAACGTCGCTGCTCGCTCGATCGCGAGTTCGGCGAGCAACTCGGTCTCCGGACGCGGGATCAGCACGCGCGAGTCGACGGCGAGGTCCAGGCGCCGAAAGGCCCACGCCCCGAGCACGTACTGCACCGGCTCGCCCGTTCGCGCTCTGGCGACCATGGCATCCAGGTGTGCAACTGCGCGCTCACCGGCCGGTTCGTCGAGCATCGCTCGGAACTCGTCGGACG
>CALIOL010000166.1 GCA_938044705.1 uncultured Ilumatobacter sp. | reverse complement strand
ACAGCGAGGTGGGCGGGGCCGTCGTGGTCATGAGTAGTCCGTGCGCTCGCGTACCGAGGCGAAGACTGCATCGAGTGCTCCGAAGACGGGCTGGGACTCCAGCAGCTTCTGCTGGTCGCCGAACAGGAGGATGTGTCCGTTGATGAAGGCGTCCTGCGCGTTGAGTTCGCCCGTCGCGACGTCGACCGCCGTCTGCCAGGCCTGCTGCATCTTGACGTCTTCCGGGTCCGCTGGGCCGGCACCGAATGTGGCAGTTCCCCCGGCGACCATGAGGTGATAGGTGACGTCGCCCTCGGGTCCGTCGTTGACGACCTGCGTCACGCCGAGGGTGTGATGCTGCGCGACCTCACGCATCTGCTCGCTCGACTCGACGGCGGCGGACAACGCGTTGATCCAGTCGAGGCTGAGGTAGCGGATTTCGTTCGACATGTTCCCAGTCTGCCCGTCATGTTCGCACCTGGCACACCATGACCGCGACGTCGTCGCTTCTAGCCTCGTGTCGTGAGCGATTGGCACGATGGCCGTCACCCCGGTTCGGTCGAGGAGTGGGTCTTCAGTTGCTGGTCGCACGACGGTTCGCTCGGTGTGATCTCGGGGCACCGAATCGTCGGGCCGACTGCGTGGTACTGGTGTGCTCTGGCGCGTGCGGGGCAGCCGCTGTTGCACATCACCGACTTCGACGTCCCGGTACGCACGGACCCGTTCATCGTCAAAGGCGAAGCGATGTGGGCCGAGCACTTCCGAGACGACCCGATGCAGCAGTGGTCGGTCGGCAACGAAACCTACGCCGCAGCGTTGGACGACCCCGAGGACGCGATCGGCCGGGCCTACGGGATCCCCACGCCGATTGCGCTCGACCTCGAGTGGTACGCCACAGGCGGCCCGACTGCCATTGTCGCCGATCACGTCGACGGCTATCAGCAGGTCGGTGTCGTGCACGGAGCGATCGAGGTGTTGGGCGAACCTACGACCGAGCTCGCCGAGGTGCCAGCCGCGCGTTGGCACCGATGGACCGACACTCCAGACGAACCGATGGGGCCGATGCCTGTGTCGAAGGCGGCCGCCCACACGGGCGTTCGAGCGCCGTTCGTGTTTCCCGACGGCACCGGTCTCGACCTCGTGCTCACCCCGACCGGTTGGCGAACCCGCTGAGGCGGGTGGCCAACCGGTCGACCCGTCAGGACTCGGTCTCTGACTCTTCGTCGGCGACCAGCGTGTCTCCGTCCACTCGCTCGACAGTCTCCGCGGGAGTGGAGTCATCGACGATGCGCTGCGCGGCGATCGGGGGAGGAGGTGTGCCCGGGAAGCCAACGGGTGTCTGGCGAAGCCCATCGCCGCGGAGGTCGGCTGCTTGGCGTCGCTGTTCGCGTACGACCGCCTGGCGTCGGCTCCAACGCCGTCCGAGCACCCATGCGGCGGCGAGGATCAGCAGGAGCGTCACGAGGAACGGAGACGTCACCGCTAGGACATAGCCGAGTACGAAGATGGCGCCGACGAATGCGCTCCAACCGTCGGCGAAGGCATCAGCGATTCCGTCGCTGGGCTCCACGATCTCTTGGAGTGCGGCGGGCGTGCGGTATTCCAGCTGAATGGTCAGCGTGGCGAGTGCCACGAGGTTGTCGGTGTTGCGCTCGGCCGCACGGAGCTGTTCGAGTTCGACCTGACGGCGATTCAGTTCGTTCTCGATCTCGAAGACATCGTCGAGTGCGACGGCGTCGTCCAGCAGCAGCTCGATCCGAGCGATGCCGGCTTCGGCCTGGCGGATCCGGATGTCGAGATCGACGAGCTGATCGGTCACGTCATCGGCGTCCTGGGACAGGCGGGTGACCACGCCGACACCGTCGAGGTCGCTCACGAGGCGATCGAGGTCGGCCGGTGCGATCTTGACGACGATCTGCCCGCCTCCTGGAACGGAACCGTCGTCTTGGGCATCGTCGAGAAACACGTCGGAGCTGAACACGATGCCGCCCGAGCTGGCGGTGATCCGGCGGACGTCTTCTGCTGTCTGGCGTACATCGCTGGTCGACATCGTCAAGCCGACCGATGTGATGATGTCGCGGTCTTCGAGGGCGACGGGTATGCCGTCAGCGGCAACGCCGCCGGTCGACGGCGCACGGTCTTCGGCGGGTGCCTGACCGAACTCGCCGCCCGCGGTCGCTTCCGACGAGCTGTCCGCTTCGATCGCGGCGCTGTCATCGCTGCGGTCGGAGCCGCACGCGGTCATCGCGAGCGAAGCGAGCGCAACGCATGCTGCGGCTGTTCTGCGGCGGCGACCTCGTCGGGCCGGTGATCGATGTGTGTTGTGTGTCTTGGTGCTCCCCATGTCACGTTGGACGTGCCGCGAGCTGCGTCGGTTCCCGTGTCATCATCGAAACCGATGAGTTTTTCTGGCGACATCCTCGACGACTTCGCACAACACGAGGCGCGCCGCCGTAGTGGACCCAGCTATCCGGATGTCACGGTCGAGATGGGCATGTTGGTCGAGGACCGAGGAAGCCACTTCACCGGCGACGTCGTGCGGTGGAGTGCCGAAGGCGTCACCCTCCAGAATCGCGACGACTACGTGCGGCACTTCGGATGGAAGCCCGGCGGGTTTCTCATCGAGGGCAAGCCGGTCACGCTGGTGCGTCCCAAGCAGACCGCAACCGCAACCCAGCGGATCACCGCTTCTGGCTCAGTGGCTGGTGACGGTCGTGCCAGAGTCGCCGCCGCCAGCCGGATCTGGGTCGAAGGCAAGCATGACGCCGAACTGCTGGAACACGTGTGGGGCGACGACCTGCGCGAGCTTGGGGTGGTGGTGGAGCCGCTGCACGGCGCCGATGACTTGGCGGTGATGGTGGCGGATTTCGGTCCGTCACCTCAGCGGCGTCTCGGCGTGCTGCTCGATCACCTGGTGCCCGGCTCGAAGGAGACCCGAATCGCCCAGACCGTTCGCGACGACAACGTCTTGATCACCGGGCACCCCTTCGTCGATGTGTGGGCCGGCATCCGTCCCAAAGTCGTTGGCCTCGACGCATGGCCCGATGTCCCGTTCGACCCGGACGTGCCGTGGAAGGAAGGACTGTGCGCCAAGCTCGGCGTGCCGTTCGAAGGCTTCTGGCCGAAGCTCCGAAATCAAGTGAACACGTTCGCCGATCTCACGCCCGAGCTGGTCGGCGCGGTGGAGCAACTCATCGACTTCGTCGCCGAGGACGGCTGAGGTCGTTCAGATCGCGTACGAGGCAATCGTGCAACCGACCGCGAAGATCGGAATCGGCTCGTAGAAGTGAATCGTTCCGGTGGCGCCCTGAGCAGCGGCAGACACGGCGAGAAAGGTGCGGATCTCGAAGCCTCCCTGTCCGGCCTCGGCGTAGACGCCGAGGTCGTCGTAGTCGAGTAGGGCGTCGCGGTCGTTGCGTGCCCACCGGTCGAGGAAGTCGCGATCCCACTCGGTGTTGATCTTGCCGGAGTCGGGAGTGGCCGGCCAGTGAGAGATGCCGCCGGTGCCGACGAGTGCGATGCGCTCGGGGAGAGCATCGGCAGCCGCTCTGATGGATTCTCCGAAGTTCCACGCCCGTTCGATCGGAGTGAGCGGTGGGCCTTGGCAGTTGATGTTCACCGGGATGACCGGGGTGTCGTAGCGCGGTGTGAGGAAGTGCAACGGGACCATGATCCCGTGGTCGAACTTCCACTCCTCGGCATACGAGACGTCCGAGCCCTTCATCACCTCGGAGATGAAACGCAGCGAGAGCTCGGCATTGCCCGGCACGCGCTGCTTGTCGATGCCCAGCCAACCCGGGTCTTCGATCGGCCCGTCGTAGTGGTCCGACATGCCGATGGCGAACGACGGCATGTTGTTCATGAAGAAGTTGGCGAAATGCTCCGCGGCGATGACGACGATCGCGTCGGGTTGAGACGCCTCGACGTCGGCGCGCATTGCATCGAACGCGTCGTAGAACGCGTCGCGGACTTCGGGCTCCGCCTGGTCGCTGCGGCCGGTGATTCCAGGCGCATGTGAGCACACGCCGGCGTAGACGAGGGGCATCAGGGCGCTCCTGGTGTCGATGGTTCGTCCGGAGCGGTGATGGGCTCGTGGACTGGGGCAACTCGTTCCTCGGCGGACGTGGTCATCGCGTACACGCCCTGTCTGACCGGCCCGTGTTTTGCGATGCCGTCGCGCATCCGCTGCAGGTAGTCCTGCCACTCGATCTGGTGGAACGCGGCGAAGTGCATGAGGATCTGACCGTTCACGCCGAGGTGGAACAGCAAACCGATGTCCGGGTCGGTGAGCGCGGTGAGTTCTTCCTGGGTGAGGTCGAAGTCGGCGAGGGCTGCGTCGGGGTCCGAGGTGAAGGCGTGCTGCGCTGCCTCAGACCGATTCAGCTCATACAGGAACTTCTGAACGGCGTACAGGGTCACGGCGCCGCCGCTTCGTCGTCCCACATCAGATGCAGGGCGTCGGGCCCCCGGAACGTGATGTTCGGGAAGAACTCGTAGATCTGGTCCGGTGCGAGATGCAATGACGGGAGTCGGGCCGACAGGAGTTCGAGAGCGATTCGCGCCTCCATCCGCGCGAGCCCGGCACCCAGGCAGAAGTGAATCCCTTTGCCGAACGAGATGTGCCGGGACGCCGTCTTCCTGCGGATGTCGAAGACCTCGGGGTCCTCGAACACATCGTCCTGATGATTCGCCGAGGCGAAGTTCAAGAAGACCTTGGTGGCGGCAGGAAGATCGATCCCACCAAGCGTTGTCTGTCGGGTGGTCACTCGTCTCCAGGAGATCTGGCTCGACTCGAAGCGGAGTGTTTCCTCGACCGCGGCCGCAGCGAGCGACGGGTCGGCACAGAGTGCATTCCACTGGTCGCGACGGGGGAGGAGGCAGCGGAGCGTGTTGCACAGCAGTGCGGTCACCGGGTCGTGGCCGGCAAACGAGATGCCGTAGACGACCGACTCGACCTCGCGGTAGGAGATGCCCGTTCCATTGGCTGGGTCGGGGTCTGCATCGTGTGCGTTCAGCAGCTCCGACGTGAAGTCGTCGGCACGCTCGTCTCGACGCGAGGCGACGAATTCCCGGCAGTAGCGCCAATAGTCGAGCATGCCCTGAGCGATCTGGGTCTGTTCGTCAGCGGTTGGCTGGCCCCAGGAGAACGCCTTGCGGTTGCCGCACCACGACTTGATCATCACGTCGTCCTCGGGCGGGAACCCGATGAACCGAAACACGATCTCGGCAGGGAGCGGGAACGCAAGCGCCCCGACGTACTCGGCGGGTGAGCCGTTCGAGACCATCTGGTCGAGCAGTGCCGTCGCCCGCTCGCGCATGTAGTCCTCGAGTGTCCGGAGTCGGCGGTTCGAGAAACCCAGGCGGGTGTAGGCGCGGATCCGGGCGTGGTCGGGCTCGGATCGATTCGACATCACTGCGACCGGGTCGAAGTCAGGTGCGCCGAGGATGCCGGTTGCGCCATCTGCGAGCGGGAACAGCGGATCCTGGACATTGGTCGAGGCGAACACGTCCGGGTTCATGAAGACCGACTCGATGTCGCTCATTCGTGTGACAACCACGTGGCCCAGTTCTTCGGCATAGAAGACCGGATGCTGGTCGCGCAGTCGGTTCGCGATCGGGTACGGGTCGGCGAGGTAGTCCTCATCGAGCGGCGACCAAGTGCCGTGCACCGGACAGCCAGGTGGTGGAGCGGCGATCGAATCCGGCGCCTGGTGGTAGGTGTTCTTCGTTCCCATGGTCCTGCTCAAGACGCGGTGCGAGTGCGTGGTTCGGCGAGTCGTAGTCCGTCCGCGATCGCGGCGGCCGTGAGGGTGAGGTGGCGAGCGATGTCGTCGAGGTCGATCGCCGCGCCCGCGAGAAAGACGGTTGCGATCGACGCATCAGCAGCTGGAATCGGGACGGCGATTGCAGCCAACCCGTCGACGACCTCGCCGGTTGTGTGTGCCCACCCTCGGCGTCGAGACTCGGTGACCTCGGAGCGCTCGCCGTCCGATTGTGGCCGCCCTGCCAGGATCGCAAGGCCGGGCGCGCCGCGGTCGAGCGGATGGCGAATGCCCGGTCGGTACGTCAGGTGCGACTGGCTGGTGGTCGGCTCGAGACTTTCCAGTGTGAGCGCCTCGTTTCCGTCCGCGATCACGAGGAAGCAGGTGAGCATCATCTCGTCGGCGAGACCGGCGAGCGCTGGGGTGGCAACCGATTGCAGTGTCGGTCGGGCGGATCGGCCGAGCGCAGCGAGGCGCACTCCGGGTGTGCAGCATCCGGCGGGGTCGCGCTCGATGAGGTGGTGGTCCTCCAGGGTTCGCACCATCCGGTACGCAATCGAGCGATGGACGCCGAGGTGGGTTGCGACCGCATCGATCGATGGTGGCTGCTCGGCGAGCGCGATGAACTCGAGCGCCGTGAGGCCTCGGCTCAACGTCTGACTCGTCGACATGAACCGACCGTATCCGAAATTCGATCAGCGAACCAGTAGTTCGATAAACGAACACCGCGGACGATGGTCAGCCATGACAGTGTGGAGCGATCGTTCCTTCCCCAACAGAAAGCGTGCTCCACTCGTGACCTTCTACACCGACGCACAACGCCAGCTCCAAGAACAGTTCGACAGTCGGCCGCTCGCCGACACGATCGAGGCGGCGATCGTCGCCGACGAGTTGAACGACGTCCACAAGGGCTTCATCTCCACGCGGGACTTCTTCATGCTCTCGACCGTCAATGCCGACGGCGAGCCGACGGTGTCCTACAAGGGTGGCGACGTCGGCACGGTGACGGTGGTCGATGACCGGACCCTCGCGTTTCCGGCCTACGACGGCAATGGCATGTTCCTCTCACTTGGCAACATCGCCGACACCGCAAAGATCGCCATGTTGTTCATCGACTTCGAGACCCCTCATCGCGTCCGCGTCCAAGCGACCGCCTCGTTCTCCGACAACGACGAACTGATGGCGAGCTACCCGGGGTCGATCGGTGTCGTGCGCGCCCACGTCGACAAGGTCTTCTTGAACTGTGCGCGGTACATCCACAAACACACCCGCGTCGAGCAGTCGCCATACGTCCCCGACAGCGATGGCGAACAACCCTTCCCTTCGTGGAAGCGGATCGACGGTCTCCAAGACGCGTTGTCGCCCGAGGATCGTGAGCGTGCCGAGGCGAGCGGCGGGACGATCACCGAGGACGAATACGGTGCCAAGCTGATGCTCGGCGAGTCCTAGATCGGCAACGTCGGCGACGTCACGCGGAATTTGCAACTTTGGAGCGTGCTCGTGCGTCCTCTTCGCAGCCCAAAGAAAACGCACGAGAGAGAAGTCCGAAGATGAGCTACTGCCGATGGTCGTCCGATTCGTATCGGAGTGATGTGTTCTGCCATCGGTCGAATCGCGGCTTCGAGACGCATGTTGCGATGTTGCGGCGTGTGTTGCCCGATGATGTGCGGGCTCCCGACAAGAAGTTGCTGCAGCTCGATGCGCATCGATACGACGCTGCGCTGCTCGCATTCACGGCAGCGGTCGACGGCGCGGCGCGAGTTCCCATCGGGCTCGGGGATGACGGCGCGGTGTTCGTCGACAGCACCGAAGACGAGATGTTCGCTCGTCTCGTCGACCTCGCCGATGCCGGCTACCGAGTACCTGCTGATGTGTTGGGCGACGCCCGCACTCGGACCTCGTCCGTCATGGCCAAGGCCGTGGCGTTGGCGATGGCCTGACCGGCTACGAGCGATCTGTTCAGGACTGCGCCTCGCCGATGTCGGCGGTGCGTTCCAGCAGGTCGTACAGCTGGTCGAGTTCCGAGGCGCTCAGCGCATCGCTGATCCGCTGGTAGACCGCTTCGCTGCGCGGCGCGATCTCGTTCACCAGTCGCGTCCCCGCGCGGCTGATGGCGATGTCGGAACGACGAGCGTCGTCGCTGCTCGCCGTCCGGGTGATCAGATCGCGATCCTCCATCGACGTCAGCATCCGAGACAGGCTGGGCCCGAGGAGGTAGGTCTGCTCCGCGATGTGACCGGCGGAGCACGGCTGGTCGTTCGCCGACAGCGCGCGAAGTACCCGCCATTGCTGCTCGGTCAGGTCGTGCTCGGCGAGGATCGGTCGGAAGTGCGACATCACGGACTCGCGAGCGCGCATCAGTGCCATCGGGAGCGACCGCTCGAACCCGCGCATCGGCAGACGGGTCTGTTCAGCAGTCTTCGTCGACGATGCCATTGCGCAGTGTGCCGAGCTCGGGAACGTTGACTTCGACGACGTCGCCGGGCGACAGGAACTTCGGCGGGTCGAAGCGGGCGCCGGCGCCGGTCGGTGTGCCGGTGAAGACGATGTCGCCCGGCTCGAGCGTGCAGAACGTGCTGAGGTACTCGATCTGAAACTCGATCGGATACGCCATCGTGGCCGGTGTGTCGTCCTGGCGGAGCTCGCCGTTGACTCGGGTCGTGAGATGGAGTTGTTCGAAGTCGCCGATCTCGTCGAGCGTGGTCATCCACGGCCCGATCGCTCCTGAGGAGTCCCAGTTCTTCCCCTGTGTCACGTTGAACTTCGCATGGCGCACCCAGTCGCGGATCGTGCCCTCGTTGCCCAGCGTGAGCCCAGCGATGTGTCGGCGTGCCTCGGAGCGAGGGATGCGCCGCCCACCGGTACCGATGACGGCGACGATCTCTCCTTCGTAGTCGAGTTGCGGGCTCTCCGGCGGCCGGACCAGGGGTTGTTCGTGGCCCGTGAACGAACCCGGGAACCGCACGAACACGCTCGGCTTGGACAGCGCAGCGTCGCCCGCGCCCTCACCCGGGCGGTACTCGGCGTTGCGGCCGCCGTAGTTCACGCCGATACAGAAGATCTTGCGCGGGGCGGGGAGCGTGCGGTCGTAGGTGACCTCGGCGAGTGCAACGTCGGGCTCGGCTGATTCGACGACAGAGCGAGCTTCGTCGAGACGTTGCTGTGCAAGGAGGTCGGACAGGTCGCGGACGTCGTCGAGGCGCGTCGCGAGGTCGATCACACCGGCGTCGGCGACGACGCCGAACGAGCTTTGGCCGTCGCGCACGTCAGGGTGGGAGTAGCTGAGCAACTGCATCTTGCGTCTATTGTTAACATGTTAGATAATGGCACGCAATGCCTCACGTGACCATCGAGTTCTCCGCTCCCACCTGCTCGACGCAGGGTGGCCCCGTCGACATCGATGCGCTCGTCGACGCCGTTCACGATGCGGCGCTAGCGACCGGCACCGCCGCTGTCGATGCCTTGAGGACGAGAGCGGTAGGCCGCAATCACATCGCGGTCGGTGACCGCCACCCGGACAACGGGTTCATCGCCGTGACCGCGCGCCTCGGCGCTGGCAGAACGGTCGATGAGCGCCGAGGGTTTGCGGAGGCGTTGCTGGACGCCGTCGAGTCCAGCGTGGGCGCTGCAGCGCAGAGCTTGATGCTCAGTGCTGAGGTGCAAGAGATCGACCCGGACACGCGGATCAACCGCAACCACCTACGCAAGCGCATCGCCGAGCGAGCCGCCGCTGAGAGGACCACCGATGGCAGCTGACAAGACCTTCGACGAATACCGCTCGATAGCGGCCGAGGCGGTGACGCGTGCGACCGCTGCACCGTTGTTCCATCTGATCGGTGGCGAACGGGTCGAGTCGTCGAGTGGCGCAACGTTCGAGACGCACTCACCGGTGGACGGTGAGGTCCTCGGGACGATCGCATCCGGCGACGCCGGCGACATCGATGCCGCGGCGCGCGCCGCGACCGATGCGTTCGCCGATTGGTCGACCCGGCCCGGCAAGGAACGCAAGAAGATCCTCCATCGCGTCGCTGACTTGATCGAGGCTCGCGCCGACGACATCGCCACGGTCGAGTGCGTCGACACGGGTCAGACCATCCGCTACATGTCCGCTGCGGCCATCCGTGGTGCCGAGAACTTCCGCTTCTTCGCCGACCACGCGCCGGATGCGAACAACGGGCGGTCGATGCCCGACCAGCACCACGTCAACTTCTCGAGCAGAACTGCGATCGGCCCGGTCGGCGTGATCACGCCATGGAACACCCCGTTCATGCTGTCCACCTGGAAGATTGCGCCCGCACTCGCAGCGGGCTGCACCGTCGTGCACAAACCGGCCGAGTGGAGTCCGTACACGGCGGCGATGCTCTCCGAGATCGCACTCGAAGCCGGGCTCCCCGCAGGAGTGCTGAACACGGTGCACGGCTTCGGTGAGACGGCCGGCAAGGCACTCACCGAGCATCCGGCGATCACGGCGATCGCGTTCGTCGGTGAGTCTGCGACCGGGTCGATGATCCAGGCGCAAGGAGCTCCGACGCTCAAGCGGGTGCACTTCGAACTCGGCGGCAAGAACCCGGTCATCGTGTTCGATGACGCCGACCTGGATCGGGCACTCGACGCCGTCATGTTCATGATCTACAGCCTGAACGGCGAACGCTGCACGTCATCGAGCCGAGTCCTGGTGCAGGAGTCGATCCACGACGACTTCGTCGCTCGTCTGAGCGAACGAGTCCGGGCGTTGCGGATCGGGCACCCGCTCGACCCGACGACCGAGATCGGTCCGCTCATCCACCCCCGCCATTGCGAAAAGGTGCGCAGCTACGAAGCCGCAGCACTCGAGAGCGGTGCCTCCGTGGTGGTCGGCGGACCACCGACCAACCCAGACTCGTACTACGTCAACCCGATGCTCTTCACCGGGGCCACCAACGACATGAGTATTGCTCGAGAGGAGATCTTCGGGCCCGTCCTCACCGCGATCTCGTTCGCGGATGAAGCCGAGGCGATCGCCATCGCCAACGACATCGACTACGGCCTCGCCGGGTACATCTGGACCGGGGACACCGGCCGCGCGCACCGCGTCGCACGCGACCTCGATGCTGGGATGATCTGGGTGAACAGTCAGAACGTTCGCCATCTGCCCACGCCGTTCGGCGGCACGAAAGCATCAGGCATCGGCCGCGACGGCGGGCCCGAGTATTCGTTCGAGTTCTACATGGAGACCAAGAACGTCTCGATTGCGTACGACACGCACACGGTCCCGAAGCTGGGGATGGGCTGATGGCGACCACGCTGACGGCCGACCAGATCGCAGAGATCGTGGCAGCCCATGAGGAGGCCAGGGTCACCGCCGTCGCGACCGACCCGGTCACGCGGCGCTACCCCGACATGACCCTCGAGGACGCGTACGCCATCCAGTCCGCGTGGGTGGAACTCCAGGTCGCTGCGGGTGCGACGGTCAAGGGACACAAGATCGGGCTCACGAGCCGGGCGATGCAGCAGGCGATGAAGATCGACGAGCCCGACTTCGGAGCACTGCTCGATGACATGTTCATCGCCTCCGGTGGGTCGATCGTCGCTGCCGAACATCTCGATCCGAAGGTCGAGGTGGAGTTCGCGTTCGTACTCCGGGATGCACTCGTCCCGAATGACCTCGGGCGCGACCTCACCGCCGAAGACGTCTATGCGGCGACCGACTACATCGTGCCGGCGCTCGAACTGATCGATGCCCGATCACACCGCGTGCATCCAGATGACGGGCGCACCCGAACTGTCCGCGACACCATCTCGGACAACGCAGCGAATTCGGGGATCGTCCTCGGCGCGGAGCAGATCTCCGTTGACGAGGCCCGCAACGGCGACCTTCGGTGGGCCGGTGCGATCTGCTACCGCAACGGCGTCGTGGAAGAGACGGGCCTCGGTGCCGGTGTGCTCGACGACCCGGTGATGGGCATCGTGTGGCTCGCCAACCGTCTGCAGCGACTCGGAATCGCGCTCGAAGCGGGTGAGACCATCCTCGCCGGATCCTTCACCCGGCCGGTCGACTGTCGCGCAGGCGACGAGTTCGCCGTCGACTTCGGCTACCTCGGCACGATCGAGCTGTCAGTCCACTAGCGCGCTCTTTTGCGGTTTCTTGTGGAAACCCCAACGCTGCGCACACGGTGTCGCCGCACAGTGCGATCCATGAAAAACAACCTGATCTCCCGAGCGCTCCCGCGCCAGCATTTCCGCCTCGCCGCATCGACCATCCTCCTGTTCCCCATCCGAATGTTCCTCGGCTTCGGCTGGCTTCGCGCCGGTATCGAGAAGGTCATCGACTGGTCCTGGTGGACCGGTGAGGAACTGCAGCGATTCCTCATCGAGCAGCGGCCGCTCGCGCTCCCGTTCATGGAACCGCTGATCGACGGTCTGTTCGAACCGTTCGTCGTCGCCATTTCGTTGACCGTGATGATCGCCCAGCTGGCGATCGGCGTGGCCTTCGTGACGACCCGGTACTTCCGCCAAGCGCTCTGGGTCGGTGTCGCGATGAACCTGGTCTTCGTGGCAATGGGCGCTGTGGATCCGTCGGTGTTCTACCTCGTGATCCAACTCTCGTTGCTCGCTGCGGTGTCGCTCGGCCTGTTCGGTGGAGAGCGTCGAGAGCCCAACCCCGTCAGCGTCGGACTCAAGCTCGGCGCGGCTGGCGTCATGGGTGCGATGGCCATGACGATCGCTCCCGCCGATGTGATCCACGACCCTGCGGTCATCCTCGCAACGGTTGCGCTCCTCGCTGCGGCGACCGAGGCGCTCGGGTGGTTCGTACACGTCGGTGACGACGAGCCGATCCGCCGCCTCGGTGCCCCGGTGACGCAACCGATCTCCGTCTGACGAAAACCACGAAGGGCGGGCCTCACGGCCCGCCCTTCGCTCGTTTTCAGTCGGAGATCAGTCGAGGATCACACGAAGGCGCTGGCGAACACCAGGCTGACGATCGTCATGACCTTCAGCAGGATGTTCATGGCCGGACCCGACGTGTCCTTGAACGGGTCGCCGACGGTGTCGCCGACAACGGCTGCCTTGTGGGGTTCGGAACCCTTGCCGCCGTGCTGGCCGGTCTCGATGTACTTCTTGGCGTTGTCCCATGCACCACCGGCGTTCGCCATGAAGATGGCGAGTGCGAAGCCGGTGACGAGCGCACCGGCGAGCAGGCCGCCGAGCGCATCGACGCTGACGAAGCCGACGACGAGCGGAACGACCACGGCGAGCAGGCCGGGGATGACCATTTCCTTGAGGCTTGCGTCGGTCGAGATGGCGACACAACGAGCAGAGTCGGGGATGACGCCTTCCTTTCCTTCACGCAGACCCGGGATCTCACGGAATTGGCGACGGACCTCTTCGATCATCTTCGTGGCGGCACGGCCGACAGCGTCGATCGTGAGCGCAGCGAAGAGGAACGGCAGAGCGGCACCGATGAACAGACCGGTGAAGGTCTCGACGTTGCCGATGTCCAGGTTGAGGGCCTTCTCGGGGTTTGCCTCTGCGATCGCGAACTCGAAGCTCTTGAAGAGCGCGAGTGCGGTGAGTGCAGCGGAGCCGACGGCGAAGCCCTTCGCCACTGCAGCGGTGGTGTTGCCGAGCGAGTCGAGGGCGTCGGTCACTTCTCGGACGGACGGGTCGAGCTCTGCCATCTCGGCGATACCGCCGGCGTTGTCCGCAATGGGGCCGTAGGCGTCGACGGAGACGACGACGCCGGTGGTGGCGAGCATTCCGATGGCTGCAACGGCGATGCCGTAGATGCCGCCGAACTCGTCGAGCGAGTCGACGAATGCGAGTTGCCCACCGAAGTACGCGACTCCCACACCAACGAGGATCAACAGCACCGAAGCTGCGACCGACACCATGCCGGTCGAGATGCCCGACAGCACCGTGGTTGCCGGGCCGGTCTCGGCCTGCTGAGCGATCTTCTTGACCGGAGCGAAGCCGTCGGACGTGTAGTACTCAGCGGTCTTGCCGAGTGCCCAGCCGACGATGAGGCCGCCGATGACCGACAGGGCGAGACCCAGCGGCTGATCGAAGATCGATTCATCGTCGAACAACCAGAACGCAGCACCCAGGGTGCCGAGAATGGTGATGCCCATCGCGATGTTCGTACCGAGGTGGAGTGCCTTGCTGAGCGCGTGGCTGTCGGTCGAATCGCCACCCTTGACGAAGAACGAACCGATGATCGAGGCGACCATGCCGATGAACGCGATCATCATCGGGAAGAAGATGAGTGCGAGGGTGAGCACGGTGCGGTCGGCGACTTCGATGTCTGCCTGGCTGTTGACCAGCACGGCCGGAACGAACGCGGTCAGTGCGACGGGAGCGATGATCGACCCGGCGTAGGACTCGAAGAGGTCGGCGCCCATGCCAGCGACGTCGCCGACGTTGTCGCCCACGTTGTCGGCGATGGTGGCCGGGTTGCGGGGGTCGTCCTCGGGGATTCCGGCTTCGACCTTGCCGACGAGGTCGGCGCCGACGTCAGCGGCCTTGGTGTAGATGCCGCCACCCACACGGGAGAAGAGTGCGATGGTCGAGGCACCGAGTCCGTACGCGGTGAGGATCTCGAAGGCGTCATCGACACCCATGACCGTGACGAACAGGATGTAGGTGATCATCAAGCCGCCGAGTGCGAGGCCGGCCACGGAGAAGCCCATGACGGCGCCGCCGCGGAATGCGATCGGCAGTGCCTTGCCCGGGCCGTCCTTGGCGGCTTCGGTCGTGCGAGCGTTTGCCATCGTTGCGACGGTCATGCCTGCGTAGCCGGCGCCTGCGGACAGCACCGCGCCGAGCAGGTAGGAGACCGCTGCGAACGGTGCGATGACGATGGCAAGAATGATGGCGAGTACGACAGCGAAGATGCCGACCCACTTGTATTCGGCCTGCAGGAAGGCGCGAGCGCCCTTCTGGATCTCCTCCATCAGGAAAACCATGCGCTCGTTGCCGGGCGACGCTTTCTTGACATCGGCGTAGAAGAACGCGGCGAGGCCGAGTGCGGCCACCGCCGAGATCAGTGCGAGATAGGGAACGACGTCCACGGGGTAGTGCCTCCTGGGCGATGAGAGTACGACGCGCGGATCGCGCCGGATCTTGTGCCGGGTGACCCCGGCGGGCGGTCCATATTGACCGCCTGGGGATGCTATGCAGAAATCGGAGGGATTCCTGTTTCTTCCCGAGGACGTCCCCGAATCGACTCGTCACCACGTGGGGAGCGACAGCGGGCGAGCGACATTCCGGCACGTGAGAGACGTGACGGAGCCCACAGACCAATCGCCGGGTCGATTCGGTGCCCCACGCCGTCGGGGGAGTAGGTTCATTCTCCTATGGCACAGACGTTGAGCCGGGGGCCGGTCACCGGCACCGCCGTAAAGGCGCCCGGCAAGAAGAAACCATTCGTTCTCGACCTGTACGGCACCGCCGTCGGCAAGAAGTATGTGATGGCGATCACCGGCCTGGTGGGCCTCGGGTTCGTCATCACGCACATGATCGGCAACCTGAAGGTGTTCTTGGGGCCGATCAACGAAGACGGACAGCGCGTCTACGACATCGACATCTATGGAGAGTTCCTCCGAGATCTCGCAGTTCCGCTGCTGCCACGTACCTATGTGCTCTGGGGCCTTCGGTTCGTGCTCATCGGGGCGGTGCTCTTGCACATCCACGCTGCGTACGGTCTGACCCAGATCAACCGCAAAGCCCGCTCGGTGAAGTACCAGTCGGCTCGTGACTACCAGATCGCCAACTTCGCGAGCCGTTCGATGCGCTACACGGGCGTCATCGTCTTGCTGTTCATCATCTGGCACATCGCGGATCTCACCTGGGGTTCCACAGGGGCTGACTGGTCACGTGGCGACGTCTACTTCAACATCGACCAATCGCTGAGCCGGATCCCGGTTGCGTTGCTCTACATCGTTGCCAACATCGCGCTCGGCATCCATCTCTTCCACGGCGTGTGGTCACTGTTCCAGTCGCTCGGCTGGAACAACCCTCGGTTCAACGCATGGCGTCGCAACGCGGCGATCGGTGCTGCGGCGCTCATCGTCGTCGGCAACGTCTCGATCCCGGTCGCAACCTTGGCGGGCATCATCGAATTCGACGACACGGTCGTCTCTGTGCACGACCTCCACGGAAGCGGCGAAGAAGAAGGAGCAGACGAATGACCCTCAACCTCGATTCCAAAGTGCCCGAAGGGCCCATGGCCGACAAGTGGTCGAACTACATCGCTGAGCAGAAGCTGGTCAACCCAGCGAACAAGCGAAAGTTCAAGATCATCGTCGTCGGTACCGGTCTGGCCGGGGCGTCGGCTGCGGCCACGTTCGGCGAGCTGGGCTACCAGGTCGAATCCTTCACGTTCCACGACTCACCACGACGTGCGCACTCGATCGCTGCACAGGGCGGCATCAACGCGGCGAAGAACTATCCGGGCGACGGCGACTCCGTTCACCGTCTCTTCTACGACACGGTCAAGGGCGGCGACTTCCGCAGCCGTGAAGCAAACGTCCACCGCCTCGCCGAGGTGTCGGTCAACATCATCGACCAGATGGTCGCTCAAGGCGTTCCGTTCGCCCGTGAGTACGGCGGTCTGCTCGACAACCGTTCGTTCGGTGGTGCACAGGTCAGCCGTACCTTCTACGCCCGCGGCCAGACCGGCCAGCAGCTTCTGCTCGGCGCGTATCAGCAGCTGTCGCGCCAGATCGGCCTCGGCAACGTCAAGCTGTGGAACCGCATCGAGATGGTCGACGTGGTCAACATCGATGGTCGCTGTGCCGGCATCGTCACGCGTGACCTGATGACCGGTGAAGTCCGCTCGCACGCCGCGCACGCCGTGGTGCTCGCCACCGGCGGCTACGGCAACGCATTCTTCTTGTCCACCAATGCCATGGCCTGCAATGTCACCGCAGCATGGCGTGCGCACCGCCGAGGTGCAGGTTTCGCGAACCCGAGCTACACCCAGATTCACCCGACGTGTATCCCGCAGGCCGACGAGTTCCAGTCGAAGCTGACGCTGATGTCGGAATCGTTGCGCAACGACGGACGCATCTGGGTCCCCAAGGATCCCGACGAGACGCGTGCAGCCAAGGACGTGCCGGAAGACGAGCGCGACTACTACCTCGAGCGCATCTACCCGAGCTTCGGCAACCTGGCGCCGCGCGACGTGTCATCACGTGCGGCCAAGCGTGCGGTCGACGCCGGCCAAGGCGTCGGTCCGCTGAAGAACGGCGTGTACCTCGATTTCGCTGAGGCAATCAACCGCCTCGGCCTCGACACCGTGTGGGAGCGGTACTCGAACCTGTTCGAGATGTACGAGCGCATCACCGGTGAAGATCCGCGTGAGACGCCGATGCGCATCTACCCGGCGAGCCACTACACGATGGGCGGACTCTGGGTCGACTACGAGCTGCAGACGACCATCCCGGGTCTGTTCGCAGCGGGCGAAGCCAACTTCTCCGATCACGGGGCGAACCGTCTCGGCGCCTCGGCGTTGATGCAGGGGCTCTCCGACGGCTACTTCGTCCTGCCGTACACGATCGCTCCGTACCTGTCCGATCTGCTGAACAAGCCGATTCCGGACGAGAACCACGAGGCGTTCACCGCTGCGGAACAAGAAGCGCGGGACCGATACCAGGGTTACCTCGACATCGGCGGCACCAAGAGCCCCGACCACTTCCACCGCGAGCTCGGCAAGATCATCTGGGACTACTGCGGTATGGGTCGCAACCAGGTCGGGCTCGAAAAAGCCTTGGCGGAGATCCCGGCGCTGCACGAAGAGTTCAAGACCGATCTGCGCGTCACCGGCGACGGAGCGAGCATGAACCAGACGCTCGAGAAGGCGGCACGTGTCGACGACTTCTTCGAACTGGGAATGCTCATGTGCAAGGACGCGCTCGTTCGCGAAGAATCATGCGGCGGCCACTTCCGCGAGGAGTACCAGACCGACGACGGCGAGGCCGTCCGCAACGACGACGAGTTCGCTCACGTCACCGCCTGGGAGTGGAGCGGCGACCCATCCAACCCGATCGAGAACCGCGAGCCGCTGGAGTACGAGGTCGTCAAGTTCGCGACCCGTTCCTACAAGTGATCAGAAGCAGAGAATCATGAGCCACACCCTCACCAACATCAGCTTGAAGATCTGGCGCCAGGACGGCCCGGATGGCCAAGGTCGCTTCGAGACGCACCAGATCCCGGAGATCAGCGACGAGGCGTCCTTCCTCGAGATGCTCGACATCTTGAACGAACGCCTCATCGAGGAGAACAAGGAAGCAATCGTGTTCGACCACGACTGCCGCGAAGGTATTTGCGGCACGTGTTCGCTGATGATCGATGGTCAGGCGCACGGCCCGCAGAAGGGGACGGCCACGTGCCAGCTCCACATGCGGACGTTCAGCTCGGGCGACGAAATCGTGATCGAGCCGTGGCGGGCGACCGCGTTCCCGATCATCAAGGACCTGATGGTCGACCGCTCGCCGTTCGACCGCATCGTGGAGGCTGGCGGTTTCATCACGGCGCCGACCGGTGGCGCTCCCGATGCCAACCTGATCCCGATTCCCAAGCCGGTGTCCGACTCCGCGATGGACAACGCGGCGTGCATCGGCTGCGGCGCGTGTGTGGCTGCGTGCCCGAACGGTGCGGCGTCGCTGTTCACCTCCGCCAAGCTGACTCACCTCAACGTGCTGCCGCAGGGTCAGTCTGAGCGTTTCAAGCGCGCTGAGAGCATGGTCGAGACCATGGAGGAGTATTTCGGGTCGTGCACGAACCACGGCGAATGCTCGTCGGCGTGCCCGAAGGAGATCTCGATCGACGCGATTGCGGTCATGAACACCGACTACCGCAAGTCGAAGCTGAAGAACCGCAAGTCACTTTCTCGCAAGTGAGCTGAACACCTTTCGACAACGCCGCCGGGCCCGTGCTCGGTGGCGTTGTCGCGTCCCGGGTGAGTGAATCGAGGCGAGATCTGAGGATCTGAGGATTGCCTGAGGATCGGTCGTTTCACTGTCCTTGCAGCCGTTGCTTGCGTACTTTCACTCCAGCGCGACGAGATACGTGGCGCGGAAAGGTGATCGTCATGACGGATTCTTCGGTTTCGCCAGCGGCTACTCGGGCTGGGTTGAAGCCTCCGGCTGGTGCTGCGGCTGTCCTCACGATGGTTGGTGGGATGTTGGTCGTTGGTGGTCAGCCGGTCGGGGCTGCCTCGTTCGTGGTGACCGATGCAGGGGATTCCGGTCCGGGCACGTTGCGTCAGGCGATCTTGGATGCGAACGCCACCGTCGGCGTCGCTGACGACATCACGTTCGATCCGGCGCTTACTGGCAGCACGATCACGTTGACGTCGGGACCTCTCGGGGTGAA
>CALIOL010000165.1 GCA_938044705.1 uncultured Ilumatobacter sp. | reverse complement strand
CTCGCAGTGCGCCTACCAGGCCACCGTTGGCCGTCCCGGTGCCGCCAACTCGGCGTCAGCGATCGGCTTTGCCCGAGTGGCGAACTGGCTCGACAATCCGACGAACGGCGTGATCGTGTTCGCAACCGACCAGAACGGGGCGGGCGCCGACCGAGGCTTCCACCTCCTCGTCACCTGCTGACACCAATCAACCAACGACATCGACGGCGAGGCCGCGTGTGCAGTGCACGCGGCTTCGTCGCGTTCGAGTGGCCGGATACTCAGGCCGCGTTGCTGGCAGCGATGAGTTGTCGAGCGATGACCTTGAGACACAGGGTCTCGTCGGCGCCCTCGAAGATCGACAGCACACGGGCATCGACGAAGAGTCGGCTCACCGCGAACTCCTCGGCATAGCCCATCCCGCCGTGAATCTGCATCGCTTCGCGGGTGACCCACTCGGCTGCCTTGCAGACGTACGCCTTGACCATCGACGCTTCCATCTGGCCCGCGCCCTTAGCCATCAGCGTCGCCACGGCGTAGCTGAACTGTCGGCCGGCCTGGGTGAGGACGGCAATACGACCCAGCTTGGCCTGAATGAGTTGGTACTCGCTGATGGAGGTACCGAAGACCTTGCGGTTCTCGGCGTAGTCGAGGGCCTGCTCGTAAGCCGCTTGCATCACGCCGACAGCGCGAGCTGCGGTCTGGAGCCGGCCGTTCTCGAACCCGGCCATCTGGTAGTAGAAGCCCTTGCCGAGGCCGTCCTCCATACCGATCTGGTTCTCGGCGGGCACCCACCAGTCTTCGAGGGCGATCTCGTAGCTGTGCATGCCGCGGTAGCCGATGGTGTCGATCGGGCTGCCGTCCATCTTGCCGCCGGTGGAAACGCCGTCGATCTCCTGGGTCAGGTTGAATCCGTGGGCGTCGCCGCGCGGCTTCGGGACGATGAACAGCGAGAGACCGCGGTGGGTCTTCGAGCGATCCGGATCGGTGCGAGCGAGCAACGTGAGTGCATCGGCGCGGGCGCCGAACGTGCACCAGGTCTTCACGCCGTTGATGACCCAGCCGGCCTCGCCGTTCGGTCCCTCCGCCGGAGTTGCCGTCACCTTGATGCCGGCGACGTCGGAGCCGTAGTCGGGTTCGGTGACCGCGACGGCAGGCATGACCTCGGCGGTGGCGAGCAACGGCAGCCACTTCTGCTTCTGTGCTTCGGTGCCGCCCTTGACGAGTGCGCGGGTGAGGATCTCAGGTCGGGTGATCAGCGAGCCGCCGATTCCGAGCGACGCCTTCGAGAGCGCCTCGGTCGCGGCCACCATCGCGATGTACTCCTCGTCGCCACCTTCGGAATAGCCGCCGTACTCGGACGGTACTGAGAGACCGAACGCGCCGAGCTCGGCCATGCCGGTCACGATCTCCTCGGGAACGTCAGCGTTGGTTCGGTGAACGTGTTCGGCGTGAGGAGCGATCACGTTCTGAGCGAACGAGTCGAAGGTGTCGGCCACCATCTCCATGTCGCTCGACAGGTGCAGCGGGCCCGCGGTCCCAGCGAGCGACGCGAGGAACTCAGCGGAGCGGAACTCGGTCATGAAGGCGTGCGCGTTGGCGAGTGCGTCACGCTCGACGCCCCAGTCGTCCTCACGGCCGAGGATCTTCGACGCAAGGTCGTGCACCATGTCGGCGGTGAATGCGCACGTGATCTTGCCTTCGACCTCACCCTTGTTGCCGTAGTCGATCAGCGACTTCGCCGTCGCGACGCCGGCCGCTGCGTGTGCGATCTCGTACGCGAGTACCTGATGCTCGTCGGCTCCACCGTCAAGCGCGGCCAAGCGTCGCACTGCCTTTCCGACGACACGATCGGCGAGGTCGATGGCATCGGCGGCTGCTGGGAGATCTGGCGTCGCGGTCATGGCCCCCGACATTACCGATGGGTAACCCCACGGGCTATTTCTGCGCGGTCCTGACAGGATGTGACGTGTGACAACGATTGCCGACGAGGCACACCCAGACCCGTCCAGACGCGCCCAGAGCGCTCGCTCCATCGCAGTCTTCTGCGGATCGAGTTCCGGATCGACTCCGGCGTACCGCACGGCTGCCGAGGCGCTGGGCGCTGAAATCGGCGCGACCGGTTGCGCACTCGTCTACGGGGGAGGCCACGTCGGATTGATGGGCGCCGTGGCCGACGCGACGCTCGATGCGGGTGGACCGGTCACGGGTGTCATCACCGAGCAGCTGTTGGCGCTCGAAGTGGCCCACGAGGGGCTGACCGAGCTCGAGGTCGTCGCCGACATGCACGTCCGCAAAGCCCGCATGGCAGAGCTGGCGGACGGTGTGATCGTGTTGCCCGGCGGTTTCGGCACCTACGAGGAGATGTTCGAGATCCTCACCTGGAATCAACTCGGCATCGTGTCGATGCCGGTGGTGTTGCTCGACGTGTCCGTGGATGGGCGAGGCTTCTACGAACCGCTGGCGGAACTCGTCGATGGTGCCGTGAGCGCGGGCTTCATGAAGCCCGACCATGGAGCATTGCTCGTTCGAGCGACAGACCCGGCCGAGGCCGTTCGGATCGCATCGCGACCGGCCGCACCCTTCACCCCGAAGTGGGTGGGTTGAGTGACGGGCAGGCGGTGACACGCGGCGGCCTGTCGGGCTCGTTACGTTCACTCGGATGAATACGTCTTCCGTCTCGGCGTTCGTCGCAGCGCTGTTGGTTCTCGCGGCGTGTGCGGGGGATGAAGCCGAGACCGGGGGATCGACACCTGCGACGTCGGGCGCGGCCGTGGACGTCGCCGACTCGGTCGAGTCCGACGCCGAGCCCGCCATGCCCGATCAGGTCGAAGGTCCCCTCGAGTGGGCGTCGTGCGCCGATCAACTCGGCCTCGGAGCGACCAAGGAGTGCGCAACACTCGTCGTGCCGCTCGACCACGCCGACCCCGAAGGTGAGACCATCGAGATCGCGGTGGCGAGGTACGCATCGGCTGGAACGGACCGGATCGGTTCACTCGTGTTCAACCCGGGCGGTCCTGGAGCGTCGGGCGTCGAGTTCCTCGATCAAGCAGTGATCTTCACCCCACCCGAAGTCGCCACTCGATTCGACCTCGTCAGCTTCGACCCGAGAGGTGTCGGAGTGAGCACGGCAATCGACTGCGACCTCGAGCTCGACGACAACGTGACGCTGTTGCCAGCCGGCGACGACGAGGCCTGGGAACGCCTCATCTCGGAAGATGAGTCGCTCCAGGGTCGTTGTAGCGAAGATGCCGTCGCGCTCGCCCGCTATGTGGGGACCAACAACGCTGCTCGCGATCTCGACCTCTTGCGTGCTGCCCTCGGCGACGAACAACTCAGCTACGTCGGATACTCCTACGGCACTCGCCTTGGCGCGACCTATGCCGAACTGTTCCCCGAGAGTGTCCGAGCGCTGGTGCTCGATGCGGCCGTGACGCCGACGGGTGAGCGGTTCCAAGTGGTGCTGGGCCAAGCCGCAGGATTCGATCGTGCGTTGGAGAACTTCGCCGCTGCCTGCGATGCCGACGAGGACTGCATTCTCGGCGACATCGGTCCGACACTCGACGTGATCGAGGACCTCCGAGCAGAGATCGCGGACGTCGGGTCGTTCCCGACCGATGACGACGACCGAGTCCTCGAGCCTGGCGAGCTGGACCTCGGCATCTTTGCAGCCCTGTACTCGACGAATACGTGGCCGATCCTCGCCCAAGCGCTCTTCGTTGCCGAGACCCAACAAGATGGGACGCTGCTGCAGGTGCTCGGTGACAACTTCGCGGGGCGTCGCCCCGATGGCTCCTACAGCAACTTGCAGGTGGCGAACTCGTTCATCAACTGCGCCGACGATCCGTCTCGACCAGATGCAGCAGCGACGCGAGCTCAATCCGACGAACTCGCAGCCGCATCGAAGTACTTCGCCGCCTTCTTCCGCGCCGACACTGGCTGTTTCGCCGTTCCCGAAGCGCTCGATCCACTCATCATCGGGCCGGCCGCGGGGGCGCCACCGATTCTCGTGATCGGAAACACCGGTGATCCGGCCACGCCGTTCGAGTGGTCAGAGGAGCTCACAGCGTCGCTCGACAGCGGGGTGCTCTTCACCGTCGAAGCGGAGGGTCACACCGCGTACGGCACGATCGAGTGCGTTGCCGACGCCGTGAACAGGTACCTCATCGACCTCGAGGTTCCCGCCGAGGACTCGTCCTGTTCCGACAATGCAACCGCCGACTTCTTCGTGCCGTCGGGGGAGAGCGATGTCGACCTCATCGTCGCGTTGTTCGACTGTCTGCGCGAGAACGGTCTGGACGTCCCACCGCTCGATGTCTCCGACATCGTCGCGGACACGACGGGGCAGGTGATCGCCGAGTTCTTGGACCCGAGCGATCCGGCGTTCGTCGCAGCCGTGCAGGCGTGCGAGGACATCGTGTTGCAGATCCAGCAGGCCTGACGCCGCGCTCTGCGGCGTGCTGTCCACACGGCCTCACTGGTTGTCCACAGTCGCTCCCACATGAATCGGCCCGAAATTCACACCGTTCACCCTCTGGCACCTCACAGGGTCGTTCCGTCACGATCGGTGTATGGCTGCAACGATGACCCCTCGCCGAAGCGGGACCCCTCGGCGCCGTCACGCTCAACGCCAGCCGTTCGATCGCACAGAACTCGAACGCCGAGGCTGGCGCACCACGCTGGAGTACACCGAGAACCACGAACGAGACGATTCTGGACAGCTCTCGGCGGTCGTCACACAGTGGCGTGCCGAAGGCGAGAGAGTCGGCGCTGACGGGTCGGTGACCGCGGTCGTCTCGGTCGCTTCGAGCCCCGCTGCAGCGTGGCGTCGGCTACGTGTCGCGGCGGATTCGTCACCGCTACAGACGCAAATTCGGGAGGTCGCGAGGCGCTGACCAGCGTGTTCGCGAGAAGGTAAGGATTTCTCAACGAAAGTCGACCGAAGAGCTTGCGCGCGTCGAATGACGCTGCTGTAATTACTTCCCCGTCGTGACACGACATGTGGTGGTGATCGACGGGGATCGACACCAGAAAACACCAGATGTGGTGGTTGGGGCACCAGTCCGAACTGCTCCCATCGCGGGCCCAAACGGTCCGAAGACACCGAAAAACAAGACATTCGCCCGGGGCGGACCTTCGAAGAACAACCCGGGTTACCGACAACAAACGAGACCGCCGATTCCTCCGCCACCCGGCGTCGGCCAGATGGAGCAGCAGTGACATTGATCGAGACAGACCAGTCGACCGGATCGGGCGAACGAGCAACGTTGACGGATGCGGCGACGATGCCCGCCGCCACCGCGGACGCCGGACCGACCGGAATGCGCGTCACCAAACGCAACGGTGCCGTCGAGCCGGTGGATTTGAACAAGATCGTCAACGCCATCGCTCGTGCTTCAGAAGGTCTCCTCGGCGTCGACCCGATGCGCGTTGCGACTCGCACCATCTCGGCACTCGCCGACGGTGCGACCACCGGCGAGCTCGACAACCTGTCCATTCGTACAGCCGCCGGGCTCATCGTCGACGAGCCGAACTACTCCAAGCTCGCCTCGCGCTTGCTCGCCACCGTGATCGACAAAGAAGTTCGCAATCAGAACATCCCATGGTTCTCGGAGTCGATCAAGGTCGCTCACGCTGAGGGCATCGTCAGTCAGGAAGTGTTCGACTTCGTCGAGGCGAACGCTCCGGAACTCAACGCTGCCATCAACTCCGATCGCGATCGGCACTTCGAGTTCTTCGGCCTGCGCACCGTGTATGACCGCTACCTGCTGCGTCACCCGGAACGACGCGACGTCATCGAGACGCCGCAGTACTTCTTCTTGCGGGTCGCATGCGGCCTCGCTCAAGACGTCGACGAAGCCGTGCAGTTCTACGACCTCATGTCGTCGCTCGCCTACCTCCCTTCGAGCCCCACGCTGTTCAACTCGGGTACCACGCACAGCCAGATGTCGAGCTGCTACCTCCTCGACTCGCCGAGCGACAGCCTCGAAGGCATCTACAAGCGCTACACCGACATCGCCAAGCTCTCGAAGTTCGCTGGTGGCATCGGCGTTGCCTGGCACCGCATCCGCTCCAAGGGCAGCCTGATCACCGGCACGAACGGTCTCTCCAACGGCATCGTGCCGTGGCTGCGCACGCTCGACTCGTCCGTTGCTGCGGTCAACCAAGGTGGCCGACGCAAGGGTGCCGCATGCGTGTACCTCGAGTCGTGGCACGCCGACATCGAGGACTTCCTCGAACTGCGTGACAACACCGGCGACCACGCTCGCCGCACCCACAACCTGAACATCGCGAACTGGGTCCCGGACCTGTTCATGGAGCGCGTCGAGAAGGACTGGCAGTGGAGCCTGTTCGACCCGAAGCAAGCGCCTCAGCTCACCGACCTGTTCGGTCAGGACTTCGAGTCCGAGTACCTGCGCCTCGAAGAGGCTGGCGCCTACGAGAAGCAGATCCCGGCACGGCAGCTGTACTCGAAGATGATGCGCACGCTCGCTCAGACCGGCAATGGCTGGATGACCTTCAAGGACGCATCGAACGAGAAGTGCAACCAAACCGGAGCTGCCAACGACGACGGCAGCGCCCGGGTCGTGCACCTGTCGAACCTGTGCACCGAGATCCTCGAGGTCACCGACCAGGACAACACCGCGGTGTGCAACCTCGGTTCACTGAACCTCGGTTCCTACGTCCGAGAGGACGGCGAGTTCGACTTCGACCGCATGGGTCGTGTGGTTCGCCAAGTCGTCCCGTTCCTCGACCGGGTCATCGACATCAACTACTACCCGACGCCTGAAGCCGAGTTCTCGAACAACAAGTGGCGCCCGGTCGGGCTCGGCCTGATGGGTCTGCAGGACGTCTTCTTCAAGAAGGGTCTTGCGTTCGACTCGCCGGATGCGAAGGACCTGAGCCGCCGCATCAGCGCACACATCTACTTCCATGCGCTGTGGGCATCGAGCGACCTGGCCGAAGCCAACGGTGCGCACGAAGCCTTCGACGGCACGCGGGCAGCCCAAGGTGACCTGCAGTTCGACCTGTGGCACGCCGAGGGCCGGACCGGCACCAAGGGCATCACGCCGCCCGCCGAGCTGGACTGGGACTCGTTGCGGACGCGGATCAAGGACGTCGGCCTGCGCAACTCGCTGCTCATCGCGATTGCCCCGACCGCGACCATTGCCTCGATCGCCGGCTGCTACGAGTGCATCGAGCCGCAGGTGTCCAACCTGTTCAAGCGCGAGACGTTGTCGGGTGAGTTCATGCAGATCAACCGCTACCTGGTCCGCGAGCTGCAGAGCCGTGATCTCTGGGACGAAGCGATGATCGCCGAGATCAAGCAGGCAGAGGGTTCGGTCCAAGACGTCGAGCGGATTCCCGCCGAGCTGCGTGAGATCTACCGCACGGCGTGGGAGATCCCGATGCGCCAGCTGATCGACATGGGCGCCGAACGCGGCGCCTTCATCGACCAGAGCCAGTCGCTCAACTTGTTCATGGAGACGCCGACGATCGGCAAGCTCTCCTCGATGTACCTCCATGCGTGGAAGTCGGGTCTGAAGACCACGTACTACCTGCGCAGTCGTGCAGCCACGAAGATCAACAAGAGCACCACCGCAGGTCCTGCCGGTGGCGCCCCTGCACCGACCACCGGCGGCGAGCCGGCACCCGAGAAGAAGACGTTCACCGAGGAAGAGGCGTTGGCCTGCTCGTTGGAGAACCCCGAGAGCTGCGAGGCATGCGACTGATGGCCCTCATCGACCCGATCTACAACGAGCCGGCAGCATCGCCGAGCCCACAAACCGACAACCTCGCCACACAGGCCCCCGTCGGCAACTCACGTCCGAAGAACATCCTCGACCCCGGCTTCGATCTCACGTTGCGGCCGATGCGGTACCCGATCTTCTTCGACATGTACAAGGACTCGATCAAGAACACGTGGACCGTCGACGAGATCGACTTCTCCGATGACCTTGTCGATCTCGATCGCAAGCTGATGCCGGCCGAGAAACACATGATCAGCCGGTTGGTCGCGTTCTTCGCGACCGGCGACTCGATCGTGTCGAACAACCTGGTGCTCAACCTCTACAAGCACATCAACAGCCCTGAGGCTCGGTTGTTCCTGTCTCGTCAGCTGTACGAAGAGGCCTTGCACGTCCAGTTCTATTTGACGCTGCTCGACAACTACATCCCGGACATGGCCGAGCGCGAAGCGGCGTTTGCTGCGGTGGAGAACATCCCGTCGATCAAGGCCAAGGCCGAGTTCTGCTTCAAGTGGATGGATTCGGTCGACCAGCTCGACCAGATCACCACCGCCGACGAGCGCAAGCGGTTCCTCATGAACCTCATCTGCTTCGCCACGTGCATCGAAGGACTGTTCTTCTTCGCAGCGTTTGCCTACGTCTACTTCCTGCGCTCGAAGGGATTGCTGAACGGTCTCGCCGACGGCACCAACTGGGTGTTCCGCGACGAGTCGTGCCACATGAACTTCGCGCTCGAAGTCGTCAACACCATCCGCACCGAAGAGCCCGAGTTGTTCGACGATCAGATGGAAGCGGACATCCGCGCAATGCTGCGCGACGCAGTCGAGTGCGAGTACCAGTTCGCAGCCGACGTGCTGGCTGACGGTGTGCCGGGGATGAGCTTGGGTGACACTCGCGAGTACCTGCAGTACGTCGCCGACACCCGGCTTCACCTGCTCGGCTACCAGAGCGAGTTCGGATCCAAGAACCCCTTCAGCTTCATGGAGCTGCAGGATGTTCAGGGGCTGTCGAACTTCTTCGAGCGCACCGTGTCGAGCTACCAGACCGGTATCGAAGGCAACGTCAGCTTCGACGAAGACTTCTAACGCCCGCTCAGTGCCGGGCGACGAACGTAGCGAGCACCCGGCGCCACGCCGGTGATGACGTGCGGATGCCGATCGGGGCGGTCGACAGATCGCTCAGCCAGCGACCGAGTGCGTCGATGCGCCGGGCGATCATCTCGTCGATCGCTCTGTCGGAAATCACGCGGTTCGAGCTGCTCGCGTACCCGGCGAGAAACGCTGGTCGGAACGCGTCGTAGCGTTCCGGTCGATTCGTGATGTGCGCATCGAAGCTCACCATGTACAGCGAGTTGGCGACGTCGTACCGGGTCGGCCCGTAGCCGCAGTCATCGAAGTCGAAGACCCGGAGTGCGTGTCGGGTCGCGATGACGTTCTTCGTGCTGAAGTCTCCATGGAGGAGTTGCCAGTCGGCTTCTTCTTCACGCGCGGACGAGCGAAGCGCCGCGACCGAAGGAATCTCGACCTCTTCGAGGCAGCGCATTGCGAGATGGAGCTCGCCGAGGGCGAACCCGAGACGTTCGGCGCCGTTGATGTCATCGTCCACCGCTTCGCCTGCGATGAACGGAGTCGCAGTGACGAACCAGTCGCCGATCGACCGCACGAGTGCACCGTCGATCCTCGTCGGAGCGACGACAGCGGGGTGAGCAGTAGCGAGGGTCTCGACTGCGTGCATGCGAGCGGTGAGCACGTCGAAGTCGGCGAGGCGTGACTCGGTCAACTTGACCACCGTTCTTCGGCCTTCGAGCAACGCATCGAACACCCGCGACTGCTTTCCCGCATCGAATTCAGCGAGCACGTCGATGCGCCAACGGCGCCATTGATCGGCCAGGGGGAGACTCGGGCGGCCGCTCGTCACGACGGCGAGCCTCGTATCGCAGCCACAGCGATCGCGATCCACTGCTGCAGCACGACGTCGTCGCGCACCGCCTCGATGTCGATACGGATCCAGCCACGACTCATCGGCTTGCCTCGCATCTCGGCTGGGCGTGCGCCTTCGCGCTGCAACAGCTCGTCGGCTCGATCCGGCGCGCACCGCAGCAAGAGTGAGCCGTCAGAGGAAGCGGCAACGGCAAGCCGATCGTGCACCATGAAGGACCTGCCGCCGAACATCGCCACCTCGCGCACCTCGGACGCGTCGAGACACTGGCGGACGCGCTCGGCAAGCTCGGGGTCAAACGGCACAACGAGCATCTTCGCGGATCGAGCGATGTTGTGGCGAGAGCCGGACTTCTTCCGTCAGCATCCCGTCGCGAGGTACCTTCCTGTGCCAGAGTTCACATCCGTGGGGAGCAGTGGGGTTTTCATCGTGTTCTGGACGTCGGCTTCCGTGCTGGCGATCGTGTTCTGGAACATGGTCAAGTACGTCGTCACAAGAGCCAGCGAACTGGCGGCGATTCGACCCGCGGAGCGACGGCTCGAGGCAACGTCGCCAGTCGGGCGAGGGTCCGTCGACCTCGCATGATCCAGTCGCTCAGCGCAAGCGTGCGCTGAGGTCGAGTTGGCAGCAGGCGTTGAGGGAAGCGTTGGCGCCGTGACTACCGTGTCGACGATGACCACGCCCGAGACGGACTGGATGACCAGTGCCAACGTCATGGTGGTGGCCGGCAAGGGCGGAGTCGGATCCTCGACCGTGGCGGCAGCGGTCGCCCTCGCTGCGGCTCGCGACGGAGCCGATGTGCTCTTCATCTCTGTCGACGGCCGCCCGGGAATGGGCCAGTTGCTCGGCGGTCGCGAGATCAACGACCGAGAACAGACGCTTCAACGCCTCGACGGTGGTGGCAAGATCCGTGCGCGAACCATCCCCGCAGACCAAGCGTTCGGTGACTATCTCGAACTGAAAGGCGTCGGCGGTCTCTTGCGCCGTGCCGCGTCGGCTGCGTCGCTTCCCATGATCGCTGCGGCGACACCTGGCCTCGAACACCTGCTGGTGCTCGGCAAGGTCAAAGAGATGGAGAAGGAACGCAACGCCGACTTGATCGTCGTCGACGCGCCGCCGGCTGGCCACGCTGCGCCGTTCCTTCGATCAGCATCGGGACTCTCGGATGTCGTCAAGTCCGGGCCGGTCCGCGACCAGGCTGCGGAGGTGTCTGAGATGCTGGCGGACCCGGCGCGCTGTGCGGCACTCCTCGTTGCGCTGCCCGAAGAGACGCCGATCACCGAGGTGATCGAGCTCGCTGTCGATCTCGGCGACGACCTGGGTATTGCACTGTTGCCATTGGTCGTGAACGCCTGCTGGCCTGATCGTGTCGGGCTCGACAAGTCGCCGGCCATGGCAGCGAGATCGCACAAGCTCAAGCTGACCGACTCGGCGAAAGCGTCGCTCGAGTCAGCGGCGGTGTTCGGTCGGAGCCGCCTCGCTCAGCAGCGGGAGCAACTCGCCCGGCTTCGAGCCGCACGCGCTGAGCCCGTGATGACACTTCCACGGCTCGCCACACCGAGGATCGGCCCAGAACATCTCGGCGAACTCGCGGACGCGTTGGTCGGATCAGGAGAAGCAGCGAAGTGAGTCGCAAGGAGCAGCGCAGCGATGGGTCCACCAAAGACTCGCTCGCGGCGGTCGTGAGACGCAGCGAGCTGATTCTGACGTGCGGCCCAGGTGGTGTTGGCAAGACCACGACCGCCGCGGCGCTCGGAGTCGCCGCCGCACACGCGGGACGCAAGGTCGTCGTCGTCACGGTGGATCCGGCCCGCCGCCTGGCAGATGCCCTCGGTCTCGACGAGTCCATCGCAGCAGACGAGCCGCACCTGGTGAAGGGGGTGACGAACCGCAAGACGGATGGCGAGCTGTGGGCTCTGATGCTCGACGCCGAGCAGACATTCGACCGTCTCGTCCGCGAGCAGGCTGGCTCGCGCAAACAAGCGGACGCCGTGCTCAACAATCCGGTGTATCAGGCGATTTCGGGTTCGTTGTCGGGCGCCCAGGAGTACATGGCGGTCGAGCGTCTGCATCAACTCCACGTGAGCGGGGAGTGGGACCTCGTCATCGTCGACACTCCGCCGAGTCGTCACGCGATCGACCTGCTCGAGGCACCCGACCGACTGGTCGGCTTTCTCAGCCATCCGGTGTACCGGACGCTCACGGTCGGGCAGCGCACGTTCGCGAAGGTCACCGATGCGGCATCGTCAATGTTCCTCTGGGCCGTCAAGCGTCTTGCTGGCCCTCAGATCGTTGAAGACACCGTCGAGTTCTTCCGGTCGCTGGCCAACATCGAAGGCGGTCTGCGCCGTCGGGCCAAGGAGGTGTCACGGTTGCTGCGTGGCGATCGAACGTCCTTCGTCGTGGTGTCGAGTCCTCGGGCAGAGGCCGTCGGCGAAGCCGAGCACCTGCTCGATGCAATCGGCGACAAGGGTTTTCCGCTCGGCGGACTCGTCGTCAACCTGATTCACCCCATGCCCACCGAGCTCAGCGACGACGATGTCGAGCTGCTCGCTGACCTCGACGATGGCCCCCTGGCTGATCAACTCGAGTGGCACCACGAGCTGACCCGATTGGCCACAGCTGAACGCAGCGAACTCGTTGCGATCGGGAAGCTCGCAGGCGACGCCCCGATGATCGAACTGCCGCTGCTCGACGTCGACATCCACGACGTGCCCGGTCTGATCGACCTGTCAGCTCGCCTGGTCTGAACCCTGTTCCCAGCAGGGCGGACCGTCGTGGATAGGGTCGTCACTCATGGCGACGAAGGCGGCTGAAGCAATCATCGACGAGATGTTCTCGCGGCCTGCCGAGCAGGGCGTCTCACTCGGCTTCGTTGCCCGCCGGGGCGGGGAAGTCATCGCGGAACGGTACGGGGTGCAACCCGAGAGCGAGCTCGAACCGGAAAAGACGATCGACGCGACATCCACGTTGCTGTCGTGGAGCATGGCGAAGTCGATCACGCACGCAGCGGTCGGGGTGCTCGTCGTCGACGGGCTCGTGGACGTCGAAGCTCCTGCGCCGGTTCGCGAATGGGTCGGCACGTCCAAGGGGGCGATCACCACGTTGCACCTCCTCGAGATGCGTTCCGGCTTGCGCTTTGTCGAGGACTACGTGGACGGAGACTCGTCGCACTGCATCGAGATGCTGTTCGGTGGTACGGACCCGAGTTTTGCGCACTACGCGTCGGCGCAACCGTTGGTGGCCGGACCGGGCGAGGTCTTCAACTACTCATCGGGGACCACGAACATCCTGTGTCGGATCATCGGTGACATCGTGACGGGGTCACCGGGCGGTGAACCCGCCGACCGGCGAGCAGCAGTCGACGAGTTTCTGCGTACCCGGCTGTTCGAGCCGGCTGGGATGGCCAGTGCCGTTGCGAAGTACGACGAGGCGGGTGACTTCGTCGGTTCGTCGTACGTCTATGCAACGACCGATGACTTTGCTCGCTTCGGTGAGTTGTACCTCCACGACGGAGTCACGGACTGCGGTTCCGGGGAGCGCATCCTGCCCGTCGGATGGGCGGACCATGCACGCACATGGTCCGGACACGACGCGGTCTCAGGAATGGAGTACGGCCGGCACTGGTGGATGTGGCCGGCATTTCCGGGCAGCTTTGCTGCAAGCGGCTACGAAGGTCAGGCCCTCGCGGTCTTCCCGGACCGGGATCTCGTGCTGGCGCACCTCGGCAAGACCGACGTCGCGCATTCGCAGGGTCTGCGGATGCGACTGGCGCGACTCGCTGAGACCCTCTGATCGACGTGGGGGCGCAGCTCAGCCGACGGGCTCGGGCACGCTGTCGACACGCGCCGAGACCGCAGGTGCAGGCCACGCGTTGGACGTCAGTTGGCGACGTGACCAGACGTAGGCGAAGTAGGTGCCGCCGACCACGATCACGATGTCGCCGATGCTGAACACGTTGCTCAACGGCCAGGATGCGGGGATCGCAAAGATGTCGCCGAGCAGCGCAAGGTTGGCATCAGGCGTGATGTCGGAGTTCTCGAACTCTCCTTCGGCTGCGGCCTGAAAGCCAGCGGTCTTCCACGCGGCGGGGCTCGCCGGCATGACTCCGCCGTTCGCGATGATGGCGGCGGCATTCGCTCCTGCACCGAGCCCGATGAGCGTTGCTCCGGGAATCTGACGGTTGAGCCAAAGGAAGAGGAACGCGGCTGCATAGGTGCCGATGTGGACCTTTGCGTAGGTGCTGTCCGACACGAGTGTCGGGGGTAGTTCGAACAGCAACGTCTGGACGACGATGGTGGCCCAGATGACCCACAGCGACCGGACCTCGAGATTGGCGAAGCGGCGAAACCGGCCGCCGGTCACGGTTGCGACGGTCATGCCGACGATGGTGGCGACGACGACGATCACGACACGACCGCCGGGAGTGACACTGGATGATCAGCCAGAAGTGTGGAACGCGGTGGCACCTCGGCAATCACCTCGGCGAGATCTGCCAAGGGCAACGGGACACTGATCAGGTACCCCTGGAGAATGTCGCATCCGGCGGATTCGAGCAGCTTGCGGACCGCGAGCGTCTCGACGCCCTCGGCGACCACGGTGAGCTTCAGGCCGTGTGCGAGCGAGATCAGTGCCGTGACGATCTGTGCGTTGTCGTCGTCATTGGCCGCGTTCGTGATGAACGAGCGGTCGATCTTGATGCCGTCGACCGACAGGCGACGCAGCGTCGAGAACGATGAGTAGCCCGTACCGAAGTCGTCGATCGACACTCGGACTCCAGCGCATCGGAACTCATCGAGAGCTACCGAGGTCAGCTCGGGGTCGATCGCCAAAGCGGTTTCGGTGATTTCGATCTCCAACCGCTTGGTCGGGAAGCCCTGCGCTGCGAGCGTGGCCAGCGTTCGACTGGCGAAGTGTCGGTCGGCCAGGTTGCGGGCCGAGACGTTGACGGCAGCGACGAGCTCGTCGCTGATCGAAGCGACATCGCGAATCGCTCGGTCGATGACGAAGTCGGTGATCGGCCCGATGAGGTCGGTGTGCTCGGCCAATGCGATGAATTCAGCGGGATTGACGCGGCCGTGGACCGGGTGGTTCCAGCGAAGGAGTGCTTCCGCTGTGGTGAGCACGCCGCGTTCGACGTCGAGCTGTGGCTGGTACTCGAGGACGAACTCGTCGTTTGCCAGCGCGTCTCCGACGTCGCCGAGCAGCCCGACTCGGCCCTTCTGCTGCGACGTCTCGAACGGTTGATACACCTCGACACCCGACCGGTATCGCTTGGCTCGGTACATCGCGACGTCCGCAGCGTGCAGGACTTCGTCGGATGTCTGGCCGTGTTCGGGGAAGTACGCCACGCCGATGCTGGTGCCTGCCGAGATCGGGAACCCACCGATGTTGAGCGGTTCTTGGAGCTGTTCGTGGAGGTGGCTGGCGATGGAAGCCGCGTGCTCGACGTCGGTTTCGGTGAGGAGCACGGCGAATTCGTCGCCACCGAGGCGAGCGATCACAGCACCGTCCGGCAGGTGCGAGATGAGGCGTTGGCCGAACTCGTGCAGCACGTGATCGCCGATCTGATGGCCGAGTCGGTCATTGACCTCTTTGAACCGGTCGAGGTCGAGGATGAACACCGCGCCCGGGCTGGACAACGAGTTCGGCTGCAGCACGAAGCTGTCGATCTCGTTGCCGAACGCTCGCCGGTTGAGGAGTTGTGTGAGCGCGTCGTGGTTGGCTTCGTGGGCACGTGCGATCGCGTGGCGAGCGGTCTGGTAGATGAAGAACGTCGCCGTACCGATGAGGGGCAGCATGAGCAGACTCTGCGATGCGGTGATCAGCAGGATCGGGGCGAGTGCGAGCATTGCGGCGTCTGCCGACATCGACAGCGCGAAGCTCTCTCGCATCAGCGTCCAGAACTTGCTCTTCTCGATGGTGGCGAGCAGACGGCAGATGATGGCGCCGTTCGACCCGAAGACGACGATTCCGCTGAGGATCATCGCGACGGCGTGCTTCGTCGGGAGGTCCCCGTCGATCAGGAGCGGGCCGTGAATGTCGAACGCGAACAGGATCAGTGCCCCGATTGCCAGTGACAGGCAGATCTGCGACACATTGAAGACGAGTTTGTAGGACTCCTTGCGAGCGACGAGGTCGGCAACGACGGACGCAAAACCCATCGCGGCGATCGCACCTGTCGGCGAGCCGAGCAACATGAGACAGAAGGTGAACGTCCAGCTCGGGGTGACGCTGCCAGCGCCGCCGAATTTGAGCCACGCGGTCGCATGGACCTCGGTTGCGACGAGGAGTACGGCGATGATTCCGAAGAGCACCCAGTTCACCCGTCCGTTGTCGCTGGTCGCTTCGATCATGGAGACGGCGAGCACCGCGCCCAGACAGAGCACCGAGATCACGGCGATGTATGCGTCGACGGCGCGACCCAGCCCGGTGACCGAGCGCGTCTCGTCGCTCGGCGTCGGCACGGATGGGTTGTCGGCGGAAGAAGTTGAAGTCATGTGCTCAGTGATTCGTCGAGGGAAAAACGTGTGATGATCCGTCGACTGCCACGCTCCACCGAGGCAGGCGCAGCAGTCGACGTCTCACTGGTTCACCACCAGCGGCGGGGAGCGCCGGTCGCAGCGATGAGGGCTGCGATCGAGCCAGCGGCCGCTGCGGCCTTGTATGCGGGTGCAACCGCACGCCATTTGATTCCTGCCTTGATGTTGCTCATATGAGCTCCTTCTTGCTGTTCGTTGATGTGTCAGGCCAGCACGGCCCGGCACCGTCTGGTGCATGAGAATTTTCGGTTTCTCAAGACGGTTCTTGACTCAAGAAGTCTTGACATCGAGGTTGCCATCACTGCGTTTCTGCTGGTCTGTGGCCACTGTCAGCGGCGGGTTGTCGCCGATTCACCGCCGAGAGTTGCTAGGAAGTACGGGTGAGCGAAGGCAGCGATCACGAGAATCTGGACGCCACGTTCGAGATGGACCGCGACGACCTTCCCACGGGTGAGTTGCCGGAGCTGCCTCGGCTGCACTCGACGGTCAAGCCGCGCATCCGGCCGGTGCGATTCGGCATCAAGATCATGCTGTTCGCATTGGTGCTGTACTACGCAATCGCGTTGCTCCCGCAGTTCGTCTCCGCCGCGAAGGAACTGCGCGAGGTCGACCCGGTCTTGATCGGCGTCGGGTTCGGGCTGGAGTTGGCCGCGCTTTTCTTCTACTCGCTCTTGACCCGAGCATCGCTGGGTGAGGCGGCAGATCCGCTCTCGGCGATGAGGATGTTCCGCATCCAGCTCAGCACGAAGGCGTTGACCAACGTCGTGCCGGGTGGCAACGCTGCGGGCTCCGCCCTCGGCTACCGGTTGCTGACGCTTTCGGGCATCAAAGGCCCCGACGCGGGCTTTGCGCTCGCAACAGCTGGAATCGGCTCGGCGGTGGTCTTGAACCTGGTGTTCTGGCTCGGTCTCGTGGTGTCGGTGCCGCGCCGTGGCGTCAACCCGTACTACGGCGGCGCCGCGTTGGCGGGCATCATCATCATCGGGATCGCCGGGTTCCTCGTGATCGGCATCATGGAGGGGCAGGGCCGAGCGGATCGTTTCATCCGCTGGGTCGCACGGCGGCTGCGCACTGACGAGGACCGGATGGCCAGTGCGCTGCGCCAGATCGCAACGCGGCTCGAAGAACTGATCAGCGATCGCTCGCTGTTGAAGCGCGTCGTGATGTTCGCCCTCCTCAACTGGTTGATCGACGCCGCGGCGCTGTGGGTGTTCCTCCGAGCGTTCGGCGGATCGCTCGACGTCGACGCGTTGATCGTCGCGTTCGGGCTCGCGAATCTGCTTGCGGCGATTCCGATCACACCGGGCGGACTCGGCTATGTCGACGCGGCCTACGTGCTGACGTTGGTGGGTTTCGGACTCACTCGAGACACCGCGACCCTGGGCGTCGCCGCGTATCGCTTCGCCCAGTTCTTCTTCCCGATCTTCCTCGGAGCGGTCGCGTATGCCTCGCTGCGTCTCGGGCCCTGGAAAATCGAACGGCGAGATCGACTCTCGAGACTGCGCGAGCTTGCTCGCACCGAACCGGCAAAGGGTGAATCGAAGATCGATTTCGCCTTGAGGTTCGGGCATCGGGAGCGCTCCGCCGTGAGCAACCCCGATCCGGGGTCTGCCGATTCGGTCATCGACGGCGCCGACGGAGAGACCGGCCGCTGACCCACGGACCCGGCATTGGTCCGGCGTGAGCTCGCCGGGTACCTTGCCCGTATGACGACCCACGAGCGACCGTTCGGCAAGTACCTCGAAGACTTCACGCCCGGCGACATCTTGAAGCACTGGCCGGGCAAGACCATCACCGAGTACGACGATCATCTCTTCTGCATGATCACGATGAACCACCATCCGCTGCACACCAACGACTGGTTCGCCGCCGAGTCCGTTCAGGGCCGCAACGTCGTGGTCGGGAACCTGGTGTACTCGCTGGTTCTCGGGATGAGCGTTCCCGACGTCTCCGGCGCAGCGATCGCGAACCTGGAGATCGAAACGCTGCAGCACAAGTTCCCGACCTTTCACGGTGACACGATCCACGCAGAGACTCGAGTGCTCGAGGTGAAGGAATCCAAGTCCAAGCCTGACCGAGGCATCGTGACCGTCGAGACGAAGGGCTTCAACCAGGACGGCAAAGAGGTCTGCTACTTCAAGCGCAAGGTCCTGATCTGGAAGCAGGACGCAGCTCCCGAGCGCAAGCGGCCCTACGACGGCGTCGACGTCTGGGCTGACTGACCGGACACGCCCGAGCGTGTCGAACCCCGGCGCGGTGTCACGCGAGATGATCGTCTGGATCGACCCGGGAGCGGTGCTCGCCTGGGGCGTCCCGCGCCTTCGCGATCTTCCGTGGCGCACGACTCGAGATCCGTGGAGCATCCTCGTTGCCGAGGTCATGCTGCAGCAGACCCAAGCCGACCGCGTCATCCCGAAGTGGCAGGCCTTTCTCGACGTCTATCCGACACCACGTGACTGTGCCGATGCCGCATTGGGTGATGTGCTGCGGCTCTGGCAGGGTCTCGGGTACCCACGACGGGCCCGCAATCTTCATGCGACCGCAGCGCTTGTGGTCGCTGAGCACGAGGGTCGTCTTCCCGACCGTCTCGACGCGTTGCTGGCCCTTCCCGGCATCGGGCCGTACACCGCCCGCGCCGTGCTCGCCTTCGCATTCGAGCGCGACGTCGCCGTCGTCGACACCAACATCGCGCGGATCCTCGCAAGGACGATCGGGGAGCGGCTCACCCCCAAACGTGCCCAGCTTGCGGCTGATTCGCTCGTGCCGGCGGGGGAGGGCTGGACTTGGAATCAGGTAGTGATGGACCTCGGTGCACTGGTGTGTCGACCCACGCCCAAGTGCGAAGCGTGTCCGGTGGCCTCCCAGTGCGCCTGGAAACGGCGTGGACTGGACGAACCGGACCCCGCACACGGTTCCGCCGGCGTCAGTACGAAGCAGGCACCGTTCGCCGGGTCTGACCGCCAGCGTCGAGGCCGCGTGCTGGCCCAGTTGGGCAACGGAGCCCAGCCGATCGCCGACCTCGACCGTCGGATCGTCGAGGGTCTACTCGCTGACGGCTTGGTCGAAGTCGATGGCACGACGCTGCGTCTCCCGTCCTGAATTGTTTCGTGGTCGGGTCACCGACCTAACGTCGTGATCAATGCGTCCCGCACGAGATTTCTTCAGATCACTTGCCGTCGGTGCCCCGACACCACCGAGTGAGATTCCCTTCCCCCCGAGTCGGATGATTCACTTCTTCCCGCCCTCGAACGAGAAGATGCGCGCAAAGGTTCCTCAGATCGCTCCGACGGTGGACATCTTGCTGGCGAACCTCGAAGACGGCGTGCCCGCTGACCAGAAGGAGGCGGCCCGAGCCGGCATGGTGGAAGTCGCACAGTCGGTCGACTTCGGCCAGACACAGTTCTGGACCCGGGTGAACTCACTCGATTCGCCGTGGTGCCTGGACGACATCACTGCGGCCGTGCTCGAGTGCGGCGACGCGTTGGACGTCATCATGATCCCGAAGGTCGAAGGCCCTGAGGACATCCACTACGTCGACCGATTGCTCGCTCAGCTCGAAGCGAAGGCCGGGCGGACAACGCCCCTGTTGGTGCACGCAATCCTCGAGACCGCACGCGGCGTCGCGAACGTCGAAGAGATCTGCGCGGCGTCACCGCGCATGCAGGGTCTCTCGCTGGGCCCGGCCGACTTGGCTGCCAACCGGCGAATGAAGACGACGCGTGTCGGTGGCGGTCACCCGGGCTACCTCGTCCGCAACGATCCGCCCGTCGGCGCCGATGGCGAGACCGACATCAACGCGGACCGGTTCACCTACCAGCAAGACCTGTGGCACTACACGATCGCCCGCATGGTCGACGCCTGCGTCACGAACGGGATCCTCCCGTTCTACGGCCCGTTCGGCGACATCAAGGACACCGTTGCGTGCGAGGACCAGTTCCGCAATGCGTACCTGCTCGGTTGCGTCGGCGCCTGGAGCCTGCACCCCGTGCAGATCGACGTCGCCAAGAAGGTGTTCAGCCCCGACCCCGCCGACGTCGCTCACGCGCAACGCGTCATCGACGCAATGGGCGACGGCACGGGCGCATTGATGCTCGACGGCAAGATGGAAGACGACGCGTCGGTGAAGCAGTGCCACGTCGTGATCGAACTCGCCAAGCGGCTGTCCGAGCGCGACCCCGAACTCGCGGCCACCTACGGCTTCTGACCACCCACCGGGGCTCGTCGGCGAATTCCGGCCGACGACTTCCGGGCGACACCTTGGAGACACGATGACTGACGAACTGCGGCCGCGCCGATCCGTGCTGTACATGCCTGCGGCAAACGAGCGAGCGCTGGAAAAGGCCAAGACCATCGCGGCCGACGCCATCATCTTCGATCTCGAGGACGCCGTTGCGCCCGATGCCAAGCCAGGAGCCCGCGAGCAAGCGGTCGCTGCAGTGCAGTCGGGGGAGTACGGCGGCCGGGAGCTCACCATCCGCTGCAACGGACTCGACACCGAGTGGGGCGCCGCCGACATCGCAGCAGCCGGAGCGGCCGGTCCGTCGGCGGTGGTGATCCCGAAGGTCGACACCGTCGAGGGAGTCGACGAGGTGTCGTCGCAGCTCGATGTGGCAGGGGCCTCGCCCGACGTGATGATCTGGCCGATGATCGAAACGCCGACGGCGATCTTCAACGTGCGCGAGATCGCAGCACACCCCCGTGTTGCGGTGCTGATCATGGGCACGAACGACCTCGCCAAGGAGATGCGTTCGCCGATCGTTGCAGGACGTCACCCGTTGGTGCCGCACCTCTCGACGGCGCTGCTCGCTGCACGGGAGGCCGGCAAGGTGATCATCGACGGCGTCTACAACGACGTGAAGAACCCCGACGGCTTCGCCGACGAGTGTCGTCAGGGGATGGAGATGGGCTTCGACGGTAAGACGCTGATCCATCCGAGCCAGGTCGACCCGGCGAACGAGACCTGGGCGCCGTCAGCGGACGAGGTCGAGTACGCCGGCCGTGTCATCGCAGCGTTCGATGAAGCCGTCGCTGCGGGCAAGGGTGTGGTGACCGTCGATGGCCGCATGATCGAGAACTTGCATGTCGACAACGCTCGGCGAGTGCTGTCGACGGCTGCGGCGATCGACGCCCTCAGCTGATCGACTAGGAGGCGCCGCTGCCGCGGAGGACGACAGCGATCGTGCGGAAGCAGATCTTGACGTCGTGGAGCAGTGACCAGTTGTCGACGTAGTACAGGTCCATGCGCTTGTAGGTCTCGAAGCTGCTGTCGGAGCG
>CALIOL010000164.1 GCA_938044705.1 uncultured Ilumatobacter sp. | reverse complement strand
CAGGAAGGTCACTCGCCGCCTAGGACAGTGCGACGAGGCGGGTCACGTGACCCGCACGAGGATGGCGAGCATCGATCGTGACCTCCGTTCCGACGCCCCCGCGGACAGTCCACGACACGAGCGCACGGTCCGGCGTGCCGTCGTTGCCTGACCGAAAACGCAACGCTGCACGCCCCTCAAGCTGGCCGAGTTGGCGTCGCGCCGGCCCGTCGAGGATCTCGATGTCATCGCTGTTGAGCTCGATCGTGATCGGCGAGACCAACTCGTTCTTGCGAGCCAGGGCCGAGACGTCTGTTGCGAGCCAACCGGTGTTTGCCACACCGACATCGACGCGCCACGTGGCTCCACCGATGCGTGTCGTCTCGACGTGGCTCACATCGAGTTCGGGTGCGCACAGCGCCTGATGGATCGCGAAGTCGGCGTGTGGAGCAACTTCGGCTCGGAGTCGATCAACTGGTGGGTTCGTCCACGTGATGAGGCCGTTCCACCCTCCGATCTCGATCGCACCCAGCTGCGGGTGTTCGAACGGCGCCCAGTCGACGTAGCCGTCCGGTTGATGCTCGTCGCACCACCGGAGCACCGCGAGCGCTTGGTCATCCGTTGGCCCGGTGTACCAGAAGTGGGTGGACTGCTTCTCTCCGGTTGCTGCGTGGACGATGTCCCAGAACTCGGTGGTCCAGCTGAACACGCCGAGATGCTCGTACGCCCAGTCGTCACTCGCCCCGCTCATTGTCTCCGTCTGGTCCCACGTGAAGTCCTCGAAGACCGAGTGAGACGGGTAGCCGGTGAGCTCGGTGCCACGTTGCCCAATCTGCTTCCATGTCCACACGTCGAGTGGCGCGAGCTTGGCGTCGGCGCGCGTCGACGATGGACGCAGGAGGACGCCACCACTCGTGTGGTACGCGTTGAACCCGCAGATGTTCGGCCGAGCGATCATGGCGCGTACCAATGCGTCGATCTCGGGTTCGCTGAGGGGATGATCGCCGGCGCCGGGTACCGACGTCGACCATCCGGCCGGGTAGTTGCGATTGAGATCGAGGCCCTGCACCGCTCGCGGCGTGGGCACCGTGAACCCGTCATGGTCGACCAGGCGGCCTTCGTCGAGGAGGCGGTACCGCGTCGTCCCGGCACTGGTGCCCTCGGCGGGGACCGGTACCAGCAGGCGGGCGTCGTCGGGATGCGCCATCCATGCGCCGGTTTCATCGACGACGCGCATCTGCAAGATCCGACCGTTGCCGTCGATGTCTTCCACGTGGAGGCCAGGCCACTCGTGCCCGTCGGTCCACGGCCATGACCTGGTGCTCGATCGACGAAATTTCGGCGAGTCAGCCAGCACCCATTCGGCACCATCGGGATTGACGCGCGGCACGATGTAAAAGGTCCGGGTCTTCAGTGCTCGGGTCACCGACTCGTCGTGGCCGAAGCCGCTCACCAGACGCTCGATCAGGTGGCAGGCGGCAACGGTCGCCGTGAGCTCGACTGCGTGAATGCTGGCGTCGATCCACATCGCGGGCTTCGTGTCGTGTGCGCCGGTCGAGGAGTCCGTCACGGTGACGATACGTAACTCGCGACCTTCATGCGACGAGCCGTAGGACTCCATGGCAACGAGTCCGGGATGAGCTGCGGCAATGCCGTCGAGCCAGGCGTTGAGTTCGTCGTAGCGCAGAAACCGGTCGAATCCGTACTCCATGTCGGCACCGTAACGCTCGCTCGGTGCTGCGTCGATGCGCTGGTCGACGACACCGTCAAACAGGTCGGCATAACCTCCGTCCGATGTCGACCGAGGCGAAGGTGATTCACGCATCGAGCCGGCCAGCGACCGTTGGGTCGTTGACGGCTGATCTCCGGGCGCTCGGAACCCTCGATGGGCGTGTCACGATCGTCCACTCGTCGTTGTCAGCGCTCGGCTGGGTCGCGGGTGGAGCACAGGCGGTGGTCGAAGCACTCGTTGCTGCGGCCGGCCCGGACGGAACCCTCGTGATGCCGACGCAGTCGGGTCAACTCGGCGACCCTGCCGACTGGAGCAATCCTCCGGTTCCGGCTGAGTGGATCGACACGATTCGCGCCGACACACCTGCATTCGACCCACACCTCACACCAACGCGATCGATGGGGGCGGTGGTGGAGTGCTTTCGCCATTCGCCTGCCACCATGCGCAGCGAGCACCCGACAGAGTCGTTCGCGGCAATGGGTCCACTCGCCGATCAGATCGTCGCGGGTCACCGATTCGAGGACGGTTTGGGCGAGTCGTCGCCGCTTGCGAAGCTCTACGAACTCGACGCACACGTCTTGTTGCTCGGCGTTGGCCACGAGAACAACACCTCGTTGCATCTCGCTGAGCACCGGGCGGATTGGCAACCGAAGGTTCGAGCACAGATCGGCGCGCCGATGATGGTCAACGGCGAGCGCCGGTGGGTCACCGCCGACGTGCTGGAACCGAACGAAGACGACTTCGACCAGATCGGAGCGGCACTTGCTGCGACCGACATCGAGAGCGTCGGCTCCGTCGGCACGGGGACAGGCCGGTTGATGCGAGTTCGTGCCGTGGTCGACTTCGCCGCCGACTGGATGACCCAGCACCGCCCCCACTCGCTGCTCGTCGACTGAGCCGCAAGCGCGGGGAATGCTCCCCCTGTCCGCGACCGACGCTGATCCTTACGGTCGATCGCATGACAGAGAGTTGGAACGACGACCAGACCGTCCCGCGTCAGCCGGCGCCGCCGCAGTACGCGACGCAGCCCGCGGGTCCTCCTGCCGGCGGACCGCCTGCTGCAGACGCGACGCCTAAGAAGGGAACGCGTCGACCACCAGCGGACGAGTCAGCGTGGGTCCGGTCGGTGTACCTGTTCGGTGCATGCGCAACCGGCGGTGTGCTCATGATTGTCGGACTGCTCCTCGCAGTCGGCTCGCTGGTTGCGGTCGTGACTCCCGATAGCGGACTCCGAGATGGCTGGGATCGCGGCCTCGTCGGAGCGACAGCAGTCGTCAACGAAGGTCTCGATGCGTTCGACGAATTCAGCCAGATGCAGCTCGAAGACGATTTCGATCGATTCTGCGATCGCGACGCCGACGACGCCTTTTGTGAGGATCTCGCCGACCGAATCGACGACGAGGTCTCCGTGATACCCGACGAACTCACCGAGAACGTCGGCCTCATCCGAGACGAGGTCCATCGCCAGATTCGAGTCAGCGCGATCGCACGTCTCGTCGGCGGACTCGTCCTCGCAGTGCTTGGCTTCTTCGTCTT
>CALIOL010000163.1 GCA_938044705.1 uncultured Ilumatobacter sp. | reverse complement strand
GTGGCCCGGTAGCCCCGGATCAACTGGTAGGTATCGCCGTGGTCGTCCGCAACGTCGCGCACGGCAGCAACGACCGAAGCCAGCGGCGTATCGGGGCTGGTGAACGCCAACCCGTCCGGCCACCGTTGATCGGACCGCGGGGCGACACGGTCGTTGCGAGTCGCCTCGGCAAAGCCTGCCGAGGCCATCACCGCCGTGAGCGACGCGTCGGTGAAGAACCGGAGGTGCGTGTGGTCGAGCAGGCCGGTCGGCGTCACGTCCCAACGCCCGGCCAGGAGCTTTGCGGCGATGTCGCGGTGCGCAACGTTCGGCACGCTCGTCACCAAGAGCGAATCGTCATGCTGTCGCATCCACGCCGACATCGTTCCGAGGAGCTGCTCAGGCTCGACGAGGTGCTCGAGGACGTCCAGCACCATGACCGCCACGACCCCTGCGTCACTGGCGACTTCGGAGAGCGCCCCGGCCAGAATCGACTCGATCTCGGTCGGACGACTCAGGTCTGCCTGCCGCGCCAGGATGCCACGCGCATCGAGGTCTGCCAGCGACGCCTCGTCGAGTTCGAGACCGATGAACTCGAACCCAGCCTCCTGCAGCACTTCGGCGTGCGGTGCGTATCCACACCCGAGGTCGACGACGACACCGGGCTCGACGTGGTCGAGCAGCAGTCGAACCGCATGCCCGTGAGCGTCGTTCCAATCGAATTCGACGTCGTAGGTGTTCCGCTCAGAGTCCGACACGGAGGGCAACGCCGAGGCTTCCTGCTTCGGTGCGGTCCGAGTGATCTGGAGCGAGGCGCCGCGTGGCATCGCAACGTCATCGACCGCAGTGCGCCGGACCGAGGCACCCGTGTGCGCTTCGACCCAACCGGCGAAGTCGACGTCGGGGTCGAACGCATCGGGGACGGACATCACCTCGCCAGACCGTTCGATCTCGGCGAGCGCGGCGTCGCGCACCGCCCGACGGAGCTCGGTGGTGAGTTCGACGCCGTCGTGCGAGCGATTCCACGGGTAGGCCCCTCGGCGCCGTTCGACGTGACCGAGCTCGACGAGACGCGCACCGTATGCATCGGCAAGCGCCCGGATCCCCGTGCCCGGAGCATGTTCGGTTCGGGGACGCGGCAACTGATGCTTCGACAGCAGGTCGGGCTGTTGCGGGTCGTACCCACTGAAGTGGACGAACCGAAGGGCGCCGCCGTCCACCGTGGCTCCGGATGCAGCGACGTCGATCGGTCGATCGTGGATGTTCCACCACGCCACGTTCATCCCCGGATCGCGGTCGATGGTGAAGTCGAACAACGACGGCACCCAGTCGACCCATCGTTGGTCGGTGAAGCGGGCCCGGCCGAAGTCGACGAGTGCGTCGAAACGCAATCGTTCGTCCCACCAATCGAGGAAGGCGCCCGCGGTCGCGCCGACGGCGAGGAAGCCGCAGTTGTACATCCCCGACTGCATGATGGTCTCTTCGTCGACCCGCATCCCGTCACGCGGCACGGGGGCGAGCACGTGAGGAGTGAGCACGATGCCATGCTCGAGTGCCGCATCCACATGGTCGTCGAACGGCGCAAAGACCTGGATGTCAGGGTCGAGGTAGCACGCAGCGGCCTGCCCGCCTCCGGCCGACACCAGGTACCGAAGGAACGATGGCTTGACCGCCGTGGAGAACTCCATCACGTCGTAAACGGTCCGCATCAGCCGTTCGTCCGCGCCGGGCAGGTCGAGGTCGCCCAGCCGCACGACCTGGATGGGGTCGGGCAAGTCGGCAGGCCCGTCGTCCACGACGAGCACCGAGAAGGTCGACTCCGGATGGTGTTCGAGAAAGGACTCGCCGAGCACGTGGGCCATCGCGAGGTAGTTCGACGCGACGATCGTTCCTGCCTGCATCGGGGTGACCTTAACGGCGCGCCGTGTCCGGCCAGGCGAGCCCGCGGACTCGCTGTCGAAGCCGGGTCACGGCGCCATGGCGAGCGCGGTCGAGGCCCTCGAAGAACGCATTCGGGGCATGGTCGGATCTGTTACCCGGCGTGCGCAGCAGCGCTGCGTATGCCTCTCCGAACTGAGCAGGTGACGGCTGATCCGCAACACGCTGGTGGCCGGCCTTGCCCAGGCTTCTCCGTAGTGCGGCATCGCCAGCGAGTCGGCGCATGTGCTGAGCGGCGTCCGCAAGGTCTGGGTCGGCCCACACCGCGGTCTCCGGGTAGATGCCTTGGCCATTGGTGACCGGCACCAGTTCGTAGTCGACCATCGCGGCCACGTCGTCGTCCATGAAATCGACCACCCCCGAGTATCGGGTGGCGATCGCTGGCGTTCCGAGCCACATCGCGATCGCCGGATGCAAGCCGTAGCCCTCGCTGCGATGCAGCGAGACCAACACGTCAGCCGCTGCGAGCATGCCGTGATGGCGATCGTCGTCGAGGTGCTCGTCGAGCAGATCGATGCGGTGGTCGTCGCCCGCTGCGGCTCGCACACGAGCGACGTCCTCGGGGCGATGATGCCCGTTGATCGACTTCACGATGAGGCGCACCGGAACGTCGGAATCCCGAAAGGCCGACCTGAACGCGGCGATCGCACCGAGCGGGTTCTTGCGCTCGACGATGCTGAGATAGTCGAAGCTCACGACGAAAACGATGTCGTCTCCCCACTCGCCTCGCCATGCAGCAGCGGCGTGTTCCGGCGGTGTCGGCGTCTCGAGCGGGAACGGGGCGAGGCGCACCTGCACGCGATCGCCGATCACGGCGTCATACGCGTCTCGCACGAAATTCGTGGTCGCCCACACCTCGTCGACGTGTTGGGCAGCATCGATGTGCTGCTGCGGGATCTCTTCGAGCTCCCAGAGCCAGCATGCGATCATCCGCTTTCCGGGCCCCACGAGTTGAGGGAAGCGGTAGACGAAGTGAGCGAATTCGAAGGCGGTGACCACGGCAATCGTGGTGTCGTACAACTCCGACGGCACCGGGCGGGCAGGTCGGCGACGCGGGCTCGACGACAGGTCGTTGTCGATCTCGACGACGGGGATACCAGCGGCTTGAAGTGATGTCGAGAGTTCGCGCGCACAGCTTCCGAGACCGCTGCTGATGTGGTGGTAGCCGACGATGTTCACGCCAGGTGTGCCCGTCACTCGGTCGGCGCGCCGACGCACGGCACGACTGCGGACCCGCGTGGCGACTCGTCGACCGCTCGTCGCGCCAGACCTCGCTCGCGCAGCGAGTGGCGAGCGTTCGAGGAGGCGGCGAACGCCTCCGGTCATCCCGGCGACGAGCGCTCTGGCGTGGACTCGCCGAGGTCGGTGACGGAGTCGCCGAACCGACAACCACAGCGCCGAGCCGATCTCGGCCGCCGAACCGTGCATTGCGGCCGACCACAAGCGGTTGCGCTCGCGAAGCAACACGACCCTGTCACCGAGATCCGTCGTGGAAGCACTCCCCCGATGTTCGACGAGCGACGTCGGAACCATTCGATATCGCCAGCCCGAGCGAGCACCTCGACGCGCAAGGTCGACGTCTTCGTAGTAGAGGAAGAACCGCTCGTCGAATCCTGTGACTTCGTCGATGAACGCGCGAGATACGGCCACGGCGCCGCCGGTGAACACCTCGATGTCCACCGGAGTCGTCCCCGCGGCCGCAACCGGCGCTGATCGCAACCGATCGCTGCCCGCGCCGTAGCGGTCGATGTCCACCCCAGCGCTGTTGATGTCGATGCCACCGGGTGACACCAGCAACGGCTGGACCGCACCCACTCCTACCGCGTCGAACTCGGCGAGCAGCGGCTCCAGCCAGCCATCGACGACGACCACGTCATCGTTGAGCAGCACCACGACATCGACGCTCTCGGAAGCGAACGCCACGCCCATCCCGAGGTTCATCCCGCCGGCGTACCCGCGGTTCTCGTCGCTGACGGTGAGGCGAACGGCCTCGTCGAGGGGCCGATCGCGCCACGTTCCCTGCGCTAACCGATCCGTTGCCTTCGTGCCGTTGTCGACCACGTGAAGAGCGACATCCGGTCCCGACGCGTCGAGAACCGACCGAACGGCGTCTTCGAGCATCCCCGGCGCTGCGTCGAACGTCAACACGACGACGGCGACGCTGGTGGAAGACATCACGGCGAGTGTAGGGACGTTGGGCAGGCGGGGAGATGGCACACGCTGATCGGAGGGGCCTCCCGGAAGCAGGCCGCGCGACCTCGGTATCATCTCGACGTGCCACGACGACCCTTCGAACGCGCCGGCACACCGGAGCCAGGCGTTTCGATCGTGATGGCGGTCTACGACCCACCTCACGACGCGCTCATCACGCAGCTCGACGCCATCGCCGCACAGACCTCGACGGACTGGGAGTGCATCCTCGTCGACGACGCTTCGACCGACCAGCGCATCGTCGAGCTGCTCACCGAGTGGTGCACGCTCGGACCCAACCGCAAGCTGATCGAGCGACCTGAGAACGGCGGTATCGCCGCAGCGACGAACGACGGCCTCGATGCAGCTACCGGGTCGCTGATCACCATCTGCGACCACGACGACGTGATCCATCCAGAAGCTGTGATCTCGCTGATCGACCACTTCGCCGAACACAGCGAGCACGACGTCGTCTACACCGACGAGCAGTTGATCGACGCCGATGGCCGCGTGCTCGCTCCGTATGCGAAACCCGACTACAGCCCCCGCCGCCACCTCGGTCATCACTACCTCGCGCATCTCGTCGCCGGGCGGCGCACGACGATCGGCGACATCCGTGTTCGCCGGGAGTTCGAACCGTCGCAGGACTACGACTTCTGGTTACGCGTGATCGAGCATGCCCAACGCGGTGGTCAGTCGGTCGGGCACGTTCCTCGCAGCTTGTACTCGTGGCGAGCAATCGCCGGCTCGAGTGCACTCGACGCGTCCGAAAAGCCGGAGATGTGTGATGCGGTGCAACGTTGTGCTCAAGCCGCAGTGGACCGCCGCGGCATGTCGCGCACCGCCGTGACCGTGACGCACGAAGGCCAACCGACGACGTCGGTCCGTCTGGACACGGGGCCGCTCGACGGCACCCCCACCGTGGCGTTTATCAAGATCAGCGCTGCTTCCGACGTGCAGGAAGTGAACGAGACGATCGCCGCTGCCACGAGCGACGTGGTCTGTCTCGTTCCCGACCTTGCTGCGGTCGACATCGAGTGGGTCGCACCACTTGCGTTCGAAGCGGTCCAGCCCGGCGTCGGCGCAGTGGGACCAAAGCTCGTCTCGTCGTCAGGAAACCTCGCGAGCGTCGGACGCGTCGTCGAACCCTCCCTGATGGAGCAGGTCACCGGAGAGCCGGCCGACTCGCCCGGCCCGTGGGGAGCCTTCTTCGTCGTGCGCGAGGTGTCCGCGCTCGCTCCCTACGGATTCACGATCGCCACGGCGACATTCGCACGTTCCGGCGGATTCGCTTCGGGGGCCTCGCTCGACGTTGCGCTCGCCGAACTCAGCATGCGCCTCGCGGACGAAGGACAGCACACGCTCTTTCATCCCGGCGTCAGTCTGCTCGTCGACGACGACCGACTCGACGTGAACACGCGCGGATTCCGAGCGGCCCACCACTCCAGAGAAACGACGCGGCTCGAGCACTACGACGTGCTGGGCCGCGGAGCTGCGGAGTGGACCGCACCCTCCACCTTGGACATGCTGCGGTCGAAGCTCCGAGCCGGCGAGATCGACCTGATGACATCCGACGTGTTCGACACCCTGGTGACCCGACCGGTCGCCACACCGAGCGACCTGTTCGTCCGTTTGGCGACGACACTCGATCTCCCGGCGCACGTCACGCCACACCTCTTCGCGTCGACTCGCCGTGCCGCCGAGCGCCAGGCTCGACGTGAGCATTCAGCCCGACGTCGCCGCGAACTCACGGCCGCCACGCCGGGCATCTCCGAGGCGCAGCTGGTGGCGGATCCGCAGGTCGCGGCCCCGGAGGTGACGTTGGCAGAGGTCTGGGAGCGGATGCCCGAGTCGTGGGGAGAACGCACGACCATGCTCGACGCCGAGCTCGTGCTCGAAGCTGAAGCGCTGCAGCCGATCCCCGAAACGGTGAAAGCGTTCGAGTCGGCCCGCGACCTCGGCATTCCCGTGGTGTTGGTGAGCGACATCTATCTCACGTCGGAGCAACTCACGACCGTGCTCCACGACGCCGGTGTCGACATGTCGTTGGTCGATGAGGTCGTCACCTCAGCCGACCACCGGCTCGGCAAAGCGCACGGTCTTCTCGCTCAGGCAATCGAGCTGCGTGGGGTCGAGGCGAGTCGAGTCGCGCACCTCGGTGACAACGAAGTCGCAGACGTCGAGACTGCCGAGGCCTTGGGGGCCCACGCGGTCCACGTCGACGTCGCATCGGCCGACCGTCACGTCGAGTTGCCGGGACCGGCCCTGCGGGCGTGGTCGACCGCTGCGGGCTCCGACCTGGGCATCACCGCGGCGGTCAGAGGCGTGCTCGTCGGTGCCGGCCGCTACGAACGCGATCAGTCGTTCCAATTCGGCGCTGGAGTCGTCGGCCCCGCGTTGGCGGGCTTTGCCCGATGGGTGGCGGAGAGCACCAGGGAACTCGGCGGGTCGCACGTCCACTGCATGTTGCGCGAGGGAGAAACCATCGCACGGTTACTCGAGGCAACGGCGACGACCGGAGGTGGCGACCCGTCGCCCGTCCGGCTCCACGTGTCGCGCTGGGTGACGATGCGCGCCGCGGTGACCGATGCAACCCCCGACCAGCTGATGACGGCGCTCGCCCGACGAGGCGACCTCGATGTCGACCACGTGGTCCGGGCGTTCGCGTGCGACCCCGATCGCGTGCGCGCAGCATTCGGCGGCGATCGAGCAGACCCGAACCGCATCGCCGAGAGTTACGAGGCCCTCGCTGACGACGCTGTGCTTCGCGATCAGATCGCCGACCATGCCGCGGCGCTGCGCTCGCGTGTACTGACGTATCTCCACGATCAGCTCGCACTCGACGACGGTCCGCTGGTCGTCGCCGACGTCGGCTGGGGCGGCACGATTCAAGAGGGACTGACCCGCATTCTGCGCGCGGGCGGCATCGACCATGAGGTTGTCGGGCTGTACTTCGCGCTCTCGGCACCGGGCGAGGAGCGTCTCGC
>CALIOL010000162.1 GCA_938044705.1 uncultured Ilumatobacter sp. | reverse complement strand
CGTCGGTGCGATCTCTGCACTCATCTTGCCGCTCACCGCAACCGGGGTCCTCGAAGCACTCGCCCTCGGCGATCCGCTCGGGCCGATGGTCGCTCGGCTCGCTCTGGTCATCGCCGTCGCTGCGATCGCGAGCGGCCTCGGTACCCACCTGCTGATCCGAGCGGGTGAGAACCTGGTGTTCGATGTCCGTCGGACGACGATGCAGCGGCTGCTGTCGGCGACGGTTCCATCGATCCGCACGAGCGCCTCAGGCGACCTGATCGCTCGCATCACCGGCGACGCCGCGCTGCTGCGCCAGCTTGCGCTGCAGGCTGGCGTGCAGATTCTGCTCGGCGTCGTGAGCATCGTCGGGGCCATCGTGTTGATGGCGCGGCTCGACACGACGTTGCTGATCGTCACCCTCGCAGTGCTGGTCATCCCGACGCTCGCCGTTCGCTTCTTGATGCCACACGTCCGCGACGCGACGATCGAACAGCGCGCCGCAACCGGTGATCTCGCCGACGACGTCGAGCGCGTGTTGAGCATGCATACGACCGTCAAGTCGATGGGTGCCGAACGGCTCGAGGCTCGACGCATCGGCTCGAGTTCGGCTCGCGTCCGAGACGCCGGCACTCGCGCCGGTCGGTGGACCGCGCTCTCGGTCGTCGCGTCCGGGTTGGCCGTTCAGCTGTCGTTCCTCGTCGTGCTCGGCATCGGTGCTGTTCGCGTCGACGATGGCGCGCTCTCGATCGCGGCGCTGGTCGGGTTCCTGCTGTACGCGATGCAGTTGTCCCAACCGGTCACGCAGGTCACGCAGGCCTTCGCGGTGCTCCAGGCGGGCCGAGCAGCGTTGGAGCGACTGTCCGCCGTGGAAGAGCTGCCGACCGAAGCCGACATCGAGTTCGGTGACGACTCGGTCGAGCCCACGCTCCCGCATTCTGTCGAGCGGGCGAGCGTGCGCGGTCGAAGCGGTGTTGCTGCGGCGGCGTTCCGCGATGTCGAACTCGCCTTCGATGGCGGCCCGGTACTGGCTCGTCTCGACGGGACCGTTCCCGCATCGGGGGTCACCGCGATCGTCGGGCCGTCGGGTGCGGGCAAGTCGACAGCGCTGTCGATGCTGGTCGGCTTCCACGTGCCGCGCAACGGAAGCGTCCTCGTCGACGGTCGAGCGGTTTCGGCGTGGAACGTCGCTGCGTTGCGACGCCATGTGGCGCTGGTGGAGCAGTCCGCGCCGATCGGAGGCCGAACGTTGCGCGAAGCGCTGACGTACGGCGGCGTGGCCATCGATGAGCGCGACCTGTTGCCCGTGGTGCAGCAGCTGGGCTTGGCCCGCAGATTCGCGGACCTCGATCGTCCGATCGAGCGTGGAGGTACCGACCTGTCGGGTGGCGAACGGCGACGCCTCGCGCTCGCTCGTGCGGTGTTGCGCCGCCCGTCGCTGCTCGTTCTCGACGAAGTGACCTCGCAGCTCGACGTCGAGAGCGAGCAGCTCGTTCGTGAACTCATCGTCGATGTCTCGCGTGACACGGCGGTGTTGCTGGCGACGCACGACTCGGCGACGTTGTCGCTTGCGTCGCACAGGTTGGACCTCGTGGGCAACGACGAGTCGATGTGCGAAGAAGCGGTCTCTTCACCGCGACCACTCGCTGTCGGTCTTGGTCGCTAGATTCCCGAGTCGGCGGGCACCGACTTGAGATGACGACGCCGATTCAGCCTCCACCGCCCGCAACGGGCTTGTCGACCCTTGAGGTGTCCGGTCTGTCGAAGCGATTCGGCACGACGGTGGCGGTCGACGACGTGTCGTTCGATGTGCGACGCGGCGAGATCTTCGGCTTCTGCGGACGCAACGGCGCCGGCAAGACCACCACGATGAGGATGTCGCTCGGGTTGCTCGCTCCCGACAGCGGTTCGTCGACGGTCCTCGGTCGACTGCTCGAGGACGATGTTGCGCACGGCGTGGGCTACGTGCCTGCCGAGCGCGGCGTGTACGTACGCATGACGGTCCGAGCCCAGCTTCGCTACTTCGCCGAACTCCACGGCGTGGGACGTGCCGAAGCGAACACGATGGTGGAGGAGTGGGCGCACCGGTTGAACATCGCGCAGCACCTCGACGACTCGATCGAGACACTGAGCAGCGGCAACAAGCAGCGTGTGCAGCTCGCGACCGCATTGGTGCACGACCCGCTGCTTCTGGTGCTCGACGAGCCCTTCGCCGGGTTGGACCCCGTGGCGACGTCGGTGATGAGCAAGGTGCTCGGTGAAGTGGCGGCGTCTGGCGTCGGCGTGCTGTTCTCGAGTCATCAGCTCGACCTGGTCGAGAAGATCGCAGATCGTGTGGGCATCATCGACGCCGGGAAGATGGTGGCCATCGGCACCCTGGATGAGCTCCGAGCTGCGAACCCGCAGCGGTTCCGGGTGGCGATGACGGGCGAGACCGAGGCGTCGGCGGTGTACACGTTGTTGCGAGACGTCGATGTGGTCGACGCGGCCTCGATGAACGGGCCGGTGGTGGAGGTCGAGATCGCGCGTGCCGCGGACCCCTCGTTGGTGCTCGATGCCGCGCGGGTCGCGGGGAGCGTGGTGGAGTTCCGTTCCGTCGAGCGGTCACTGGAGGAGCTGTACATCGAACTGGTCGGTCGGTCGGCCACGCGGGCCGCAACCGAGGATGAGGCAGGGGAGCGGTGAGCGTGGAACGACACGCTTCGAGCTGGTGGCGCGGCGTTCGGCTCATCGCGATGCGCGAGCTGGTGACCCGGCTCGCGTCTCGGTCGCTCCGCATCGCCACCGGCGTGACGCTGGGGGTGCTGACCGTGG
>CALIOL010000161.1 GCA_938044705.1 uncultured Ilumatobacter sp. | reverse complement strand
ATGTTCCCACCCGAACTGGCTCGAAAGCTCGGCGAGGCAGCAACCGCTGGCTTGACCGCCGAGGACTCATCGGACCGTTGGGCAGCCGTCATGGAGGCCGCAGCATTCTCGCCGGTCCGCACACTGGTCAACCCGACCGCTCCCCCGTCGTCGATCACCGACGATCTGCGCAAGACCGCACTCCGGCTCGGCCCATTGCTGCCCCAGATCGCAGCGTTGCTGGGTGTCGAAGTACCGGCCGACACGCCGCGGCCCAAGCCGCTGCGCCCCGGCCCACGCAAGGACAACAAGCGCAAGAAGCCTGCAGCCCGTGACGGTGGCGGCCGTGACGGTGGAGGCCGTGACAGCGCCAACCGCAACGCGGGCGGTCGTGGCGGCGGCCAGCCGAAGCCTGAGAAGCAACAGGCTGCAAGCACGCCTGAGGCTGCGGCCCCGAAGCCTGAGGAGGCCCCCACAGCTCCTGAAGCCGAGGCGGCGGCACCCGCGACCGAAGCAGCCACCCCAGCTCCCTCGCCGGAGCCCAAGCCACCGGAGACGACCGAGCCGGACGCCGTTGCATCAGAGACGACGACCGAGCCGGATACGGCTGCCGCTGCCGAGCCCTCGAACGAGGAGCCTCCTGTGGCCGCGGCCGACAGCTCGAGCACAGAAGCGGCAACCGACTCAACACCCTCCGAGTAGCGCCGCCGACGTCCCGAATTCGCCGCGAGACCAAACGTCGTCGTACTGTCGGCGTCCATGTCAGACGCCACGAACAACAACGTCACCTACGAGGCACGCGGCCGGATCGGGCTCATCACACTCAACCGCCCCGAGGCACGAAACGCAGTCAATGGCGACGTCGCCGAGGCGATGGAAGCTGCGATCGATCAGATGGAAGCTGACGACGACGTCTGGATCGGTGTGCTCCAAGCGAACACCGACGGGCAGCAGCGTCCGGTCTTCTGCGCCGGAGCGGACCTGAAGGCGCTCAACAGCGGCGAGGGAGCCCGCCTCAACACCAAGCGGGGCAACTTCGCTGGATTCGTCTATCGCGAGCGAAAGAAGCCGGTAATCGTCGCCGTCGATGGGTTGGCGACGGCAGGCGGCTGCGAGATCGTGTTGGCAGCTGATCTCGTTGTCGCAACAACGCAGTCCTCCTTCGGACTCGCCGAAGTCAAACGCAACCTCATCGCAGGCGCGGGCGGCCTGTTCCGACTGCCACGAGCGATCGGAAAGTCCGCTGCGATGGAAGCGATCCTCACCGGCGAACCGATTCCCGCTCAACGCGCCTACGAGCTCGGGCTGGTGTCACGCCTCGTCGCTCCGGGCGAAGCAACCGAGGAGGCAATGCGTCTCGCCGAGCAGATCGTCGCGAACGCCCCGATGGCCGTCTGGGAAAGCCGCAAGGTCGTCCTGGCCAGTGAATACGAGAACGACGAGACCTTGATCTCGATGACGAACGCTGCGATGGGCACCGTGATGCAGTCCGAGGACCTCAAGGAAGGCCTCACCGCTTTCATCGAGAAGCGTGCCCCGAACTGGTCGGGCCGCTAGGCGCTCACAGCGGTCGGTAGGTCGTGATGAGGCGAGCAACGATGCCCGCTCGCTCATAGAGGTTCTTCGTATGGCGGTCGCCAGGTAACGCCTGGCCCTCGACCGCGACTGCTCCGAGGGCTCTCGCACGCTCGATCGCCAGCTCGAGAAGTGCGTCACCGAACCCGTTCTCGCGAGCCTCCGGCGTCACCCAGACCTGATCGACACGGACGATCTGGTCGCCATCGAGATCTGCCAGCAGGTACCCCACGACCACCGGGCCGATGTGTGCCACCACGACGTCCGCACCGGGCGCTGAGCCGCGCTCTCGCCACTGTTCGCCGACCTCGGGGTGCTCGACGAGCCAACGCTCGCCGCCACGCTGCCCATCGAGCGCTGAGCGGCCTTCAGCCTCGAGCAGACTCAACTGAGCGACATCATCTGCGTCGCCGAGGTCGACAGGGCGCACGCCTGCATCATCGACTCCCGCAAGCAGACTCATGCGTCGAGCTGAGCGATCTTGCCGAGCACCGTACGTCGCCGACGATGCGCCGCTTCGTGCTCGGCCACCACCTCACGCTGAGCCGTCGTGAGCGTCTCGAGCAGCGCCACGATCTCGATTGCGGGCATCTCGTCGTATCCCTCGATCGGGAGTGTTCCCCGCTCCCCTGCCGGCTCCACCGCATCGCGATCGCGTGGGGATCCCGCTGGCTGCTCGTCAGCCCGCTCACGAAGTCGCGCTGCGCCCTGCTCGACGGTCAAGCGTCCGATGAAGCGAGCGTTGCTCAGCTCCTGACGGACCCGACGCAGCGCTCCTGGGGCATCATCGACGAACTTCGCACCGAGCCCGATCGGGGCGAAGACGAGTGTCTCGATTGCTGCACGCGCGATGACCGCCGGGTCGATGTCCTCGCGGGGCTCTTCGGTCACGGTCGCCAGGATCTTCAGGAGAAGATCGGACAGTCGTCGTCGCCGACCGGACAATTCGGCGCCGAGCTCTTGACCAACAAGAAGCACGAGCTACACAGCTGCTCGTTCTGCTGCTTGGGTTGCAGCCGCTCGCCGCCCTCGCCCTTCGCCGGCGCCTCTTCTTCTTCCTCGTCGTCGTCTTCGTCTTCTTTGGCGACGAGACGGTCCTTCAGGATCTTGTCGAGGTCCTCTTCGACATCGTCGTCATCGAGGTCGTCGTCATCATCGTCGTCGTCATCGGCCTCGCCCTTGCGCTTCTTACGCTTGGTGCGCGGCGCCTCATCGTCAGCGTCGTCGTCGTCATCGACGACGTCATCGTCGTCGTCATCATCATCGACCACGACCGCGACGTCATCATCGACGTCGAGCTCTTCGACGTCCGGAACCTCTTCGTCCGGATCGTCTTCCTCGGTCTCTTCTTCTTCGTCGATGATCTCGTCGTCAGCCATGTGGTCGGATCGTCCGCTTCGTCAGTCGGGTCGGCACTGCATGTGCAGGCCGTGTTCGGCGGAGCATACGCAAGTCGGCGCGCCTCGTCGGATGGCAATGGCGTGACACCCGTCACACCACGGCGAGAGAGGCGCAGGTCAGGACTCGCGGCGCGCTTCTGCACGCCGTTCCGACTCGAGGCGCTCGAGTTCAGGAGCCTCGGTGGTCATGAAGTTCATTGCAGCTGCAAGTGCATGGTGACCGGCCTGCTCCCCGATCAAACGATGCATGTCGAGAGCGACACGTCGGTAGGAAGGATGTCCCTGCGGGGACGAACGGAGCTCCAGCATGTGAAACGCCTCGCGCACGTTGAACTGCATGTTGTACCGCATTCGGTACGCCATCGAAACCGCATACGGCGCCTGTTCCGGGTACGCCTCGTGCATCGCATCGTGGAGGTCCGCAGAACGTTGCATCGTCTCGTCGAACAGGCCGCCGACGCCGGCTTCCTCCGCCAGCTCCGGGCGCGTGTACCCGTGATTCGGAGTGAGTTTCTGCCACTCGATCGTCAGCATCCGGTGACGCTGCATGTCTCGGAAGGCGCCATAGTCGCTCAACACATCGAACCGGTAGAAGCTGCGCTCGAATGCTCGGCCCGGCTTGTGTCGACGGTTCGATCGATCACCGATGTAGGCCTTGAACAGCGCGACGCGTTCGTCGACGCTGAAGTCGCGAACCTTCGCCAGGATCTGGGCTTCCGGCAGCGACGAGTGCGAGTAGCAGATGGCTGCGAGCAGGTTGTCCTCGGCATCGGGATCGAAGTCGACGAGGGCGACCTCGGGGCTCGGCTCGACCGGAGTGTCGCCGAGGAGATCAGACACCAGCGCGCCCGAGGACTCTCGAGTGTCCGTCAGGTAGTCGACCCACTTTCCACCTCGCTCGGGGAGATCGACACGACGAAGGAAGCTCGGGATCACCTTGCGGAGCTCGTGGAGCATCAGATCTGAGTAGCTCCGCGCCTCGGGCAGTGGATGCGAGCGCATCCGCAGCAGCAGCGCTTCGAACGCTTGACCGGTCCCGTAGATCCCGACGTTCGATGTGGCCGCGGCGGGCAGCATCCCACGCACGGCGTCGAGCGCTTTGGCCCGCGTCGCTGTGCGATAAACGAACTCACTGTCGTCCGGACCTCGCTCGACCGTGCTGCGGACGTGGTCGGTCACGTATTCAGCACACTGGCTGTACGCATCGAACATTCGATCCATGTCCCCGACGTATCGAGTCCCGAGTGCGCCTGCCAAGACATCGGGGTCGCGGTGGTACCGGTAGCGACCGCCGAGGCGGGAGTCGTAGGCGATGTATCGCGTGCTCTGCTCGAGGTAACTCATGAGGCGACCCCACTCGAGCACCTTCGTCAACAGGTTCGAGGCCTGCTCGCACGCCAGGTGAACACCGCCGAGTTGCGCAACCGAGTCGTCGCCGTAGTCGAAGAAGACTCGCTCGTAGAGCTCCTCGGCCCGGTCGAGCCCGATGGTCGCATCGATCGACTGATCCCCCTTGATGTCCAGATCGCCGACGAACTCGTCCAAAAAAAGACGTCGCAACGACTTGGGACTCCTGCTGTACCTGGCGAACAGCGCGCCTTTCACAACCTCCGGCAAGTTGACGAGCGCGAACACCGGCCCGTCGAGATTTGTGAAGTACCGACGGAGAACATCAGCTTCGTCCGCGGTGAAGGACTCGGGGACGTACACGGCCACGGTCGGAGACTCTACGGCCCCCGAGGCGTCGGAGCCGGGATCGTCCCCCTGGTTCTCGCGATGGTCTTCGAAGTCAGGCATACAAGACCGCCGCATCAGCCTCGACCTCGACCGTGATCTGACGAGCTGTGCCGGCCGCACGCCCGTCGATTCGGACGGCTTGGCGCCGCTCGAACTCCCAGGTCATCGACCGCACAGGACGCGCTGCGATCAGCGGGTGCGGCAGGTGTCGGGCGCTCGGCAGACGCCGCCGCACCTCCCACCGCTGACGAATGCTCAGCTCGGGTCCCGCGCGAAACGTCTCGACTCGACCGTCGTTGGGGTGACCCCGCGGCGCGACATCGAAGTTTCCGACGAACTCGGCGTTCATCACGGCAAGGGCGTCGCCGCGCCACCAGCCGCCAGCTCGCCAGGGGCTCCGAGCGAGCACGTGGGCAACCGCGACCACGGGCGCACCATCGTCGAGCGACACACGGAGCAGATCCACGGGAAGTGCACGGAGCTCGCTTCGATCGCCCACGGGGCGAGACCCCACGGTGCGATGCATGTCTCCCGAGCTCACCGCTGTCGGTTGACCCGACCCGTCATCGAGCATCTGCGCGAGTTCGAGGTCACTCGCAGCAATCCGCAAGTCCAGCGGCCGCTCCACCGGTTGGCCCCAGTCGGCGCCCTTCGAAATCGTCATGCGGTCGCCTCGCTCACCCCGGCGCCGAGCCGTCAGCGACGACGCCGCGGACCGCCTCGTCGATCGCGCGACTGGCGGCGGATCGCACGGACGACGTCGTCGCGACCTTCGCGATTTGACGCAGCAAGTCGATGAGCATCTTCATGGTTCTCACGAAGTCACCACCCGTGAGCTCTTCCTCGTCGACGATCTCCGCAAAACCTTCGCCGGCGACCCAGGCATGAGCAATCGCTGCGAAGGTCGGATCGGGAGCGCGGTGCTCCCCCAGGCCGAGCCGACGCTCGGCTGAACGGATCTCTTCGCTGATCGCCGCAAGCCGGACCCAGCGGGCACGAACGTCTTTCGACGAGAACCACGGGGCAGGCGGATCCTCTGGGCTGCGATGTTCGTAGACGACGCACGAAACCACCGCGGCGAGATCCGCCGGACTCAAATCGTCGAGCAGACCATCACGAAGCATCTCGGCGACGAGGAGGTCGGTCTCGTTGAAGACGCTTGCGAGCACTTCGCCGTGCTCGGTGAGCTTCCAATCGGCGACTTCCGCGTACCCCCACTCGTCCAGGAGCGTCAGGACCCGGTCGAATTCGTCGCCCAGCGACTGGTTCTTGTCCGACACGCGTTCTTGCAAGCGAGCGATCTCGGTCTCCAGGCGATCGGCGCGCGCCGCGGCCTCCAGCCGCATCCGCAGATCGGGGTCCCGGGCCACGTCGAGGTCGTCGTGGTGGAGTGGCCGGCGGCCCGACGGGTTCGATCTCACCACCTGGCGATCTGACGTGATCTTCGCAGTGCGAAGCCGCTTTGCAACGTCGCGACGATACCCCTTGCGCTGAGGTCCGAAGTTGGGCGGCAACTTGATCGATCCGACGGGACTCGGAATGTCCTCGAAGTCCTCGCTGTCGATCTGAAGGACCTGTTCGCCCTTCGTGATCACCGTCAAGCGAACACCCGCTTTGCGGTGAGCGGTGGCGACGACGGCAACGGGGCCCTTCACGTCACCGCGGGAAACGCGAATGACCGTGCCCGGCTTCAGCTTGGCCAGCGCACCTCGCATTTGCCCCGGCGAGATGCCGTTGCGGCGCTGGCGACGTTCGGCCGACGCCGAGTCCCTGAGGCGGCGATACTCCGAGATGTCACCGTACGGGCTCTCCGCCTCTGCGCGCTTCTCGCTCAGTGTCTGACGCTTGCGTTCGAGCCGAGCTTCGATTCGCACGACGTCGCGGTCAGCCTGAAACTGTGCAAACGACAGGTTCAGCAGTCGATGCGCCTCATCGGCGGAGTGCGTGCGGATCAGATTGGCCGCCATGTTGTACGTCGGACGGAACACCGAGCGGAGGTGATACGAGGCACTGCTCGCCAGCTGCGCAGCTTCGTCGAAGCGCGTCCACGGCGACCACAACACCACGGCATCACCGACCTCGTCCAGCCCGCGCCGTCCAGCCCGACCCGTGAGCTGCGTGTACTGCCCCGGCGTCAACTGCTCGTGGTGGTCACCCGTGAACTTGGTCAACTTCTCGATCACGACGGAGCGAGCCGGCATGTTGATTCCCACCGCGAGGGTTTCGGTGGCGAAGACCACCTTCACCAGGCCGGCGATGAAGCACGCCTCGACGACTTCTTTCATCGCCGGAACCATTCCCGCATGGTGTGCAGCGATGCCTGCGTCGAGCTGGCGGACGAAGCGGTCGTAGCCCAGCACGTCGAGGTCGTCGGGGTCCAGTCCCACCAAACGGTCGTCGATGATCGCCGCAATCATCGTGCGCTCGTGGTCGTCCGTGAGCACGATGCCGGCATCCACACACGCCTTGGCCGCCTCGTCGCACTGGTTGCGGCTGAAGATGAAAAAGATCGACGGGAGCAAGCCCTTGTCGTCGAGCAACTCGACCGTGTCGATCCGGCCTGGCGTCGCCAGTCGGCGGCCACCCGAAGCCTGGCGGCCCTGCCGCCGGTTGTTCCCGCGATCGTCTTTTCGCGGTCGTCGGCGCACGGCCGACTCATCAAGCTTCAGCGCGTCACGATTCAGTCCCCCGCCGATGAACATGTCGAGGAGGTGCAGTTTGTTCTCGTCCCGGTCGGCGACCAGGTACTTGTTGTCGAGGGCGACCGGTCGTTTGTTCTCCACCACCGCGTCGGTCGGTCCTCTCACCGTGCCGATCCACTCCGCGAGTTCGTCGACGTTGCTGACGGTCGCCGACAGGGCGATCAGCCGCACGTGCTGAGGCAGATGGATGATGACCTCTTCCCACACAGGACCGCGGAACGTGTCTTGGAGGAAGTGGACCTCGTCGACCACGACCGTGCCGAGGTCGTCCAGTGTCCGCCCCGCGTAGATCATGTTGCGCAACACCTCGGTCGTCATGACCACGATCGGCGCATCACCGTTGATCGAGTTGTCTCCGGTCAGGAGGCCAACCGCATGCTCACCGTGGAGTTCGACGAGATCTCGGTACTTCTGGTTCGACAGCGCCTTGATCGGTGCGGTGTAGAACGAGCGTCGACCGTCGGCCCGATCTGCGGCGATGCCGTATTCGGCGACCACCGTCTTTCCGCTCCCAGTCGGCGCAGCGACCACGACGTTTCGCCCTGCGTCGAGCGTGTTGAACGCGTCGAGTTGAAACTTGTCCGGGGCAAAGGCGAGCCCTGAGATCAGCTCGGCGCGGTCGGGCCGCACGGTCTTGGCCGCCACGAGATCAGGCCGCTGCTCGACGAAGCTTGCCGCGAGCAACGAGCCAGCCGATCAACACCGCCACGAAGTACAGCGCGATCATCGGCCCCGAAAGCGTCATCAAGGTCACCGGGTCACCCGATGGGGTGATCAACGCAGCGAGGACGAAGATACCCACGATCGCATAGCGCCACTGGCGAAGGAGCGTTCCAGGCGTCACCACGCCGACGAGCTGCAAGAAGACCAGCAGCACCGGCAGCAGGAACCCGATACCGAACGCGAAGATCATCAAGCTCACGAGGTTGATGTATCGATCGACACCGTACGTCTCTGTCACCTGACCGCCTGACCAGCCGATGAGGAACTCGAGCGCCTGGTCGACGCTGAAGTACGCCAGCGCTGCACCGGCCCCGAACAGGATCACCGAGGACAGCACGAACGGAATCGCGTACTTCTTCTCTTTCGCTTCGAGCGCAGGGACGACGAAACGCCAGATCTGCCACAGGATCACCGGGAGCGCGGCGATGACACCGCCATACATGCCGACGCGGATTCGCACGGAGATTCCCTCCGTCGGGCTGAAGGCGTTCAACTCCGGACCATCGGGACAAAAGCTCTCGCCTCTGCGATTGCAGAGGTCGATGTACGGGTCGGCGAGAAACAGCAGCACCTCGTCGTAGAACGCGATGATGACGATCGCACCGATCGTGACCGCCAGCATCGACCGGATGATCCTGGTGCGGAGCTCGGCGAGATGCTCGGTGAGGGTCATCGTGTCGCCGGAGACCTCCTCACCCGTTGTCTCGGTTGTCGTCATGCCGACTTCTCTTCGGTCGCTTCGTCCGTGCCCTCGTCAGCGTTCAGCTCGACGGCGGCAAGGTGGGGTGTGCTCGCGTTCTCGTCGTCCTTCGGATCGCTGTCCTGACCAGCGGATGAGTCGGATTCCTCGTCGGGTGCAGGATCCACGGGGTCGGCGAACGCATCGACCTCCGTGGCAGCGATGTTCTCCTCCGCCGGATCGGCGGACTGAGCGAGGTGAGCTGCACCCGCCGCCTCCATCGACGCCGCGCCGTTTGCTGCCTGCCGCTCCTTTTGTGCAGTGGCTTCGAGTTCTGCTTCACGCTCGGCTTCTTCGGCGATCCGCTTCGGGTCGGCAGCGCTCTTCATCAGATCAGCGGTGCTCTTCATCTCACGGATGGGCTCGTCGAGCACCGACTTGAACTCGTCTTGAAAGCCTGAGCTGAGCTTGCGAAGCTCGGTGTAGAGACTCGTCATGCGGCGGATCGCTCCTGGAAGCTTCTCCGGGCCGAGCACGACCAGAGCAATGAGCAAGATGAAAATGATCTCGCTGCCCTGCAGATTGAACACGAAGTGGAGTCTACGGCCGTGGCAGAGTGATCTTGGATGCAACAACGACTCCCCTCGCGCCTCGACCCTCCGATCGCATTCGCTCACCGTGGGGCACGCGCCCACGCACCCGAAAACACACTCGAGGCATTCGCCCTCGCCCTGCGCCTCGGCGCCACCGGCCTCGAGACCGACGCGTGGGTCACCTCGGACGGAATCGCAGTACTCGACCACGACGGCGTCGTGCGTAAAGGCATCAAGCGACGACGGATCAGCGCCTACCGGCGAGACGAGCTTCCGCCCCACATTCCGACGTTGGACGAGCTGTACGCCGAATGTGGCTCAGACTTCGACCTGTCGATCGACGTCAAGGACACTGCGGCGTACGGCCCGATCGTCGACGCTGCCCGCCGTCAGGGAGCCGCCGCCGCTTCGCGAACATGGCTGTGCGACCCGACGTTGGATCACCTCGTCGAACGCCGCGACGACCTGGCCGACGTGAAGCTCGTCCACTCGACCCGCCTCGAGCGGCTCAAGACGACCCCGGAGCTGCACGCTGCCAAGCTCGCCGACGCCGGGATCGACGTCATCAACATGCACTACACGGACTGGAACGGCGGCCTCGTCACGCTGTTCCACCGATTCGACATCAACACCTTCAGTTGGGATCTTCAGTTCGACCACCAACTGGAGACGGCGTTCCGCATGGGCGTCGACGCCGTGTACAGCGATCACACCGACGTCATGATGGACGCGCTGCAACGCGAAGTCGGCAAGACCTAGGGCAGCGGCAAAACCAGCCGCCGCCGACTTGTCCTACTCGGTCAGAGCCAACGCCAGTCGGCGCTCGGCCAGAAGACCACGAACGCTCGACCGACCAAGTCGGACTCGGCAATCGGACCCAGGTTGCGACTGTCCTGAGACCCGCTGCGGTTGTCTCCCATGACGAAGACGTGATCGGCCGGCACCGACACCGGCTCGAAGTCGCCGCCACATGTCGCCGAGATCACGTCGAGGTCGAGGTACGGCTCGCTCAGAACACGGGACTCGGTTGCGCCTTCTTCGGTGATCCGAACTTCGCAGTTGGTCATCTCGATGGTCTCGCCCGGCAAGGCGATCACTCGCTTGATCAGGTCCCGTTCGTTCGTGCCGCTGATCTGATGCAGCACGACCACGTCACCGCGGTTCGGGTCATGGAGCCGGTACGACAGTTTGTTGACGAAGACACGATCGCCCGTGGCGAGTGTCGTGTCCATCGACGAGCCCTCGACGACGAAGTGCGCCAACACGAACCCGCGGACGAGAAACGCCACGGTGAGCGCCACGGCAACGACGACGATCCAGTCGACGAACGCACGGGCTCCAGCACCGACCTCCTCGTCGTCGCGCGAACGATCCTCGTCCGCTGGCGCATCCATCGAGGTCGACATCGCAGATCACGGTACAAGCTGAAACGGGCGCCACAGCGGCACCCGGCTGCTCACAACGTCTCGATCAGGCGTTCCACTCGCTCGTCGCGGCTCTTGAACGGGTCCTTGCACAGCACGGTCCGCTGCGCTTGATCGTTGAGCTTGAGATGCTCCCAATCGACCGTGTAGTCACGCTTGCGTTCCTTGGCGCGCTTGACGAACTCGCCTCTGAGGCGAGCGCGCGTGGTCTGCGGAGGCGTGTCGATGGCCGTGTCGATGTCGGAATCTGTACAGACTCGCTCGACCAGGCCCCGATCCTGCAGCTTGTAGAACGGGCTCCGCGCCCGATTGACGTCGTGATACTGCAGGTCGAGCAACTGCACGCGAGCGTGGCCCAGGGGCAGGTCGTGGCGCTCACGGAACCGCTCGATCAAGTTGTGTTTGATGACCCAGTCGACTTCACGGTCCAGCTTGAGCGGATCGTCTTCGATGGTCTCGATGCAGTGTTGCCACATCTCCAATGCTCGCTGTTCGAGCGGCGGGAAACCCTGCGCGTCCGCGTACCGGAGCGCCCGGTCGAGGTATTCACGCTGGATGTCCAGCGCACTCACCTCGCGACCGTTCGCCAGTCGAACGGTACGCCGACACGTCGTGTCATGGCTGATCTCACGAATGGCTCGAATCGGGTTCTCGAGCGTCATGTCGCGCAAGACGACCTGGGGGTCTTCGAGCATTCGCAGCATGCAGGCTGCGGCTCCGACCTTCACGAACGCGGTGTACTCGCTCATGTTCGAGTCCCCGACGATCACATGCAGCCGGCGGTAGCGCTCCGCGTCAGCATGAGGTTCATCGCGGGTGTTGATGATCGGACGGCTTCTCGTGGTCGCCGACGACACGCCTTCCCAGATGTGTTCGGCACGTTGTGCGATCGAAAAGGTCGCCCCGCGGGCGGTCTGCAGTACCTTGCCGGCGCCCGTGTAGATCTGTCGGCTGACGAAGAACGGAATCAACACCTCGGCGTAGTGGCCAAGGTCGTCGTCGCGACTCGTCAGATAGTTCTCGTGGCAGCCGTAGGAATTGCCCGCCGAGTCCGTGTTGTTCTTGAAGAGGTAGATCGTGCCGCGGATCGACTCCTCGGCCAAACGCTGCTCGGCCGACTCGACAAGCTGCTCCAGGATGCGCTCCCCCGCCTTGTCGTGCACCACGACGTCGTAGATCGAATCACACTCGGGTGTGGCGTACTCCGGGTGTGAGCCCACGTCGAGATAGAGCCGGGCCCCGTTCTGCAAGAAGACGTTCGAACTGCGCCCCCACGACACGACACGCCGAAACAGATAGCGGGCTACCTCGTCCGGACTGAGACGGCGCTGCCCCCTCAGGGTGCAGGTGACCCCGTACTCGTTCTCGAGTCCGTAGATCCGTCGCTCCATCAGCGCAACCTAACCCAGGCGTGCGCTGATGGAGACCTCGGGTTACTTGATGAACTTGATCGAGAGCGGGTACGTGTACTCCTCACCCTTGTTCGCAGCGATCGCTCCGATGATCGGGAACACCAAACCGAGGATCAGGCAGGCGAAGAACGTCAAGATGCCGATCAGCACGATGAACAGGATCACGGACACGATGTACCCGATCAGCAACGTGAACTGGAAGTTGAGTGCACTCTTGCCGTGACGGTCGACGAAGGGCGATTCGTCCTTCTTGATCAACCAGATGATGAGCGGACCGACGAACCCGGTGAAGATCGCTGACACGTGCACCAGCAGTGCCATCGTGTTGTCGTCCTTGGAAGAACCGCCTGCGAACTGCTGGGGTTGGGGACCCCCGTAGGGCGCCTGCGCGGGGGCACCGGGTTGCGGTGCGTAGCCCTGCGGAGGTGGAGGCGACCCTGCGGGCGCAGCACCCGGCGCCGGAGCGCCCGGAGCAGGAGCGGGTGGCGGACCGCCTGCCGGCGGCTGTGGGTTTGCGGGCGGATCCTGTGGCATGTCGGACATGTCTGACAACGTAGTCGCCACGGCGAGGCGGCCTGGTTGATTTGTGTCCGTCGCTCTGCCCCCGACGCGATCAGTGGACGCGTGCGCCGGGGAAGATCTTCAAGAAGTTCTCGGCGTAGAACCGGTCACGTACCTGATCGGGACGATCGCCCAGCGATTTCTCGAATCGCCCGATCGGATCCTTGCCACCTTCGACGTGGGGATAGTCGCTCGAGAAGAGATAGAGGTCGTCGTGCGACGTGTCGGTCAGCATCCCGATGTCTTCGAACGCGAACGGCGTGAAGGCCATCTGCTCGCGCAGCGTGTCCGAGGGCACTCGATCCAACTCGGCGAGGTACTGATCCACCCGACTCCAGGATCGCACCACCCAGTCGAGTCGTTCGAGCATCGCGGGCACCCATCCGGCACCCAGCTCGACGCTGGCACCACGGAGCTTCGGGAATCGCTCGAAGATGCCGTCCATGACCATGACCGACAGGAACGTCTCAGGTCCCTGATGCATGACGGCCATGTCCTTGCTCCGCACGTTCTCGCCGCCACCCATCCAGTCGCGCACGGGGTCACGACCGGTGTTACTCCACACCGGGTCCAGCTGAAGCGGCGCGCCACCGACGTGAAGCAGAAACGGCAGTCCAGCGTCTGCCAGGCGCTCCCAGAACGGCCACAGATCGACATGGCCCGGCGACCGTGCTCCGGCAGCGTGATGCGGGACCCACACCGCCTCCAAGCCCGCTTCGAGCACGAAGTCGACCTCGGCCAAGGCGGACTCGGGGTCGTTCAGCGGAACCACGGCGACGCCCATCAGGCGGTCGTCGTTGGCAACGAAGTCACGCATCGCCCGGTTGTGAGCCCGGGTCGCGCCATACCGCAAGTCGTCGGTCACCTTGCTGCTGGCCGAGAACGGTGTCACGACGCTGTGGGTTGCGAACACCAGCTGCTTCTTGAACCCGAGCATGTCCATCGCGACTGACCGATCGTCGCGATCGAACGCTCCGAGCGCCTGGATTTCCTTCGACTCGGCGATGAGTTGGTCCCCCAGAGCAACCTGCGCTTCGACGTGCTCCACCGTGTGTTTCGAACCGTTGGCGACGATGGCCTCGACCTCCTCATCGGTGACGAGTGACGCCTGATAGCTCACCGGGCGGAGACGGTCGCGAATTCCAGGATCCGCGTAGTCGATCAAGAAGTTGGGCAACTCCATGATGTGGCTGTCGGCGTCGTAGAACGGCCGGTGCGCCGGTGCATAGGTCATCACCACACGGTAGTGATGCGTCCGCGGACCACGGCGACCGGAACCCGCTACGACGGTGGGAGCAGAGCGAGGACGTCGGCCTCCGACAACCGGTGGAAGCAGCGCCGCCCATTGCCCCGGCAGAGTTCGGCGACCTCGAGGTCGCCCGCGGGGATCTCTCGTTCATCACCGGACAGCGCAGCAACACCGACGGCGACCACGCCGGCGAGATCCAGACCCTCGCTCCAGTTCTCGGTGAGACGGGTCCTGATTGCCTCAGCGTCACCGCCGAGCGCTGCATGATCTCGCTCGTCCACGACGGTGCCGTCGTAGAGGATGTGGAACATCTGGTCCGCGTCGGGTTCTCGACCCACCTCGGCCACGAGTATTTCGACTTCCATCGGCTTCATCTCGTGCGTGAAGATGTTTCCGAGCATCTGGGCGTAGCTGTTCGCCAGGCTCCGAGCGTCGACGTCGTCGCGGGAGTATTGAAAGCCCTTGAGGTCTGCCGAGCGGATGCCCGCCACGCGCAACTGATCGAACTCGTTGTACTTCCCGACACCCGCAAACGCGATACGGTCGTAGATCTCGCTCACCTTGCGAAGTGTCTCCGAGGCATTCTCGGCAACGATCGCGATGCCGTCCTGGTACCGCATCGCGACCAGGGCGCGCCCACGAGCGATGCCCTTGCGCGCATAGTCCGCGCGGTCCTTCATCATCTGCTCGGGAGCGACGTAGAACGGCATGCTCATGAGCCGACCACCCGTTCGCTCACGGCGTCGATGATTCGACCGTACCGCTCGGCCAGATCGCTGTCCGTGACGCGTTCCCAACCATCGCTGTCGATCCAGGCGACCACCGGGTAGATACCGCGAAGCGCATCGGGGCCGCCGGTTGCGCTGTCTGCATCGGCCGCTTCCCACAGTGCGGTCGCCGCAAGGTCGATGGCTGCATCACGAGTCAGATCCGTTGTGAAGCCCACCTTGATCACGGTGCTCGCATGCAAGCTGCCCGACCCGGTAGCGACGTGGTTGCGTTCCTCGTATCGACCTCCGGTCGCATCGAAGTCCCAGAGACGACCCGTGGAACGGAGCAGGTCGTATCCCGCAAAGATCGGGACGACCACCATGCCCTGCATGGCGGCTGGCAGGTTGCCGCGCACCATCGCCGACAGTTGATTCGCCTTGCCCTCGAGGCTCAACGACGAGCCTTCGACCTTTTCGTAGTGTTCCAGCTGCAACTGAAAGAGCTTGACCATCTCCATTGCCGGACCCGCGGAACCAGCAATTGCAACACCGCTGTGCCGGTCCGCCTGCACGACTTTCTCCATCGTCCGATGCGAGATCAGGTTGCCGGAGGTAGCTCGACGGTCACCGGCCATCACCACGCCACCGTCGTAGCGCAGCGCTACGCAGGTCGTTGCGTGAGGGACCCCGAGGTCATCGGCGAGCAGCTTTCCCTCGATCGGGCGGGCGGACGGATCGAGTCCGATCCGCTTCAAGAGGTCAGGAAAGTTCGAACCCGGATCTTCCGACGGCGTGAAGAACGGCATCGACACCGTTCACTCCCCGCCCTTCTGGACGTACGACTTGACGAAGTCCTCCGCGTTGGTCTCGAGCACTTCGTCGATCTCATCGAGGAGATCGTCGAGTTCCGCCTTCAGCTCTTCGCCACGCTCAGTGACCGGCGGCGCAGCCTCGTCAACGGTGTCGTCGGTGCGATCAGTGGACTGTTTCGACTTCTGCTGCCGTTCCGCCATGGGAAACTCCTCGTCGGTTCTTTGTCGATCTCTGCGGATGTACTCGGGTCACGTCGTGCCGGGATCGCCGAGACGATCCAGCAGTTCTCGTGCCGTGTTGCTCTCGTCGATCAAGGTAGCAACGTGATCAGCGGTCCCGCGCAGCGGTTCCATCATCGGAACTCGCCGCAACGGATCGCGCCCGATGTCGAACACCATCGAATCCCAGTTCGCTGCGACGATGTCGGCCGGGAACTTGTCGAGACACCGCCCGCGAAAGTACGCACGCGTACTCGACGGCGGTTGCGTCATCGCCGCAAGTGCTTCTTCGTCGCTCACCAGTGTTTCAAGACCGGCTCGCAGTGCGAGACACCGTTCCGGGCGCATGTCGTGGTACTGCAAGTCGATCGCTTTCAACTTGGCCGAACCGGGCTCGACACCGTGGCGAGCCGCATACCCCTCGACCACGCGACGCTTCGCAACCCAGTCGACCTGGTGCGCCACTGAGTCTGGGTCCCGCTCGAGCCCCGTCAGCACGCCTTCCCAGCGCTCCAGCACATCGACCCCGACCTCTTCGCCGACGGCGTCGAGTCCGTGGGACTGCTCGTACTTGCGGGCGCGTTCGAACAGTCCCCACTGGATCTCCAACGCGGTGGCTCTGCGACCGTCGGCGAGCTGGATGGTCTGCTCGAGCGTGGGGTCGTGGCTGATCTGTCGGATCGCGGAAACTGGATGGGCAAGCGACCAATCGTCGCCCAATTCGTCATCGTCGATCATCGCGAGCACCAGCGCCGTGGTTCCGACCTTGAGGTAGGTCGCCACCTCGCTCATGTTCGCATCGCCGACGATGACATGCAGGCGCCGGTACTTCTGAGGATCTGCGTGCGGCTCGTCGCGGGTGTTGACGATCGGGCGCTTCAACGTGGTCTCGAGGCCGATCTCCTCTTCGAAGAAATCGGCGCGCTGGCTGAGTTGGTACGGGACCTCGTCAGCGGCGCGCCCAGGGAGCTCGCACCCGACCTTGCCTGCGCCCGCAAAGACCTGTCGTGTCACGAAGTGAGGCGTGATCTGGCGAGTGAGGCGGCCGAACGGCAGCTCCCGTGCGACGAGGTAGTTCTCGTGACAGCCGTAGCTGTTGCCCTTCCCGTCCGAGTTGTTCTTGTGGATGACGATCTCGGCGCCCTCCGGCAGCATCGACTTCGCCGCGATCATCGCCCTGCGCACGATCTCGTCGGCACCGCGGTCCCACACGACTGCCTCTCGGGCCGTTCGAACCTCCGGGGTCGAGATCTCGGGGTGAGCGTGGTCGACGTAGAACCGGGCACCGTTGGTGAGAACGGCATTGACGAGGGTGGTCTCGACTTCCGGAGCGATCGACTGCTCCAACGAGAATCCGCGTGCGTCGTTCGTCGGCTGCTCGTCCTCGAAGTCCCAGTCGATTCGAGATCGATCGCGAGCCGTGTCTGCGAGGTAGGCGTTGATCAGCAACGACGACGCTGTGACGGGGTTGTTGTCCGCGCCTCGAACGACGATTCCGTATTCGGTCTCGATGCCGCACACCTTGGGCAGGGCCATGTTCTCAACCTATCTCGCGCCTGCGGCGACCTGTCGGTCGCAACGGTGTCAGTGCTGATCCTCGGCTTCGATCTGCTCCAACCATTCTTCCGGGTGGAGCGGGTCCTGGCGCTGACTCGGGTGTTCGGTGGTCGCAAGCCAGCTGAGCAGCCGCTTCGAAGTGAGCGGTCGAGAAATGCAATACCCCTGAGCAACGTCGCATCCGAACGATCGGAGTCGGGCGAGCACCGCTTCGCTCTCGACGCCCTCGGCAACGACCTCCAACCCGAGGTTGTGTCCGAGATCGATCGTCGAACGGACGATCACTTCATCCTGTTCGTCGGTGAGCAGATTCGTGATGAAACTCTGATCGATCTTGAGCTCGCGGACCGGCAGCTGACGCAGGTAGCTGAGTGAGGAGTAGCCGGTACCGAAGTCGTCGATGGCGAGCCGGACCCCGAGCGCGTGCAGGTCGTCGATCGTTGCACGCGCACGTGGGCCGTCGATCAACAACGACGACTCGGTGATCTCCAGCGTGAGCGATCCGGGTTCGACACCGTTGGCCTCGAGGTGCGCTCTCACTCGAGATGCGAGCTTCGTATCGACGAGGTCGTGCGTCGACAGGTTGACGGCGAGCCCCAGACGGTGGCCGCGGTCGTGGAATTGGCGCAGCGCGGCAATGCCGTTGGCCAACATCAAGTCGGTCAGCTGTTTGATGAGGCCCGTTTCTTCGGCGACGCGGATGAACTCGGCGGGGGCGACGACGCCACGAACAGCATGGGTCCAACGGACCAACGCTTCGGCACCAGTGATCACCCCGCTCGCGAGGTCGAGCTTCGGCTGGAACTCGACGCCGAGATGGCCCGCTTCGATCGCGTCCCGCAGGTCTCCGAGCATCGAGAGCCGCGCCGGCGTTCGTCGGTCGAGCTCAGGCCGATACAGCTCGATTCCGATGTGGTGAGACTTGGCGTTGTACATCGCGACGTCTGCTCGACGCATGGGACCGACCGCGTCGCTATCGGCGTCAGCGAACTCTGCGATCCCGACGCTTGCGGTCACGACAACGGAAAGACCGTCGAGCACGATGGGGCGGCTGGCGGCTTCGCGGCAGCGCGAAGCCAGTTCGAGGGCTGACTCTGCATTGGCTTCTGGCATGACAATGGCAAACTCGTCGCCCGCCAGACGCGCGAACACGTCATCCTCGCCGAGCTCGACTTGGACACGCCGACTGAACTCGATCAGCAAGTCATCGCCTGCATGGTGCCCCAGGGTGTCGTTCACTTCTTTGAAGCGGTCCAGGTCGAGCATCATCACGTACTGCCCGACCCGCTTCGACCCGTTGGACATTTGCTCTGTCACGTACGCCTCGAACGCGTTTCGGTTCGGAAGCCCCGTCAACGAATCGTGCCTCGCCTCGTATTCGACGCGTTGGTGGAGCAACGCCTTGCGAAGACTGGTCGCGAGCTGCTCGGCCAGATTCTGGAGATGGGAGATGCTCCTCTCGTCGAAGTGACGCTCGACCCCCATTGGACCGGCGACGACGAGGGTGCCGATCTCTCCAGCGTCGTCGGCGACGGGCGAGACGATCAGTGGGGTTTCCAGGCCGAGCGCGACGCTGCTCCGTGAGGGGTTCTCGTCGACGTTGATTGCCTGGGCGGTGGCGCTCTCTGCAATCGTCGCCCACCACGGGTCGTGTGCGTCGATCTCGACGGCGGCGCCCTCGACTTCGAAGACGAAGACGCTGGCAGATCCATCGGAACGCTCCAGGCGCAGCATCGCGACGTCGGCTCGAAGAATCCGTGCTGCATCCTCGACTGCCGTCGTGCACACCTCGTCGAGATCGAGTGACGTTCCGATACGGCTCGTGAATCCGTGGACCTCGTCGAGGTCGCGGAGCTGCTGATTGATCGCTCCGTTGCCGCGAACCAGTACCCAGAGCGCAGCGACCGGGACGACGGCGATCAGCGCAATGGTCACGGATTCCAGTGCCAGGCCGAGCACCATTCCCGCCGCTGCCGAGTTGACCACGAAGATCCACGCCGACTTGAAGTCGTCGACGACTCGTCGGACCGTGCTGCCCTCGAATCGGGAAATCGCGATCGACACGGCGACGGAACCACCAACGACCGCGACCAGCGTCGCAGCGGTTGCCACGAACACGATCGTCGAATCACTCGGGATGTCGCTCCGCAAGAACGCGTGAGAAATCGCATAGGCGACGGCGATCTCGGCGAAGAACGCGCACAGGTTGAAGAGCAACTTGAACGGCGGGGAACGACGGAAGACGATGAGCGCAATCGATGCACCGATCACCCGGGCAGCGATTCCTTCGGCGGGCGCCAAGAAGATGATCGCGATCGCAATCGGAACTTCGGACAGCGAAATGGTCAGCGCCTCACGACGGAACTCGATGTGGAAGACGACGCGCAGCGATATGGCGAACATGACCGCCACGGCGATCGGGAACCAATTCGGCCCCGTCCGGATCGATGTCTGCCAGTCCGGGATGGTGAGCATCGCCAACGCCCCGACGACGAAAAGCGCCAACGACAAGATGAGGACATCGGTCTTCGGCGCACGAGAAAAACGCGGCGTCCGACGCGTCGCGCCGCGACCCGTCCCCGAAACTCTCTTGTCAGTGCTCACAGCTGCTCATCGGCAGCATACCGAAGCAACCTGAATGAAGTCCTGCTGGAATCAGGTCCAGTGAGCACCCGTCCAGTGAGCACCCGTCCACAGGCTGGCGAATCCTTGGGTCGGAGCGGCGAGCGCTCCAGCGTCACCGCTGACGGCCAGCGGCCAGGTGTTCGGCTGCGAAAGATCTGTTGCCGCTGCAGCGAGGTCGACGCGGATGACGCCGTTTCCTTGGAGCGTCTCCTCGACGCCGGCCAACGGGACCGCCGTGGTCATGAGCGCACTCTTGACCTGATCGTTGGTCCACTCCGGGTGCGCCTCGAGCAGGAGTGCTGCCGAGCCTGCGACCACTGCGGCTGACTGCGAGGTGCCACTTCCGAGGAACGTCTCGTTGTCGACGAATCCCTCAGCGTGGTTGATGTCCGCGTCGCTTCCTGGGGCCCGAAGACTCTGGATGTGCGCACCGGGCGCAGCAACGTCGGGGTTGCGAATACCGTCGCCCTGACTCGACGACTCCCAGATCTCGAAACCGTCGTCGAGCGCACGGACACCGCCGACGGCGATGAAGTGAGGATCGTTTGCCGGGGAGTCGAGACCCACCGCGTCGGGGCCGTCGTTGCCCGCTGCCGTCACGACGACGATGCCTGCTTGCCAAGCTCGTTCGAGCGCGGCGGTCAACGCGTCCTCCTGGTACGGAAGATCCGAGCCGCTGCTGAACGAGAGGTTCAGCACCTTGATGTCGAGGGCGTCGGCATTGTCGACGACCCAGTTGATCCCGGCGATGACGTCGTTCGGGTTGGTGGCTCCGCCGCTACCGGCGACCTTGACGGCCACGATGCCAGCATCGGGAGCGATGCCCTTGAACTCTTGCGGGGAATCGATCGCCGAGGCAGCCGGGAGATCAGTCTCGCTGCCTGCGATGATTCCCGCCATGTGCGTACCGTGGCCAGTGGTGTCCACGTAACGGAGGCCCGGATCGACGGACTCGGCCGACAAGTCGACCATGGCCACGATCTTGCCGTCGCCATCGAGGCTGTCGACTTGGGCGACACCGGTGTCGACGACGGCCACGTTGACACCGGCGCCGGTGACTCCCGAGGCCCACATCTGCCGGGCGCCGATCTGGTCGACGAGGTGGTAGAGCGATCCGGGCTCGAGCTCAGCAGCGTCGACGAACGGTTCGACGACTGCGGCTTCGAGGACCGCGGCGGAGCTGTCCGGCCGGTCGATGGCAAACGCGAGCGCGCCGAGTGCGGCGAGCGCGACGACGGCACCCAGCTTCTTGGCCCGCCCCGGCGGAGTGAACCCGACAGATCGGGATGTCAACTCGACGGGACGAAGCGGAGGTCGCTCGTCGAGCGTGGTACTCGAACGAACCCATTCTCGACCCTCTGCGGGCGCGACGGCGGCGCGACTGCGCAACCATTCTCGCCCGGCGCGAAATGCGCGCGAAGGATCGAATGCCAACTCCCACTCCCGTCCGGGATGAGCGCTGAGGGTGTCCATAGTGATCTCCGTTCGTGTGGCCCGCACAAACGAAATCCTCAAGGATTTCCGTTTCCCTATGGATTCGATCGAACGAAATCAAGAGACCCCGCCAACCGCTTCTTGACAGACTACAACGTTCGCACGTTGAACGTCGAGATGGTCACACACAGTGGTCGCTTCGACAACAGACTCGAACCATCGAGATCGCACGTCGCGGTGCGTCTCGATATCACTACACCTCGGATGTCAGAGCACCTCGAACGTCAGACCCGCATGCTCGACCAACGCGTCGAGGTATGCATCGCCGAGCGCAGTCGCCGGGGTCCAGAACCCACCGGTTGCTTCGCTGTCCATCAGGGTGACCGCAGCCTCGGCAAGAATCTTGGCCGTCGATCCGTAGCCCGGATCGCGGTCACCGGTCACCTTGACGATCAGCTCATCGCCCGCGTCGGTCGAGCCATGAAGCCGGATGTCGTAGAAGCCGTTTTCTTGAGCCTCGGGGGAAGGCCCTTCGCCCGGCTCGGGGAGAAACCTACTCATGAAACTGCGGGTCGGGCCGATCGCTGCAGCGCTCATGAACCCGCCCATGCCGCCGGCGAACGCCGTGGCCTTGGCGCGCCCGGCGAGCCCATCGCCCATCAGCATTGCTTCGCCATACGTGAAGTCAGACCCCCACTCGTGGTCGAGCAGCGAGTGAGTACGGAAGACGACACGGGTATTCGTTCCTGCCATCACGAAGGGAGCCAGCCATGACTCGTGCCCCTCGTCGTACACCGGCAGCGTGACGTTCGGCTGCGCCGGACCTTCACGATCCCCCTTCTCCGCAAGCGCGTACGGGTTGGCGAGCACCTTGCGAAGGCTCGGGTCAGCAGCAACCTCTTCCATCATGTTCATCATCGAGGCGACGGTTCCACCGCTTGCGCCACCCTTCATCGCCTTGACGCCGAGCGAGATCGACGTGCACGGGACCCCGAAGCGCTCCTCGGACTCACGCTGCAGGAACCAGACGCCCATGTCCGACGGGACCGAGTCGAATCCGCAGGCGTGGACGACCCGCGCCCCGGTCTCCACCGCACGATCCTGGTAGCGATCGATCATCCGCTGCATCCACTGCGGCTCGCCGGTCAGGTCGACGTAGTCGATACCGGCCTCGGCGACTGCCGCAACGAGTTTCGAGCCGTACAGGGCATACGGACCGACCGTCGAGATCACCAGATTCGTGTGGGCGCACATCTCGGCGAGCCCGGCAGCATCGTCGGCATCGACGACGAGGTGTTCGACGTCCGCCCCGGTCTGGGAAGCGACCGAGGACAGCTTCTCTGCACTTCGCCCGGCAATCGCCCACTTCAGACCGTCCGAGCCGCCGTGCCGCTGGACCATGTAGTCGGTGAGGATCTGGCCGACGAAGCTGGTGGCTCCGAACAGGACGACATCATGAGTGCGAGAGTTTCGAGCCATATCGCGACCGTATCCGGAATACGACCAGGCGACCGGAGGCTGCACGCCACGTGACCGGACCGATGCCGCCAGAGCGCAAGGAATTGATCGGGCTCGCGGTGGCATTGGTGCTCGCCATGTCGACGTGGTTCTCGACCGCTGCAGTGCTCGGCCAGCTGCGCGTCGACTGGGCACTGTCGGACACTCAGGCCAGCTGGTTGACGATCGTCGTGCAGATCGGGTTCGTCGTCGGCGCAGTCGTTTCTTCGGCGACCAACCTCGCCGACCGAATTCCTCCGCTCCGACTGATCCTGATCGGCTCCACCGGCGCGGCTGCCGCGAACGCCGCCATCGTGGCGCTCGACGGGTTCGAAGGCGCCCTCGCCGCCAGGTTCCTCACCGGGGCGTTCTTGGCGCTCGTCTATCCGCCGGCGTTGAAGTCGATGTCGGGCTGGTTCGTGAAGGGCCGCGGCTTTGCGCTCGGCGTCATGATCGCGGCACTGACCGTTGGTTCCGCACTCCCCCACCTGATCAACGCGCTCGGTGGTCTCCAGTGGGAATCCACCCTGCTGGCTGCGTCCGCGTTGACCCTCGCAGGAGGGCTCATCGCAGACCGTCGCTGCGTTCCCGGGCCGCACGCCGCTCGTTCCGCTCCGTTCGACCCCCAGCAGATCGGCAGGATCCTCCGACAGCGAGACTTTCGCCTGGCGAGCGCCGGATACTTCGGACACATGTGGGAGTTGTACGCGATGTGGGCCTGGGTGGCCGCCTTCTACGGCGATGTCTTTTCGTCCACGAGAGTGGCGAGTCTCGCCGCGTTCGCAGCGATCGGCGCTGGGGCGGGCGGTTCCATCTACGCCGGCCTGATGAGTGACCGCCGATCTCGCCCGGGTGCCGCGGCGCTCGCCATGAAATGGTCCGCCGGACTCGCGCTGATCACCGGCTTCCTCGTCGACGCGCCCTGGCCGTTGCCGGTGGCGGCGGGGTTGATCTGGGGTTTCTGGGTCGTCGCGGACAGCGCGCAGTTCTCTGCGATCGTGACGGAGTCGTGCGACCCGCGCTACGTCGGGACCGCACTGACGATGCAGCTCGCGGCCGGCTTCGTCCTGACCGTCTTCACGATCTTCCTGGTGCCGGTCGTACGTGACGCGGCTGGCTGGGGCTTGGCGTTCGGCCTCCTCGTCCCCGGCCCGGTGCTCGGCGCCTGGGCGATGCACCGCCTCGAGCGGCCACCCTTCGCGGTTACAGGTACTGCCCCGTAGCCGCTCGCTCGATGGCTTTGCCGCCGGCGACATCGTCGGCATTCTCGGAAACGAGCGTGCGGATGAAGACGATCCGCTCACCCTTCTTGCCCGAGATCTTCGCCCAGTCGTCGGGGTTGGTCGTGTTGGGCAGATCCTCGTGTTCTTTGTACTCCTGCTTGATCGAGTCGAGCAGGTCTTGGGTGATGACGCCGCGTTCGCCGCCGCCGATCACTCGCTTGATCGCGAGCTTCTTCGCACGGCGCACGATGTTCTCGATCATTGCGCCCGAGGAGAAGTCCTTGTAGTACAGAACTTCCTTGTCACCGTTCTGGTACGTGACCTCCAGGAACCGATTCGCCTCGTCGTCCTTGTACATCTCGGCAACGGTGCGTTCGATCATGTCGGGAACCGAATAGCCCGCACCGATCGGGATCTCGTCGGTGAGGTAGTTCGCGAAGATCGAAGCGGCACCAACTTCGTTGGGCCGCTCGATCTTGATCTTCACGTCGAGGCGTCCGGGCCGGAGAATGGCAGGATCGATCAGGTCTTCTCGGTTGGTCGCACCGATCACGATCACGTTCGTCAGCCCTTCGACACCGTCGATCTCCGCGAGCAACTGCGGAACGATCGTCGATTCCATGTCCGAGCTGATGCCTGATCCACGGGTCCGGAACATCGAGTCCATCTCGTCGAAGAACACGATCACGGGCCAGCCTTCGTCGCTCTTCTCACGAGCGCGCTGGAACACCAGGCGAATCTGACGTTCGGTCTCGCCGACGTACTTGTTGAGCAGCTCGGGGCCCTTGATGTTGATGAAGTACGAGCGGCCCTTGCCCTCCCCCACCTTGTCGGCGACCTTCTTGGCGAGGCTGTTGGCGACCGCCTTCGCGATCAGCGTCTTGCCACACCCGGGTGGCCCGTAGAGCAAGATGCCCTTCGGTGCGGGCAGTCGATGCTCGGCAAACAGGTCCTGATGCAGGAACGGCAACTCGACGGCGTCGGCGATCAGTTCGATCTGGTCATCGAGGCCACCGATATCGGTGTACGAGATGTCCGGCACCTCTTCGAGCAGGAGATCCTCGACCTCGGGCCGAGCAAGCTTCTCCAACAGCAGGTTCGAGCGAGGGTCCAGGCGAAGGTGATCGCCGGAGCGGATCAGGGTCCCGCGCAACCCGTCGGCGAGTTCGCACACCCGTTCTTCGTCGGCGCGGCCGACAACCAACACTCGTATGCCGTCTTCCATGACCTGGCGAACCGTCACCACTTCGCCGGTGACGTCCGCGGTTCGAGCCATCACCACGTTCATGCTCTCGTTCAAGACGACCTCGGCGCCTCGATCCAGGAGCTCGTGGTCGATGTCCGGATGGAGTGCCACCCGCATCTTGCGACCTGACGTCAGGACGTCGACGCTGCCGTCGTCGTTCTTTCCCACGACGACCCCGTAGGCCGATGGCGGCTGCGACAGCTTGTCGACCTCGTCGCGAAGCGTGGCGATGTGCTCACGTGCCTCGCGAAGCGTGTACGACAGTTTCTCGTTCTGCGCGACCGCCTTCGCCAGCTGGCCCTTGGTTTCCAACAACCGCTCTTCGAGCGATCGAACGCGCCGAGGGCCATCAGCGAGGCGTCCTCTGAGGTGTGCGATCTCTTCGTTGAGGGCTTCGACCTGCACTGCGAGTTCGGATTCGGTCGCCATGACGCAAAGGTACACCGAGCGGCCAGAAAGATGTTTGCACGTGCTGCGCCGTGTAAACTCTCGAACAGGCACTCAGCCATCACGCTCGACTCAACAAGGAGTACCACTGACATGAAGGTCTGGATCGACCAGGATCTCTGCACGGGAGACGGTCTCTGCGAAGAGATCTCCCCGAACGTCTTCACGTTGCTCGACGACGGCCTTGCGTACGTCGTCGAAGGCGACAAGATCTTCGCCGAGGCCAAGGGCAACCCGCAGGGTGCCGAAGGACTCGCGAACTTCGAGGACAAGGAACTCGACGGCGTTGTCGAGTCCGCCGAGGAATGCCCCGGCGAGTGCATCTACATCGAGCCCTGATCGCGTCAGCGAACTGAGCAATCGAACGAAGGCCCCGGGTTCGCCCGGGGCCTTCTCGGTTTTTCTGTCGTCCTCGACGGAACCGAATCGTGCCGTCAGTACTCACTACTGATGAGATGACCGTGGAAACCGCCGACGACGCGCCGGAAGAGCCGGCAGCTCCCGACGCGATCGCGCCACCCGTGCGACCGACGTTCGAGCAGCTCTACCGAGACGCATACCAACCGATGTTGCGACTCGCCTCACTCCTTGTTGACACCGTCGACGAAGCCGAACACATCGTTCAGGACGCGTTCATCGCGATGTACCGGCGCTATGACACCGTCCGGAACCCCGGCGGCTACCTCCGCGTCTCCGTCGTGAACGGCTGCCGGAAAGCGCTACGGCGACGCCGGCTCGTCCGGCGCCGCTCCCCCGAGCGCACCGAACCCACCGAATTGGTCTACAACCACGTCATCGATCAGATCCGGCGCCTTCCGGTCGACCAACGGGTCCTCGTCGGGCTCCGTTACGACCAGCAGATGACCGACGACGAGATCGCTGCCGAGTTGAGGATCCCGGTCGGCACGGTGAAGTCCCGGCTCTTTCGGGCCATCTCGACGTTGAGAACATCGATCGGAGACGAAGCAGGATGAATACCGACGGCCACCCCTTCGACGAGACCATCCGCCACGCGGTCGAGCAACACGGTGCCGCCGTCGCCGCGCACGCACCCGAGTTCGGTGACCTGATCGCAGCCCGTCACCGCCGAACGCGACGAATGCTCGGCGTTGCGACGCTCTGCATCGCATTGCTCGGACTGGGAGGAATCAGCGTCGCCGCATCTCGAAACGACAACGGCACTTCTGCGACCCGTCCAACCGACCTCCGCGAGATCACCACCACCGCTCGACCGACCGTGACCTATTCCTGTACGGACCCCATCGGCGAGGACCAACTGGGACGCCAGCTGTTCGGCAGCTGCGACCCGGCGCCGAACGGCGCTGACGGCGACTACGCCTGCACTGATCGCATCCGCGAGCAGAACGGATTCGTCGTCTTCGCAACGTGCGAATCCGTCGGACCACTCGGCCAACTCCCCGGATCTGACGGTGACGCATCGTTCGAGTATCCCGAAGGTCCGGCGGTGCGATCCACCACGTACGTTGTGCAATACGGCGACATCCCGACAGACGTAGCGGCTCAGCATTGCGTCAGCGTCGACGCCCTCGCAATTGTCAACGGTTGGGAAGACCCCTGGGGGGACTTCCCCGTGGTCGGTACCGAGATCTTGATTCCCGCCGGGACGGACGATTCGACCTGCGACGTCGTCCGTTACACGATCACCGCAGACGACATCACTCGAACCGGCGTCGCAGACAGGTTCTGCATCAGCGTGCAAGCGCTCGACGCCGCGAACGTCGACACGGAGGGGTATTCGGGCTTCTACCCCGGGCTCGAGATCATCATTCCCACGAGCCCGAGCACGACCTGCTGATCTCGCTGCTTACCCGCCGCTAGCCTCGGCTCCGTGGCCTCCCCGACCATCGATTCGACTGTTGCGCACACGCGCCAGCGCAGTGCGCGAGGCGAGGGTGAACAACTTCGCACCGACCTGCTCGTGGCAGCAGCAGATCTCATTGCAGAGCACGGCTCTGTCGACGGGATCTCGCTCCGGGCGATCGCTCGACGCACCGGGGTGTCTCCCACGGCGGTGTATCGCCACTTCTCCGATCACACCGAGCTGCTTCAAGCTTCCGTGCGTCACTGTTGGGAGAGCTTTCTGCGCGTGCTCGAGGATGCGCGTGACGGCGGCGACGACGCTTTCGAGTCCTTCGATCGGTGCGGGTTCGCGTACGCAGCTTTCGCCTTGGAGAACCCGGGCCAGTACCGCGTGCTGTTCTCGCACCACATCGACCTCGAAGCCGAGACCTCGGTCGTGGCGAACGCGACGTTCATGATCCTCGTCGAGCTCGTTCAGAGAATGCTGCGAGCGTGCGACGACGATCGCTCGACCCACTTCGTGGCCGTGCAGGTCCACACCTGGATCCACGGAATCGTCGATCTGAGCAGCTCGCATCCAGACGTCGAGTGGCCCTCGATCGACTCTCAGCTCCTCGGGCTCCGTCAGTCGCTCGGGCTCGAACGACCAGCATGAGCATGCGGTCACGCACTTCGTTGTCGGCGCGCGTCCTCGCCGTCTTGGCCGTGGCGTGTACCGCCGTGGTCGCCAGCGACGCGAACGCCACTGTTGGCGAGGTCGCAGACGGCGCTGACGCAACCAAGCCCGCTGTGCGCAGCCTGGAACCAATCGCTCCCGGTGGCTCGACTCCCGACCTGCCGCGAACGCCGACCGATCCAGCGGTGTACACCGTCGACCTCGCCCGGTTCGGCGTGTCGAGCAACGGAACGAGTCCGGTCGCGACCGCCGAAGGACTCGACGACGCATTCGAATTTGCTGCGGCGAATGGCTACGACACGGTGCGACTTCCGACCGGCAAGTACCTGATCGGCAAGCCGGGCAACGACATCTACTACGACGGCATCGACCTGGTTTCGGGCCTCACGCTGGATCTCAATGGCTCGACGCTGCAGATGGCGACGAACGACAAGTGGAACCAGTGCCTCATCTCCGTCACGGGCCTGACCGACGTGACGATTCGCAACGGAACGCTGATCGGCGACCGGGACACGCACATCTTCACGCCACGAGCCGGTGGCGGCACCGCACACGACGAGGGGCACCTCATCTGCGTTCAATCGGGCAGCCGCCGGATTCTCATCGAAGACCTCACACTGAGGAAGGCCACAGGCGACGGCATTCTCCTCGTCGGCAACAGGTCCAATGGATCGGTGAGCGACATCACGATTCGCAACAACGAGATCGACAACAGTCGCCGTCAGGGAGTCTCCATTGTCGGTGCGATCAACGTCCTGATCGACGGCAACGAGATCCATCACATCGTCGGCACATCGCCACAGTTCGGAATCGATGTCGAGAGCCTCAGTTTCGACAGCCGCGACATCATCATCCGGAACAACGACTTCCATCACAACTTCGGCGGCGACATCGTCAACACCGACGGCAAGAACGTGCTCATCGAGTACAACACCTTCAACGAGGGCGACGGCAACCGCAACCTGGACGGGCCCATCGTGTTCTGGCCGCGCGCCGATCAGACGATCCGACACAACACGCTCTACGTGCGGACCGGCTCGGTCAACGGGAAGGTCGGAATCATCGGCTACTCCGGACGCGATCGTGCCGAACGCTCGAACCCCGCCACCAACTGGATCTACGACAACTATTGCGACGGGTGCGGTTTCTACATCTACAACACCACCGGCTTCCGGGTGATGCGCAACACGTTCGAGAACGGCTACATCGCAATGCGCGATGTCGACGATGTCGTCCTGCTCGACAACGAGGTCAGCTACCCGAGCAGCTGCTGGCCATACCGCTTCCTCCGCGTCGACGGATTCGCACGGGGCAATACGCACAACGGCGATGCGAAGTCGCTACCGATGCGGCCCGGCACGCTCTGGGATGGCTGCTGGATCAACTAGCTGCGATGGCCGACAAGTCCGTCAGAGATCTTTGACGAGACGGAGCGCGTCGTAGATCGCGGCGTGAATGTTGCGGCTCGCCACCGCGTCGCCGATCCGAAAGAGTTGAAAGCCGCCGTCGGGGTTGCGCACGAGTGTCTGTGGGCGTCCTTCCATCAGCGCGCCGTAGTCGACCGCACCGAGGTTGCTCGACTCGCCCTTCAGATCGAAATACAGCTCGGCGAGTGGTTGGGTGCCGTGATCGACGACCACGTGATCCACGATTCGGGTGGCGCGATGGTCAGTGTGGTCGCTGCCGATCTCGACGCACAGCGCGTCGCCCTGGGTCGTCACGTTGAGGAGCCGCTGATTGATCGAGATACGCGTGTCGGTTTCGTTGAACGCCCGCGCGTACGGCACATGGTTCATCCCACCGACCTCGATGCCGAACATTCGCTCCGGTGTCACGATCTCGAGCTCGGCGCCCGACCTGGCGATCGACTCGGCCGCCGACAACGCCGAGTGTGTGCCGTTGTCGTCGTAGAACACCACGCGGCCAGTCGGCGTCACATCGCCGCCCAGCACCTCCCAACTCGTGGTGACGTGCTCGGTCCCGACTTCGAGGTCCGGGTACTGGGGCAATCCGCCGGTTGCCACGATCACCACGTCGGGAGTATGGGACTGCACGACGTCGGCGTCGGCGAACACGTCGTAGCGAACGTCCACGCCGAGCCGCTCGAGTTCGGAGATACGCCAGTCGACGATGCCGATGAGGTCGGTGCGACGCGGGTTGCGTGCCGCCAGTCGGATCTGACCACCAGCCCACGGCATTGCTTCGAGCACGACCACGTCGTGTCCACGTTCACCAGCCACACGCGCCGCTTCGAGGCCACCGGGTCCCGCGCCGACGACCACGACTCGTCGCTGAGCAGCAGCTCGCTCGATGTGGTGAGGCATCGTGGCCTCGCGGCTGGTCGCCGCGTTGTGGAGGCAGAGTGCCTCGCCTGCCTCGTAGATCCGATCGAGGCAGTAGGTGGCGCCAACGCACGGTCGGATCTCGTGCTCACGCCCCTCGATGATCTTGTTCACGAGATGGGGGTCGGCGATCTGGGCTCGGGTCATGCCGACGAGGTCGAGCTTCCCCTCCCGGATCGCATGCCGGGCGGTGGCGACGTCGTCGATCTTGGCCGCGTGCAACACCGGAAGATCGGTCGCCGCACGAACCATCCCGGCGAAGTCCAACATCGGTGCCGCCGGCATGCCATGGATCGGGATCACATCCGTCAACTCGACATCGTTGTGGATCGATCCCTTGGCCACGTTGACGAAGTCGATCAGCCCGTCGGCTTCGAGCCTGCTCAAAATCTCCATCCCTGCCTCGGACTCGAGCCCGCCCGGCAAGGACTCCTCGATGAACATGCGGAGGCCGACGACGAAGTCTGAGCCCACTCGCTCGCGCACGGCCTCGAGCACCATCCAAGGAAACCGAATCCGGTTGTCGAGTTCGCCACCCCAGCCGTCGTTGCGGTGGTTCGTCGCCGGCGACCACCAGGCGTCGAACAGATGCCCGTAGGACTGCAACTCGATCCCGTCCATCCCGCCGGCCTGCATCCGTTCGGCGGCATCCGCGTACTTGGTGACGATTCGTTCGACGTCCCAGTCCTCCGCTTCTTTCGGAACGGTCCGGTGTGCCGCTTCTCGAATCGGCGAGGGCGCCAGGACCGGCAACCAGTCGCCACCTGACCAGCCGGTCCGCCGCCCGAGATGGGTGAGCTGGATCATGCACGCCGCGCCGTGCTCGTGCACCCCGTCGGTCATCCGCTTGATCCATGGAACGATGCGATCGTCGTAGGCATGCAGGTTGCCGAACGCCGGCGGGCTGTCTTCTGCGACGACCGCCGAACCTGCGGTCATCGTCAGTGCGACGCCGCCCTTGGCCTTTTCCTCGTGGTAGAGCCGATAGCGGTCGGTCGGCATGCCCGCCTCGGCGTACGCCGGCTCATGTGCGGACGAGAAGATCCGGTTGCGGAGACGGAGATGTTTGAGCTCGTACGGCTCAAGCAGCGGGTCATCCATCACATCAGCGTGGCATGGTCCCGAATGGATCTTGACACTCAGCCCTCTACACAGCGAGCAGCGGCGGTCAGGGTCTCGCTTCGGTTCGATCCTTGCCGAGGAACCGCGCAACGCTCAAGAAGCCGGTGTGCGCCACCATCCGGTGATCCGGACGCACGGCCTGACCTTCGATGTGCCAACCACGATGGAGCACTTCGATCGTGCGGGCATCGATCCATTTGCCCTTCATCGCTTCTCGCACCTGTGCCGCTTGCGTGATCGAGGGTGTGTAGGCGAGCAGAATGCCGCCGGGGCGCAACGAGAATTCGGCATGCGGGACGACCTGCCAGGGCTCGGGAAGGTCCAACACGACTCGGTCGAACGTTCCGTGATCCGGATCGATGCCGTCGTAGCTGCTTGCGATGTGAATGTCGTAGCGTTCGAGCGCCTCTTCACCGAGGAACCCTCGAACATTGGTCTTTGCCCGATTCGCAAAGTCCTCGCGTATCTCATAGCCGGTGATGTGAGCGCCGTACCGGAGCATCATCGTGGAGAGCGCTCCCGACCCGATCCCGCTCTCGAACACACGCATTCCGGGCCCGATGTCGGCGAGCATGCAGATCGGAGCGAGATCCTTCGGGTAGATCACCTGCGCGCCGCGGGGCATCTCGATGACGAAGTCCTCGAGTGTGGGACGCAGGACGATGTACTCCGCTGTTTTCGTCGACCTCACGCGACATCCTTCGGGCTGGCCGATGATGTCCGCGTGTCGAACAAAGCCTGCGTGGCTGTGGAACTCGCCGTCGTCGGCGAGGTCGATGAGATAGCGACGTTTCTTGACGTCCAGCAGGACTGCCTTGTCACCGGATGCGAATTCACTCATTGCGTGCCCCTCGTGTTCGTTTGAATCATCGTCGTCCTCTTCTCCCGAGCACCAGTTCGACCGGTACCGGCTCATGTGGGCTCGCCGTCGCGACGAGCCGACAGAACGCGCAGACTTCGCCGCTCGTCGGTGCGCCACAGCGTGTGCAGTGCTGCAGGTCTCCGCTGGAGACCGAACCGTGCTCGGCAAGCAGCGGTGCCATGTTCTCGATGAAGTTGTTGTAGAACGCCGATTTCGTACTCGGCGATTCCTTCTCGATCGCGTTGAGCACGTCTTTGTGGTGCAGGTGACGGTTCCCTGCGGCGATCGGACACTCTTCGACGAGATAGTCGATACCGCGGATCACGCACCACGCGGCGGTCTCTCGTTCGGTGAGTCTCACCAGCGGTTTGGCTTTGCGCGGGAAGCCATCACGCGCTTCGAGCACGGGGAGTTGTCGTGCCAGGTAGTCCACGTCCCAGTGCAGGACGTTGCCCAGAAGGACCGCCGCCTCGTCGTCCAGGTTGTGACCGGTGACGACGACGTCATACCCGCCGTCGATCGCTGCTTTGTCGAACAGGTGACGTTTCGACAGTCCACACACGGAGCACGGCACTCGCTTCGATGCTCGCGCAGCGGTCGGAATGTCGTAGCCGAAATCGCTGCGGAGGTCGGTGCTCAACAACGTGAGTCCTCGTTCCTCGGCGAAGGCGTGAACGAATCGGCCCGACTCGTCCGAGTAGTCCCCGATTCCCAACCCGACATAGAAGCCATCTGCTTCGTAGCCGGCCTCGACCAACATGTCCCAGACCGCCAACGAGTCCTTACCGCCACTCACGGCGACGAGGATGCGGTCGTCTGGGGAGAACATCGAGTAGTCCTCGATCGCCTTGGTGACCTGCCGGCGGCACAGCTGCAACAGATGCTCGGCACAGAAGTTCGCGTTGTGCCGTGGCAGGTCGATGACCGCAGGCTCCTTACACGACCTGCACTTGGAACCCGAGACGGCCATCTACGACGCCCCTCCGGAGATGACTGGGCGGATCTCGATCACATCGTCGTCGGCCAGTCGGGCGTCACCGGGGACGAGCGTCCCGTTGCAGATCACCAAGTGCGACTCTCGCACGAGGTCGAGGTCGTCGAGCAGCCGGTTCACCGTGCGGCCTCCGGGCATCTCGACCTCGCGCCGCGGGTTGCGCATCTTCACCAACATGGGCGCGCCAGGCTACGGCGGCCACTCGGGCGCCAGGCACGATCGGCAGTCATCGCCCGTTCGTGACGACGAACACGCCGCTGTCCACCCCGGCAAAGGCATTGTTCGACGAGACGTACAGGTTGCCGTCGGCTGCTTGGACCATCTGGGTGAAGTGCATCACGTCACCGAGGTGCTGTGGTGCGCTCTCCGGATCGAGAAGATCATGCGCGAAGACGGTTCCCGTGCACCAGTCACCGAACACGTACCAGTCGTTCAGCTCCGAAACCAACGCATCGCGCACGACGAGACCGTCGTGAACCGCACCGCATTCTGGGTTCGGATGTTCGTAGACCAGCAGGGGCGGCATGTGGTCGTCGGTGGGCTGGTCGGTGTTGAAGCGATCCGGCCCTTCGAATGCGCTCCATCCGAAATTCACTCCTCGCCCGGCGTTTCGCCCCTCGAAGGACGGAGCGTGATTGATCTCCTCCCATGTCGACTGACCGACATCGGCAATCCACAGGTCACCCGTCGCTGAATCGAACGAGAAGGAGACCGGGTTGCGCAACCCCCGGGACCAGATGCGCTCGTCAGCAGGTGACAAGCCGACGGCTGGATTGTCGGCGGGAACCGTGTAAGGCAGATCGCCGCTCGGTGTCGGGTCGATCCGCAGGATCTTCCCGAGCGGTGTGGTGAGACCGAGCGCCACTCTCTCGAGATCGGAGAAGCCGGAACCATCACCAACCCCGATGTACAGCATGTCGTCCGGTCCGAACAGCAGCTGGCCACCGTTGTGATTCGCACTGGACTGTTCGATCACGAACAACTCGCGTCGCGTTGCTTCGACGAAGTCTCCGCCCTGCTCCACCTCGTACTCCGCCAGCACCGAGAAGCCATCGCCGACTCGGCTGTGGTACACGTAGGCCTTCGTCCCGCTGGGGTCGAACGCAAGGCCGCCGAACCCTTCTTCGCCTCCGGACAACGTCAGATTCGTGATGTCGAGCACCGTCTCGCCTGGATCGTCTCCGAGTTCGTATCCGGCCGAGACATCATCGAGCGTCGGTGGAACGAACCGATAGACGAGGCCCTCTTGCGCGACGAGGTACAACGCGTCATCGCCCGGACGGGTCACCATCGTCGTGATCGACTCGTCCAGCGTGAGCGCTCGGACGAGCTCCACGTTGGCGAAGCGGGACCGGACGGCGTAGTCCAGCGGGCCATCGCCATCGGCGGTTCCTTGAGTTCCCGGGATGTCCGCTCCGCACCCGAGCAGGGACGCCGCGACGACGACAACGACCGAAAGACGCTTCACGGTCCGGTACGCAACTACTTCGACTTGACGACGATCTTCGCGCCTGGATTCTTTGCTTTCGCGTCCGCAACAGCGGCCGCGACGATCGCCGCCTTCGCTGCTTTCGACGTGATTCCGGAGGCCTTGCGCTGCTTCTTGGTCGCAGGCTTGGCGTTGATGACGTTGACGAAGTTGTTCGAGCCGACCTTCCAGGTTCCGAGTGGCTCGTCGTTCTTGCCGAAGAACTTCTTGATGGTGGTCTTGCCGAACACCCAGCTCGCGATGACCTTCCAGAACAGGCTGGGACCGAGGAGCCCTTGCCGAATCGCCTTACGTCGGATGATGACCGACGGCCGCAGCGCGTACGGGAGAACGGCCATCAGACCCGACGGATCTCGACGATGGCGCTCTTCTTCTTGCCCGAACGCTTGCCGAGCAGGAACATGATCAGCATCAGGGCCATGCCGACGCCGCCGGCGACCGTGGCAATGGAGGTCTTCTGGTCGTCGACCTTGCCTTGGATGTCGCCTTGGAACGACTGCAGCTTGTCGCGCAAGTCATCGGGGGTGATCTTGGTTGCGGTTGCGGGTTCGATTGTCTTGGCCATGTTGGTCCCCGTCACTCTGCTTCTGTTCGGCTTCTTACTTTGGTTCTTTGCTCAAGGTCGACTTCTTGACCCGCAGCAAGGTGATCACGAGCAACACCACGGTCACGACCAGCGTGACGGCGTAGGCAGCCCATGACAACGAGCCGGTCGAGAGCCGGTCGAGTTCGGTCTGTACCAGCCGCAAGACACCCAGCAGCACGATCATCAAGCCGAGCCCCATCGTGAAGGCAGCGGCGGCCCCGAATGCGAGCCAACGTCCCGCTCCCTTCAGCGGATCGACGGTCTCCTGCTTGGCGTAGGTCTTGACGAACTCGATGACCTCGCCGAGGGACGCGTCTTGCTTGCTGTCTGGCACGGGTTGTTTCTATCAGATGATCACGACAGTCGGAACTTGAGCATCGCCTCGACATCGTCCAAGACGTCGTCCAGGATGTCGAGACGTTGCTTCGGTCCCGCCGCAGCAAGCAGCCGATACCGGTCGGCGGGCCCGATCGGCGCCAGCGCGGCAAGGTGGTATGTGGCGACGAGCGGATCATCGGCGATCTCGGTTTCATCGAGGTCGATCTGGACATCACCCAATTCCATCGCCATCGTCAATGCTGCACGGACCCGTGAATGGGTGGCGGCGACATCGAGCGCGAGTCCGGGAGGATCCGGGTTCTCGTCGGGGAAGTCGTCCACGTCAGCGAGCGGATAGGGATCGTCGGGAAGCCACGCATTCACCCGCAGTCTTCGCACGCCGACCCCGACGATCGCGTATCGCTCCTCGTCGAGTGCCTCGACCTGCACCATTTGCGTCACGGTCCCCACCATCGCTCGTTCGTCACCTCCGCCGGCCTCACGCCCGTGGGTGATGAGCACCTGACCGAACTCGGGGGTCCCGTCGGCTTGCAGACAGTCGATGACCATCTGTCGATAGCGAGGCTCGAAGACGTGGAGCGGCAAGATCCCGCCTGGGAGGAGCACGGACCCGAGGGGGAACATCGCCATCACGCTCATTGCTGCCTCATCGTCTCCTCATCATCGCCCAGATCACCGCCTCAGCGGGGACCGAGCGACTCACTCGGTGGCCCCGCTGGGTACGTGATGAAGCGATCGGCCATCGCCAGCCACAGCGGTCGATACAGATCTTCGCTCTCTGCTCCTTCGAGGTTGAGCACGATCACGAACTCGATCGTTCCGGCGGAGCTCGGGTCGCTGGTCCGTGGGTCGACGACTCCGGCGAGCGCCTTCACACCGGACAGCGTCCCGGTCTTCCCCCGCAGCCGCCCAGTCATGTCCGTTGCGACGAACTCGTCGATCAGGGTTCCTGAACGCGCAGCGACCGGAAGCCCGACGTCCACAGAGGTACCCCGCCCCAGCTGTACGACATCGAGCAGCGACGCGCACGTCGCTCGGTTGTCCCGGCTGAGCCCCGACCCGTCGCGCAGGACCACGCCAGTGGTGTCCACACCCAACGTCTCCATCGTCTGCAGCATCGCGTTCAGTCCAGCGGCTCGGGTTCCCTCGCCCGAGGTCGCGAACCCGATCTCTTTCAGCAGCATCTCCGCAGTGTTGTTGTCGCTCGTGAGCAACATCTCGCCGACGATCGCACTGAGTGGTTCAGAATCGACCGTTGCGACGACCGGTACCAGCGTCGATGCGATGCCGCTCCCCCACCCGTTGTCGACGAAGATTCCCCGATCGCCCAACAGCCTGACGAACTCGCGGGCTGCTGCTTCGTTCGGGTCGTCTTCGACCCCGGAGCGGAACCGGACGCGTGCATCGTTCGCGAGCAGCGAGTCGTAGGGCCCTGCTTCGGAGAACGCGATGCCGTCTCCCCACTCGTCGAGGAACCACTCGTCGTCGTACCGGGTTCCGTCGCCGATGACCGTGCCTCTGATCCTCGTGATGCCGGCGTCGACCAGCCCATCGGCCAGGGTGTCGAACGACGTCGGGTTGACCACGGGGCGGTTGTCGTCCTCGACGGGGTAGTCCTCGCTTGTGAGCAGCGGATCGCCGCCGCCGATGAGGTAGATGTCACCGTCGACCACACCTTCGACCGCTGGTGGGGATGCAACCGATGTCGTGAATCTGAACTCGGGACCCAAGATCTCGAGGGCGGCAACGGCGACGAAGAGCTTCTGGTTGCTCGCCGGGATGACCGGGACGTTCGGGTTGGCCGCGGTCACGGTGACTCCGTCGACCGCCACCGCAGCGCACGAGGTCGGGCCGATGAATCCGAACACGGGATTCACCGCGGTCTCGAGCTGGCCGAGACTCGCGACCGAGGCAACGACCTGAGGCGCTCGGCGGTAGTCGAACATCGACGTCGTGAGCGCGGGCGCCACCTCGTCGATGAGCGCGAGGTCGTCGTCGACCTCGACCGGTTCGGTCGTCGGTGACTCCGGATCGCTCACTGCGCCGACCAGCTGCTCCTGGAACAGTCCCGTCGCTCCACGACTCGCCTCGTACGCATCAGCCTCACCGTCTGCCCAGCGAAACAGCAGCAGCAGCGCAATCGCTGGAAGCACGGTCAGCGCGAGGAGCGCGATCAGCGGCGACCGGGGATATCGGACCGGTGCCGCGACGACATCGATGTTCGAGGTTCCCCACTGGCCATCGTCGAACTCGTCAGTCATCGAGATGCCTTCGCCCACGTGCCCATCGCACCTCCATCATCGCACGCGATCATCTCAACCCGATCTCGGCTGGGGAAGCTCCCGACGGGTACGTGTCGAGTCCGTCGGCAAGCTCGGTCCACACCGGGCGGTACTCGCTCTGATCGGAAATGGTCGGGCCGTTGAGCACGAGCGCGAACTCCACCGCTCCGCCGCCCTCGACGGGGAGGTAGCCCGCCAGGGCCTTCACGGCCGGCGGATCCTGGTTGAACGGCGGATTGTTGAGCGTGCCGGTCTTGCCGAGCAGTCGACCTGCCACCGGGTGGTCGACGAAGACGTCGGCGAGCGTGCCGGTCTGCGCCGCGACAGGAAGCGCCGCGCCGATCGTGTCGGCCGGGTCGGTGCGCTGCAGCACCGCAAGGATCGCATCGCACGTCAAGCGGTTGTCCAAGCTGAGGCCGGAACCGTCCGACAACACCACGTTGGTCGTGTCGACTCCCCAGGCTTGGAGCTGTTCGGTCATCACGGCGACTCCGGCCTCGCGGGTTCCGACTCCATCGCCTGCGGCACCGAGACCGATTTCTTTCACCAGCAATTCGGCCGTGTTGTTGTCGCTGTTGGTCAGCATCTCGGCGACGACGCCAGCGAGAGGAACCGACTGAATCGACGCAACCTCGTGCGGAGCGTCACCGAACTCTGCTGCCAGCCCGACCCCGGCGTCGCCCGCGACGGTCACGCCGCGGTCACGCAACAGCCGAGTGAACTCTCGCGCCGCCGCGCTGTTCGGATTGTTCCCCCGCTGTTCCTCGCCGAGCACGCGGGCGTCGTTGGCCATCAGTGCGTCGTATGGCCCCGCCTCGAGTCCGGCCACCCCGTTGCCCCACCCAGGAGCAAAGAACTCATCGTCGTAGCGCGATCCGTCGCCCAGCACCGCACCCGTGATCTGGGTGACTCCCGCTGCTTGCACCTGGTCGGCGAGCGCATCGAGCGATGTGGGATTGAACACCGGGCGCCGCTCGAGGCCGGACGTGGGATACCAGTCCGACGACAGCAGTGGATCACCTCCACCGAGGAGCACGAGATCTCCCTCCAGCACGCCGCCGGACGGCGCTGCGGCCGACACCGCGGTCGTGGTGAACACGTGATCGGCGCCCAGACGCTCCAACGCAACGGCTGCGACCACGATCTTCTCGGTGCTGGCGGGAATCACTGCCAAGTTGCCGTTGGCCGTGCCGACCACATTGCCGTCGACGGACACGGCAACGCAGCTGCGATCGTTGATCGTTGTCAGGAACGGCGCGATGTCGGTGACGAACTGATCGACATTGAGCCCACGTGACACGAGCGCTGGCATCCGGCGAAACGTCAGCATCGCATTGTTCAATGGTTCGTCGGGCTGCGGGGGCGCGACGATCGTCGTGGGTGGCGGCGGCGCCGCTTCATTGTCGTCGATTTTCGAACTGGACCACACGAACAGCGCGTACAGACCCAAGGCGGGCACGAGCGCGAACAGGCCGAGGACGATGAGCGGCCCGACGCCACCTCTGCGCCGAGCCGGTTGCCGAGCGGCGAGGCGCGACATCGCATCGGGAGCTCGGTTCACGGCGTACGGGCTCGGAGGTGTTCGACGCGACGGAGCATGTGACCGAGCGCAGCAACGGCACGCTCCCCACTCGGGTAGCAGAGACGTCCCGTCGCACGGACCGCGGCCGGACCGGCGTTCGACGGATCCGCGACAGCGAGCTCGGTCGAAGTCAGGATCGGCTTGCCGGTCTGCACGCTCAACTCGTGCGCGGCGTCAGCGAAACGGGTGTCCTGGCGCTCGTGGTACTCGACGATCCGCTCGAGTCCGTGATCTGGGTAGAAGCGGCCGTGGCGCATCATCTGCGCCTGATTCGACTGGATTCCGAGGCCGAGGTAGATGATCGAGTGGACGTCGGGATGCGTGGCGACGAGTTCCATGATCTCGGGGATCGTGTCGCGGGTCTCTCCGCCGGCGCAGTCGATCGGGTTGTTGCGGCTCCAGCGAGCCGGCAGCTTGGCGTCGATCGCCGCCATCAGATCCTCCGGCAACTCCATCAGCACGAGGTCACGGTCGCGGGTGATCGCATCCGCGGTGACGACGCCCCAGCCACCGACCGTCGTGAGCACCGCGACGTTCGGGCCTGCCGGGAGCGGTTGGGTCGCGAACGTCGCCGCAGCCTCGAATGCCGACTCGATGCTGTCCGCACGAGTGAGACCGGCCGCACGGCACGCACCGTCGAACACCTTGTCGTCGGCAGCGAGCGCTCCGGTGTGGCTGGCGGCTGCGGCCGCTCCGCCCTCGGTCGCTCCGCCCTTCACGATCACGAGCGGCTTGCTCTCGGCTGCGAGCGCGAGGCGGTCCATCAGGCCGCGCCCGTCGGTGATTCCCTCGAGGTAAGCCAGGCCGACCGCAGTTGCATCGTCATCGGCGTAGAAGTCCAGGTAGTCCGCCACGCCCACAGCGGCTGCGTTGCCAGCGGACACCGCCCGGGAGATTCCGACGCCGGTGGCGCGGGCGTGGTTCAAGAAGCTCGACACGAAGTTGCCCGACTGGCTCGCCACGCCGATCGACCCGGCTGGCGGATACGGCGCGACGATCTGCACGCACATGTCGACGGGAGTACTCACGACCCCCTGACCGTTGGGTCCAGCGAGGAGGATGCCGAGTTCGTCTGCGAGCGCGACGAGGTCGCGCTGCGCAGCGATTCCGGCTTCGCCAGCTTCGCCATACCCCGCCGAGGTGAGGAAGGCAGCGGTGACCCCTTTGCTGGCACACGCGCGGAGAAGATCAGGGTTGGCTGCCGCTGGCGTGCACACGAAGACGAGGTCGATCTCGCCATCAGGCAAGGCCTCGATGTCGGCGACCGTGTCGACCCCGAGCACGTTCTCGCCCTTGAGGTTCGTTCCGAACACCTTTCCGGCGTAGCCGTTGGACAGCAGGTTGTGGAGCGACACGAATCCGAACTTGCCCGGATGAGTCGATGCACCGGTGATCAATACACCTCGCGGTTCGAACAGCGCCCGGAATTGCGCATCGGTCGGCCGCTCACGAAGGGTCGAGGTGCGTACCGCTGGCTCTCCGACTTCGACGAGCCCGTCGACCGCCACCAGCTCTCCTGCCGGGCTCACGATGAGCGGGTTGATGTCGACACTCGCCACGTCCGATCGCTCATCGGCGAGTCGGCCGAGCCCCACCAGGAGCGAGATCAGCTGTTCGCGGTCGACAGCTGACTCTCCGCGGAACTCCCCGAGGAGCTTCTGCGTGGCGAGTCCCTCGACCATGTCATTGGCCGTCGCCGCATCGAGCGGCGCTGGCCGAAACACGACGTCTGCGACGGCCTCGGCGAGAATTCCACCGACGCCGAGCATCACCATCGCACCGAACTGAGCGTCGCGGACAACCCCAGCGATCAACTCACGGTTGCCCGACACCATCGGAGCGACGAGCACGTCGACATCACCGTCATCGGGACGGGCCGCGCCGAGCAACTCGGTCGCAGCAGCTTCGACCGCGGCGCGATCACCGAGGCGCAGCTTGACCAGCCCCCGCTCTGTCTTGTGAGCGATGGCGTCGCCGTTCAACTTCGCCACGACCGGATAGCCGATCTCGTCCGCGGCGTCTCCGGCCGCGGCCGCGGTCGTAGCGAAACGCTCCGGCGCGATCGGGACCCCGTATCCAGCGAGGAGCGCCTTGGAGGCGCGTTCGGACAGGGTCGAAGAAGCCGTCATTGTCTTCGATCGTAGTTTCGACGAGGGGTCCGGGAACGGCATCACCGGCCAGGTTTGTGCGCCGGTGTCAACGCGGAGGCGAGACCGAGTAGGTGAGCACGCTCTTCGCGAGCAGCTCTCCGGTCGTGGCGCCGAACGCCTCGGCTTCGCAGAACACGGTTCTGCGTCCGCGCCGCGTCACCCAGCCTTCGGCGATCGCGTCTTCGGCACGATCACCCCCGACGATGCCGCGCATGTACTGCACGTGCATGTCCACCGTGGAGAAATTCTGGCTTCGCTCCAACACCGCACCGACTGCCGGCACCATCACGTGGTCGAGCAGCGAAGCGATCGCTCCCCCATGCATGACACCAGCCGCCTGGAGGAGTTCGTCGCGGAACGGTAACCGCATGCGGCAGTAGTCGACCCGCACGTCTTCGACGACGAGTCCGAGCATCATCGGGTAGGTCGTGGTCCCCGACTTGCCGAATCGGAGCCACCGTTGCGTCGTCTCGTCGTCCAGCGGTTCGAACGATTCGCCCCGCGTCGGCACGAAGCCGGTCATTCTGGATGCTCCAGGGCCGAGCGGAAGAAGTCGATGATGTGAGAGCGGCGCCGCGCCAGCGAGGCCTCGTTCAACGGACTCTCGTCGAGCAGTCCTTCGAGGAACGGCGCGTCTGAGAAATAGCTCAGCAGCGCGCCGTAGCCGGTGAGGAGCAGCTGTGCGGCGTCCTGGTCTCGGAAAACGCCCGCTGCCATCTCACGTTCGAAATACTCCACGGCCTCGTCGAACAGCGGCCGCAGCGTCGCAGCGAGGTCGATCGCCAGGTGACTGCCACCATCGATTGCCTCACGACGCATGAGCGTCACGTACGCCGGGTTGTCGGCGAAGAAGCCGAAGCCGGCATCGAGCACCTGCTCGACCTTCTCGAGTCCCTTCGACGGCGCCGTGATCGAGTCGGCGAGCCTCGAGAACCAGTCCGAGAGCAGCTGCTCGAAGACCTCTTCGTACAGGCTCTCCTTGGAGTTGAAGTGGTGCAGCAGACTGGGCCGGCGAATCCCCACCTCTGCGGCGATGTCGTTCAGCGAGGTCGCGCTGTACCCGGCTTGCGCAAAGCACTGTCGGGCAGCGTCGAGGATCTGCTCCCGAGTCGTGCGTTCGTCACCCTCCTCGCCGGACATAGGCACGGCACGCTACCGGACTCGTTCACCGGCCGATTCGAACAAATCAGTCGAGAACGAACGAGCAGCTGCCGATACCGAGTCGTGACGCTCGATCCAGAACGCGCACTCGACCGCCTCCCACCGCCGTCGCGCATCGACCGCGGCATTCCCGGCGTGTTTCATCGTGGCAGCCATGGTCGTCGCGCACGCAGGCGGCGCTCGATGTGGACCCTCCGCGAGCGGCGCCTGGGTTCACGCCTGGAACACCAACTCGCCGGCGCCGGGGTCGTACTGCACAGCAGACACGCCGAACCGACCCTCGACTGTGATCCGATCGACCATCTCGTCGTGTTGCCTGCGGGAGTCTGGGTGATCGCCGCCGACCACGATCTCGACCGGTTTTCGGTCGAAGCGACCACCGCAGCGGTGAAGCGACTCGAACTCCAGGTACGCAAACAAGCGGCCGCTTGTCGAGAGGTCATCTCGGCGATCGGGTTCGACTGGCTGGAGGTGCACACCGCTGTGTGCGCAACGAACGCAACGGGGTTGCATCGCCGCTCGGTCGAGATCGACGGCATCTGGATGACTCGGCCAGCCGGGCTCGTGACGTTGCTGGCACAGCCCGGCCCGCTCTCGCATCTCGACGTCGCCACCGTCGCCGCCGAGCTGTCTCGACGCTTTCCAGCGGCGCGCTGACATCGACGTCGATGACCGACAGCTCACGACGCTCGGAAAACGAACGAACCCGCTGCTCCACGTCGGAAACAGCGGGTCCAGTCGAATGTCGTCGGGTGACGTTCAGCTCGGCGGGTACACGCCCATGCCGGCTGCCTTCTCGGTGCTCCAGAAGATGACCGCGATCTCGTCGATCAGTTCCACGAGCTTCTCCCCTGCGGCAGGGTCCATGGTCTTCTTCGCTTCGCCGGCCTGGTGGATTGCGTCCCAGAACAGCTGGTGGAGGTTGGGGTGCGCTTCGAAGTGGGCTGGGGCGAAGAAGTCGGCCCACAACACCATCAGGTGGTGCTTGGTTTCCTCGGCGCGAGCTTCCTTGATCGAGATGCAACGGGCACGGAAGACCTCGTCATCTGATTCTGCGTACTTCTTGGCGGTCTTGACCACCGAGAGCGCTTCGATCTTTGCCTGCGCCGGGTCGTACACCCCGCAGTAGAGGTCGCAGTGAGCGTGGGCAACGGTGGCTGATGCGAAGAGCTTGGCGAACATGAGTATCTCCTTGGGGGACGGCTGGGTGTGGACAACAGCGGGACGACCCGCTGGGGTATGAGCCGAAACCTACACTCCTCAGGTGGGTACGTCACCACTCCGCTCGAATCGTTCGTCACGTCGTCATCTTCGACGCTTCGTCGTCGCCGATCGCTCGATGTTTCCAACGCTCACCGATGGTCAGGGACTCATCGCACTCTCCGGGGGAACCCCTCGTCCCGGTCAGATCCGATGTCTCGAACATCCGGATCGGCCGGGCTTCTGGCTGGTCAAGCGCGTCGAGTCCGTTGACGGTGACACCATGACCGTCTCATCGGACAATCTGGCCGTTCGGGCCGTCGATTCTCGACAGTTCGGACCGGTCCCGCACGCAGGGACGTACCGCGTGATGGTGCGCGTCCCTCGCCGGTTGATGTAGCCCGACGGGCTGGAACGTCCCCATTCACGACCCCGGGCGCAGCCACAGGGCTGTTTCGGGAACGGTTCGCTGGCGTTGCGAGTACCGAACGCCGACAACTGCGAAACTGGTCCGCATGGAAGCACGTCGTGTCACCGCACTCGTCTCGCTCGGTCTGGTCGGTGCTGTCGTCGTCGGACTCGTTGCCACGTCCGGGAGCGAACCCGATAGCGAAGCCGCAGCTGCTGTCACCCAGCAGCCACCGGTCGAGGATGCAACGCTCAGCGAGCCGGAGACCAACGACGATGCCGACGCTGGTGCGGACGCCGAGCCGGCCGACGGCGCTACCTCCGAAACCGCTCCTCCCACGACGTTGGATCCGAACACACCGGACCTTCCCAATCGAGGGCCACATCCGGAGTTCCTCGAGGTCCAAGAGTGGATCCAGACCAACGCGACCGAGTTCGACGAATTCGACGGCAAGGTGCTGGCGGTCCAGTTCTGGACCTTCGGCTGCCACAACTGCCAGGCCACCTACCCGCACATGCGGAACCTTCATGACAAATACGCCGGCGAAGACTTCGAGGTCATCGGAGTCCACGCTCCCGAGTTCAGCTTCGAAGAGGACGTCGATGCGGTTCGTCAGGCCGCCGAGGACAACGGCCTCGTCTGGCCGATCGCCATCGAGTTCCCGGACACCAAGTCCAACTTCCGGTCCTGGCAGGAGCGCCGCTTCTGGCCCCGACTGTTTCTCATCGACGCCGACGGCAACGTGCGCTACGACCACATCGGCGAAGGCGCCTACGACGAGATCGACGCCGCCGTCGGCGCGCTGATCAACGAAAAGAACGCCTGACCCGACACGCTGCGGTCCAACGAGGCCGACAGCTCGACGACGACACGACCATGCAGGGACACTCGAGATGATCGACGCTTTCGTCGAGGGAGTTCGGTCGATCGTCCAGGTCTGTCATCTGGTGATTCTGGCGCCCGTGGCGCTGACGATCGTCGCTGCCCGCGGACGCTGGCCGTCGGTCGCAGGAGCCCTGTTCGGTGTCGTGCTCGGTGGCTGGCTCTTCGTCACCAACCGATTCGGCAGCATCACCGAGACGGAGCTGCGAGTCACTGCGGCGCTGCTGATCGCCCTGGTGGTGATCGTCGGATTCCCATCACTGTTCGAGCGCGACCACCCCTCGTGGCTTCGCCGAGCGGGCGAGATCGCTCAGTCGCCGCCGTCGTCATTCGCCGCCACCGCCCTCGTTGCTGCGATGGTCACCCAATGGTGGCGACCGTGCGTCGGTGTCGAACTCGGATCGATCCTCACGAACGGACCACGCGACCCGCTCGGGCAGCTGCTGCCGTCGACCGGATTCATGCTCGGCGTCGCGATGCCGCTCGTCTTGCTCGGCCCCGCCTACGCAGCTGCCAGACCGAATGAGAACGCATCGGCCAAGCTCGCCTGGGTCGGTGCCGGACTGACCGTGGTCCTCGCTGTGTCCGTGATTGCCGGACAGCATGGAGAGATCGTCTCGAGACTGTTCCAGTGGAGCCAGTAGCTACCCTCGGACGCATGCAGATCGTCTCCGCTGTCTTCGTCGAGAACTTCGAGATGCGCCAAGCTCCCGGCCCCTCGACCCGGATCGACATGACCGGTGTCATGTTCTCCCAAGCCGCACCCCAACCAGTGCCGTTGACCTTGAGCCCACACCTCGTCGCGTTGATCTTCTGCCCGGAAGGCCAGTCCGGATCTGGGGTGTTCGAGGTCGTCTTCCGGCGTGGACTCACCGAAGAGTCCGAACAGGTTGCGCGCAATGTCAGCCCGTTCACCGTCGAGCCGGGCAAGTTCACCTACCGCCTCGTCAAGGGCGAACTCGACTTCGAGGACTACGGCCAGATCTTCGCCCACTGCCGCGTGGACAAGAACCCGTTCACGATCGTCCCGTTCACGCTGCTCCCCCCGGCGGACTGACACCTCGACCGCGTCGGGCGCCTTGCGGCCCACGCCGTCGGGCACATCGGCTGAAGTCCCGCTGAGGGGGCGGCGAGTAGGATCTCCGGCGGTGCCCGGCCGACGAACAACATGGTGTGTGCTCGTTGCCCTCGCCGCGATCGCTGCGTGCAGCAGCTCGCCCGATGCGGCTGAACCGGCGCCGACCAGCGCTGTCGAACCGCCGACGCCGACAGCGTCGGAATCCCCCGAGTCGACCGACCCTTCCGCCACCGTGCCGCAGTCCGACGAGGCCGTCGCCGCCCCGTGCGAAGCACGCGTCGTCGTCGACGAGTACGGGTTTCCGATCACCGTCGAGCTGTGTGAGGCGCCCGAGGACCAGGAGTCGGCGACGGTCACCGACCTGCTCGCACGGGTCCCGAGTGACGTGTCTCGTGCTGCCCTCGACGCAGGCCACGAAGCTGCTACTCGACTGGCCGATGCGTGTGGCGATCTTGGGAGTTGGAGCGCCCAAGCCGAGCGGCTCCTCCCGGGACTGGAGGCGACTGTCGACCGGGTCTCGACCGATCCGGCACTGGTCGATTGGCTCGGTGGTCCCGATGCCCGCACGCTCGCCGACGAGTTCCGAGAGCTGCTGATCCTGCCGACGGGCTGCGACGCCGACGGTGTCGCCGGCGCAGTGGATCGAGCCACAGCGTTGGAGGTCGCCGGTCGCCTCGCGGGTACCAACGACGATCTGACGTTTGCGCTCGACGACCCCGGCCAGATCCTCTTCGCCAGCGACTTCTGGTACGCGACCGACCAGCTCGGCCATCTGGTCGATACCTCGCTCCTTCTCGAAACCCGCCCGATCGACATCCTCCTGATGGGCCCGTCAACGGTGAAGCGCGGGATCGATCCGGTCCAGCTCGAGAATGCGGTGGGGCGCACGGTGTACAACGCTGCGGTTGGAGCGATGGCGCCCGATCTTCAGCTCGGCTGGTATCGAGAACTCCGCGAGTCAGGAGTGCGTCCGGACACCGTCGTCATCGGGCTGAACACGTGGATCGAGTTCCTGCCGTGCGAGTCACCCCAGAAGGACCGCGCCGAGGAGACCGACACCCGGCGAGCCGCAGCGTTCTCCAACATCGACGCCCTCGCACAGGATGCGGGAGGGACACGCCTCATCGGCGGACCGCTCCTCAGCTACGAAGGTCGAGCGCTGGATGCGCATCGAGCGACGTGGATCCCGAACACCGGCGGTCGCATCGAGCTCTCCGATGAGTACGAACAAGGCGTCGCCGACATCCAGGCCGATCAGTACGAGCCGCTTCCCTACGACGAGCTCTGCCCGGATCGTCTCGATCGAATCGAAGCACTCGCCGCCGAGATCGTCGGAGACGGATCGGACGTCGTGCTGCTCGTCCTCCCCACGAGCGACGCCGTCGCTGAGTTCCATCCGGACGGCCGCACCGGCCACGACGCCGTCATCGAGCGCTACCGGACGATCGCGGAAACCACGGGCGCCTTCCTCCTCGATACGTCGGATCTCGTCGACGAGGCGCTCTACGTCGACCTCACCCACGTCGGCAATGCTGGTCGGGCCGTGACCACCGAGGCGCTCGTTCCAGCCGTGGGCGGCACGGCGTCGTGATCTTCAATTCGGTCACGTTCGTGGTCTTCCTGGCGATCGTGCTGCCGCTTCACTGGCTCGTGCCGCCGTCGCGGCGGAATCTGGTGCTCCTGGCGGCCTCGTACGTGTTCTACGGGTGGTGGGACTGGCGCTTCCTCGGTCTGATCGCACTGTCGACGGTGGTCGACTTCATCATCGGCCAACGGTTGGCCGCCGCCGTCGGCGAACGTCGCCGCAAGCGATTGCTCGCCGCCAGCTTGTGCTTCAACCTGGGTGTGCTGGGCGTCTTCAAGTACTTCGACTTCTTCCTCGACGGAGCCGTCGACCTCGTCAACGCGGTCGGCCTCGATTCGTCGGGCCCGACACTCGGCATCTTGTTGCCCGTCGGGATCAGCTTCTACACGTTTCAGACCATCAGCTACACCTTCGACGTCTATCGACGGCGGATCGAACCGACCGACAAGATCCTCGATTTCGCCACGTACGTCGCGTACTTTCCGCAGTTGGTCGCAGGGCCGATCGAGCGCGCTCAACGGCTGTTGCCGCGTGTCCAAGATCAAGCGGGTCGAGCGATGCCACGCGGGCGACAGCTCGACCGGGCACTGTCGCTGATCCTCTCCGGCCTGTTCAAGAAGGTCGTACTCGCGGACGGTGTTGCGCCGTTCGTCAACGAGGTGTTCGCCGATCCGGGGCGATTCAGTTCGCTCGCCGTCGCCGCCGCGATCGTTGGCTTCGCCGTTCAGCTCTACGGCGACTTCTCGGGCTACACCGACATCGCCCGTGGCGTCTCCGAGCTCTTCGGGATCGATCTCATGGTGAACTTCCGCCAGCCATACCTGTCGCGCAGCATCACCGAGTTCTGGCGACGTTGGCACATCAGCCTCTCGGACTGGCTTCGCGACTACGTGTACATCCCCTTCGGCGGAAACCGCGGGAGCTCATGGTTCGTGGCCCGGAACCTCATGGCGACGATGCTGCTCGGGGGGCTCTGGCACGGCGCATCGTGGAATTTCGTGATCTGGGGTGCCATCCACGGCGTCGCACTGGTCGTTCATCGGTTCGCTCGAGCAGGCCGCACACCGAGCGGCCCTGTGCGACCGTCCCAGCTGCCCGGGATCGCAACGACGTTTGCGGTGTGGTGTGTGTCGATGGTGTTCTTTCGGGCGCAATCGGTCGACGCTGCCTTCGACGTGTTCGCCGCACTCGCTCGGCCGTCATCCGGCGACTCGGCGATCGCCTCGGTCTTCCTCGTCGTTGTGCTCTTCTCGGCCACCATCTGGCTCGACCTCGTTCAGCGTCGCTCAGCCGATCGCGGCGGCGATACGACACCGAGTCATGGGGCGACGACCTCCGCGGCCTCGAAGGCGACCGAGACGCATTCGACACTGCGGCCCGCACTCACCGCCGGCGTCATGCTCGTTGCGGTCGTGGTGTTCTCCGGTGGCTCCCCCGTCCCCTTCATCTATTTCCAGTTCTGATGAACCCAGACGCCACCCCGCACTCGGACACGCCCCGTGAACTCCCCGACGACGGGCGTCTGGATCTGTTCTCGACCGGCTCGAGTCTGCTCCGCTGGATCGCTGTGGTGCTCGTCGTGGTCCTCGTTGCCGAAGTCGCCGCTCGCACTGTCACCGCCCGATCGGCGGAGGAGGTTCGCTGGTATGACGCCGCTGCCCAGCAACGAATCGAGTTGCTCGACGAACGTGGCGACGCCGTCGAGGTGGCGTTCGCCGGCACGTCGGCGGCATGGCAAGCCTTCGTCCCGGCAGAGTTCGAGGGTGCGACGGGCCGCTCTTCGATCAACGTCGGGCTCGCCGGAGCGATACCGACCGTGACGGGCCCGTGGCTGGCCGACGAAGTCGCCCCACGCAGCTCCCCCGATCTCGTGGTCTGGGGTCTGACCCCGCTCGACTTTGCCCCCGAGTACGGCGACCAGCAGGACGAGGCCTACCGCTCGGCCGTTGCGACGGCCGATGGGTGGCTGGCTGGACTCGACCGGTTGGTCTCGTCGACATCGACGCTGGTCGCATCGCGCCGCCTGCTGCGCAGCCCCTCGGACTTGTTCGGGAGCGGTGAGGAACAACGCGCCAGCGAGCTCGCCGCAGCCGCGGCGACCACCGGCCCTGACGGCGAACGAGTCGACTTCGACGAGAACTTCGGTCCCGAGGAGATCGCCATCCAGCGGTCACGGCTCTCGAACTACGCAATCGACCAGCGCGATGTCGACGCGATCGTCGCAGCCATCTCGCAGCTGCAGGCAAACGGCAGCACCGTGGTGCTAGTCGAGGTCCCGGTTCCCGACCGATTCGTCCAACAACTCCCTCGACCTGAGGACGACATGGCTGCCACGCAGGCCGCCATCATCGAGATCGGTGCGTCGACATCGAGTGATGTCGTGCTCATGGGCGACGTCTTCGGTGACACGAACTTCGTCGACAGCATCCATCTGAACGCCGAGGCGGCGTCGACGACGACGAGGTGGCTCGCGCACATCCTCGACGCCGTCCAGGTCGATGAATTCGACGGAGGGTGCGGTTTCGTCGACGTTGCCGACGACATCGGATTCATCACCGCCGTCGGTGTCTGCCGCAACGACGCTTCGAGCTGAGTGGACAACACTCGGGAGTACTCGCGAACCATGCGATCGCATCCACTACCCTCGCCCGCGTGCCGTTGACACCTGAACAGGACTCACACGCCGTCTCGCTGATCCGGGGTTTCTCGATGGACGGCCCGCTTGCCGCCAACAGCGGCCACCAAGGAACGGGCATGGCACTCGCTCCCCTCGCACACGTGTTGTACAGCCGAGTCATGAATCACGACCCGGCGGATCCGGCCTGGCCAGACCGGGATCGCTTCGTACTCTCGAACGGGCACGTGTCGATCATGCAGTACGCGATGTTGTTCCTCAACGGGTACGGCTTGCAGTTGGACGACATCAAGAACTTCCGTCAGTGGGACTCGGCCACCCCGGGCCACCCGGAGGTCGGACACACCGCTGGTGTCGAGGTCACCACCGGGCCCCTCGGGCAGGGATTCGCCAACGCCGTGGGGATGGCGGTCGCAGAAGCCAACCAGCGGGCACGTTTCGGAGCGGACCACGTCGATCACTACACCTACGTCATCGCCGGCGACGGCTGCATGATGGAAGGCATCAGTCACGAAGCGGCTGACCTCGCCGGCCACTTGGGCCTCGGACACTTGGTGTGCATCTTCGACGACAACAAGATCACGATCGACGGCGACACCGATCTGACCACGAGTGTCGATATGGCTGCTCGAATGCGCGCCTACGGATGGGACGTCCAAGAACTGGGCGACATCTCCAACGACCTCGACGCGTTGGAAGCAGCCCTCAACGCCGCGAAGGAAACCGCTCAGCCCTCGTTCCTGATGCTGCGGACGCACATCGGCTTCCCGTCGCCAGACTTCACCGACGACCACGGAGCCCACGGAAACCCGTTCAAGGCCGAGCACGTCACGTCGACCAAGGCTGCGATGGGGATCCCCGACGAGCCGTTCTGGGCGCCCGAAGATCTCGTCGCCAGCTATCGAACCCATGTGGCCGAACGAGCCGCAGCAGCTCGCTCGGGGCGCACGATCCCGTCGGGTGCGGACTGGGACGCCGCGATGGCTTCCACCGGGCTCGACGGCTGGGACTCCGACCTCCCGACCTACGAGCGCGGCGACTCCGTAGCCACCCGAAAGGCTATTCAGCGGGCACTCGACTCGACGTTCGCCGACTTGCCGGGCCTGATGGCCGGTTCTGCCGACCTCAAGGGCAGCAATGGTGTCGCACTCGGCGAGTCGCACCCCTTCTCGGCAGCTGCCCCTGATGGCCGCTACATCCACTACGGCATCCGTGAACATGCGATGGGAGCAATCGGTGTGGGGATGGCGCTTCACGGCGGCGTGCTGCCGGTGACAGCGACGTTTTTCGTGTTCGCCGACTACATGCGTCCGGCGCTGCGACTCGCAGCACTGTCGGGAGCCAAGGTGTGCTTCGTGTTCACCCACGACTCGGTCGGTGTCGGCGAGGACGGGCCGACCCACCAGCCTGTCGAGCAGTTGGCGTCGCTCCGAGCGATACCAGGCCTTCACGTCATCCGTCCTGCCGACGGGAACGAGACCATCCAGGCCTGGGCCGACATCGTCCGCCACGACGGGCCGTCCGCCCTGATTCTCAGCCGACAGAACATCACCGTCACGACCGACGGGTCGGCGGTCGAGAGCGGTGCAGCAGTGGTCCGCTCCGCCGACGCGGCACAGGTGGTTCTCGTCGGTACCGGGAGCGAGGTCTCGCTGTGTGTCGAAGCAGCCGACACGCTCGCCGCGGACGGCGTCGCCGCTCAGGTCGTGTCCATGCCCAGTTGGGATCGGTTCGACGAACAGAGCGCCGAGTTCAAGGCATCCGTGTTCCCGAACAACGTGCCAGTGCTCTCGGTGGAGGCTGGCGTCTCGATGGGGTGGGCAAAGTACGCCGACAGTTCTGTCGCCATCGACCGCTTCGGTGCCAGCGCGCCGGGAAGCCTCGTCCTCGACAAGCTCGGCATGAACGTCGACAACGTCGTCGCACACGCCACGTCACTCCTCAACTGAAAGAGCATCCAATGAGCGACCGTCTCCATGATCTGTACGCCGAGCAGGGCCAGAGCGCCTGGCTCGACAACCTTCGCCGCGACTACATCACCTCCGGAAAACTCGTCGAGATCCGCGACGGAGGCGCCCGCGGGCTCACCTCGAACCCGTCGATCTTCCAAAAGGCGATTCAAGGATCGGCCGACTACGACGAGCAGTTCCACGAGCTGATCGCTGACAACGCTGACGGCAACACGCATGACGTCATCGAGGACTACTGGTCGCTCGTCATCCAAGACATCCACGGTGCGTGCGACGTGTTCTCGAAGATGTACGACCACTCGAACGGCGTCGATGGATACGTCAGCGTCGAAGTGGCACCCAACCTCGCTCACGACGGTCCGGGTACCGAGTCGGCGGCTCGCGAGCTCCACGAGCGGATCAACCGCCGCAACCTGATGGTCAAGATTCCAGGGACCGAGGAAGGGCTCGCACCCATTCAGCAGATGATCGCCGAGGGGCGCTCCATCAACGTGACGTTGATCTTCTCGCTCCCTCGCTACGCCGACGTCATTGAGGCGTACATCGCCGGTCTCGAGCAGCTCGCGGCAGACCCCGAAGCGGACCTGTCGAAGGTGGCGAGCGTCGCCAGCTTCTTCATCAGTCGCGTCGACGTCGAAGTCGACAAGCGGCTCGAGGCAAACGGTTCCGACGAAGCACTCGCACTGCGTGGTAAAGCCGCTGTCGCACAGGGCAAACTCGCATACAAGTTGTTCGCCGAGCAGTTCTCCGGTCCTCGTTGGGATGCCTTGGCCGCTCGCGGCGCCCGCGTTCAACGACCACTGTGGGCGTCAACCGGAGCGAAGAACCCGGACTACTCCGACGTGTTGTACGTCAACGAACTGATCGGTCCGGACACCGTCAACACCCTCCCCGATGCCACCCTCGACGCGTTCGTCGACCACGGCACCGTCGCTCGACGCGTGGATGCTGACGTCTCCGACGCAGAGTCGGTCTGGGCCGCGCTGCCCGGCGTCGGGGTCGACATGGATGACGTCGCCGCACAGCTCGAACGCGAAGGCGTTTCCAGCTTCGCAAAAGCGTTCGACGAGCTGATCGATGCACTTGCGACAAAGGCGGCGGGCCTGAGTGGCTGACGTCCCCGCAGGGTGGCGCGATTCGCGCCGCCTTGTGGCTGGCTGGCTCGCCGTGGCGACCCTGTTGGGTTGGTCGGTCTTCGACCACCTCCCGCACCCCGGCCTCGATCGGAGTTGGGAGCACGGGCTCAGCCTCATGCACATCGACGGCGTTCTCTTCGGTGATGAGGTGGCGTTCAACTACGGCCCATTGGGCTTCATCGCTCGCCCGGTCGCCGGGACCGGAATCTGGTTCCCACTTGCGGTGGCGGTGCTGCTGGCGCTCACTGTGCTCGCTGCCTGGCTCGTCTACTCCTCGTTGATCGAACTCGGCCTCTCCGCGATGGTCGCCGGCCCCGCTACTGCGGGGGTGATGCTCGTCGCCCCGTTCGAGAACCTGTTCGTCGAGACGTTCACGGTGATCGGGGTTGCATGGCTGCT
>CALIOL010000160.1 GCA_938044705.1 uncultured Ilumatobacter sp. | reverse complement strand
ACGATCTCATCGCCAACGTCCGCCAGGAACTGATCCAGACCGACGTCAGCCGAAGCCTGATCTTCGACTACGGCGACGAAGATTTGGTCGCCTCCATCGCTGCCGAGCAACGCAGTGCGGCTGGCGAAGAGTACGCACAGCTGCGCACGCTCGCGGAGACAGCCACCCCCGGCGTCGTGCCGATGAGCGACATCTCCGCGATCAACCGCTCCGGTTCGGTCGTCTCGTCGCAGTACGCGGAACTCAGCAGTGGTGTCGTCGACTCGATTCGCTCTGAAGCGGCTGCGACCACCAACTCTGCGACGACCAGCCTGGTGCTCGTGCTGCTCGCCGGCGCCTGGATGCTGGCGATCGCTGCGCTCGTCCTGCGCATGCTGTACCGAGCAATCCGCTCCCCGCTGCAGCGCCTCACCGAACAGTCCCAGCACATCGCCAACGTCGAACTGCCCTACGTGGTCGACGCAATGCGTCACGGTCACCTGGACGAAGCACCAGAGACCACCGACCTCGTCGCCGACGCCGACGACGAGATCGGCGAGCTGGTTCTGGCATTCAACGACATGCACCGCACGGCCGTCGCATTGGCAGCCGAGCAGGCCGGAGCCCGCAAGGTCGTCGCCGACATGTTCGTCAACCTGGGTCGGCGCAACCAACGCCTCGTGAACCGGCTGCTCAAGCGCCTCACCAACCTCGAACGCGACGAGCGAGACCCTGACAAGTTGGCCGGGCTCTACGAGATCGACCACGTCGTGACTCGTATGCGCCGCAACGCCGAGTCGCTGCTCGTTCTCGCCGGAGCCTCGCAGGCTCGCAAATGGGATCGACCGGTCGAGGTGTATGACATCGCGCAGGCCGCACTCTCCGAAGTCGAAGGCTTCGCTCGAGTCGAGATCACGCCGGCGAACGACTTCCAGGTCCACGGTGACGTGGTAGCGGACCTGACGCACCTCCTCGCTGAAATCGTCGAGAACGCGCTGTCGTTCTCCTCTCCGACCCGAGCCGTCGAGATCTTGATCCACCGTGACGGCGACGATCACCTCGTGTCGGTGAGCGACCTCGGTGTCGGCATGAGCGACGAGAAGCTTGCGCAAGCGAACGAGCGAATCCGTCGTGCCGGTTTCCAAGACGAAACGCCGTCCGAATTCCTCGGCCACTTCGTCGTCGGTCGTCTGGCTGCTCGCCACCGCATCGACGTCGTTCTCGCCGCACGGCCTGAGGGTCGTGGCGTGGTCGCCCACATCCGCGTGCCGGTCGGCGCAGTCGTTCCGGCGGCAGGCGAGCTGTGCGATCGAGTCGATGAGCTCCCGGCGAACAGCCAGTCGATCAACAAGCAGGTCGTGGCATCCACCATGTCGCCCTCCGAGGTCGCACCGCTGCGGATCGACGCACCGCAGCCCGCTGCCATCGCCAAGGTGGCTCCGACTCCTGCCCCCGCTCCGGCGCCAGCACCGCGGCGAGCGCCGGCTCCGGCGCCGACGCCGCAGCCGGCACCTGCTCGCGCCGAGGTGAAGCGACCTGATTGGTCCGAGGTCCAGGCGAGCCGTCGAGTTCCGGCTGCAGCGGCAGCGAAGGCCGTCCCGGCTCCGGCAGCCGCTCCGGCGCCGTCCGCCGCTCCCCTGAGCGCTCCGCCGACCGGGTCGTCGTTCGACTATCCGCCGGCGGAACAGATCGATCCGCGCCAGAGCGAACTGGCTCCGAAGCTCTCCGCTCAACCACGCCAGGCCGGAGCACCGACGCCGGAAGCGACCGCACCGAGCCCGTCGACCGGCTCGGGTGGCGACGACGCCCCGTCGTTCGGTGGTGGCTCGCGGCGCAAGCCGGGTGTCGCTCTTGCGGCGACGGCACTGACGGTTGGTCAAGCGGTCACCCAGGCGCCCGAAGGTGACGGCGAGGATCCGCTCCTGCCGTCGGCGGCGACGCCCCTCACTTCACCGACCTCAGACCCGGGCGACGTCAGGCTGCAGCTCTCGGGATTCCAAAGCGGGACGAACCGCGCTGAAAGCGAGAGCTGAAATGACCAACCTCGAACACACTTCGCCTGCGGCATCGCAGATCGATTCAGCCGACCTCGACTTCGTCTTGAACGGCTTCGTCGAGGACACCGAGGGCGTGCTCTTCGCCCAGACCGTGTCAGCCGACGGCATCCACCTGGCGGCGTCGGAGGGCTCCGACACGGAGCAACACGACATGTTCGCTGCCGTTGCCTCGGGCCTGGCGAGTCTGACCGACAGCACCGTCGACCTGTTCGGTCTCGGTACGTTGCAGCGCCAGATCATCGAGGCAAACGAGGGGTGGGTGCTCCTGAGCCGAGTCTCGTTGACTGCAACGCTCGGGGTGGTGCTCGACCGTCAGGCCGATCTCGGTCTCGTCGGCTACGAGATGGCCCGCTTGTCGAAACAACTCGGCGAGGCATTGTCTCCCGACGTCGTTGACCGCCTGAAGGGCATGCGAGCGTTGTGAGCCTTCCAACGAGCCGTGAGATCCTCGCCGGCGAGACCGAGGAGTCCGATGAGTCCGACGAGATCGAGACCGAGCTCGTTCGCGGCTTCATGCTGACCCGTGGTCGCACCAGGGCGACGGTTGCCGAGCTGGCCATCGAGACCTTGGTCTCGGCCCCGGCCGGTGTCACGGCTCGCGACGACATCCGAGATCGCCAGCACCAGCGGGTGCGTGACCTCTTGGTGGGTCCGATGTCGATCGCCGAACTGTCGGCGCACCAGATGATCCCCCTGCCGGTTGCGGTCCTCATCGCAAGCGAGATGGTCGCAGCTGGTCACCTGGTGGCCGGTTCGACGCTCGGCTCCGACGACACCGACTTCCTCCGCGATATTCGATCTGCTCTTCAACTTCTGTGACGGTGAACCAAATGACGGAACCAGACAACATCCATGTGCCCACGCCTGATCCGGGTGCGGTTGCCGAGCGCGCCGCGTCAGCGGTCGCAACGACGGCGACCCGCTCAGCGAAGATCGTGATCGCCGGCGGATTCGGAGTCGGCAAGACCACGTTCGTCGGGTCGGTCTCCGAGATCAGCCCGTTGTCGACCGAGGCGTCGATGACGTCGGCGGCCGCCGAGAAGGACGACGCGAGCAAGGTCGACACGAAGATGTCGACGACGGTTGCGATGGACTTCGGTCGTCTCGCCGTCGGCCAGGACATCGTGATCTACCTGTTCGGTACGCCCGGACAGAGTCGCTTCGCTTTCATGTGGGATCAGGTCTCGCTCGGCGCGCTCGGTGCGGTGATCATGGTCGACACCGCCCGTCTCGATGACAGCCACGCCGCGATCGACTACTTCGAGAGCAAGGGCCTGCCCTTCGTGATCGCGACGAACAGCTTCCCGCACTCGCCGCTCGGTTCGCCGGAGCAGGTCCGAGATGCTCTGGCGCTCGCACCCCACGTCCCGGTCGTGAACGTCGACGCACGCGAGCGCAGCTCGGTGAAGCAAGCGTTGATCACGCTGATCGAGCACCTTCTCGTGCTCAGAGCGCAAGCAGCGGTCGCGCCTCCGGCCACGGCGCTGGTCTGAGCCGAACCGGGTCACGTCGAACGGAGACGGATCGGAGCCGACACGCCCCGGATCCGCCGCGGCGGCAGCGGTAGCGTGCCGCTCATGGCCGCCACACGCGATCTCGTCAACGCCGACACCGTCTTGCCGACGGTCCGCTCCTACATCGACGGCGGGTTCGTCGACTCCACTTCGGGTGAGACGTTCGACGCCGTCTACCCGGCGACCAACCGGGTGATCTGTGCTGTCGAGCAGGCTGGCGATGCGGAGGTCGATGCAGCCGTCGCGTCAGCCCAGCGTGGCTTCGAGGTGTGGTCGATGATGCCTGCACAGGAACGCAGCCGAATTCTCCTGCGTGCCGTGGCGATCATCCGGGAACGCAACGACGAACTCGCCTATCTCGACACGCTCGACACCGGCAAGCCCGTCGCGGAGACCACGACGGAGGATGTCGTGACCGGTGCCGACGTCATCGAGTTCTATGCGGGCCTCATTCCGACTTTGCACGGCGAGACCATCGACTTCCCGGGACAGGGCTTCGCCCGCATGAAGCGTGAGCCGCTCGGCGTCTGCGTCGGCATCGGTGCGTGGAACTACCCGATCCAGATCGCGATGTGGAAGTCGGGTCTGGCCCTCGCGTGTGGCAACTCGATGATCTTCAAACCCGCTGAGGTGACGCCGCTCTCGGCGGGTGTGCTCGCAGAGATCTACTCCGAAGCGGGAGTGCCGGACGGGGTCTTCAACGTGCTGCAGGGCGACGCCCGTGTCGGTCAAGCACTCGTGCGTCATGACGGGGTTGCAAAGGTGTCGCTCACCGGCGAGGTCTCCACGGGCAAGCAGATCATGTCCGATGCGGCCGGAACGCTGAAGGCGATCACCCTCGAGCTCGGCGGCAAATCCCCGATCGTCGTCTTCGACGACGCGGACCTGGACAGTGCACGCAACGCTGCGCTCACGAACAACTTCTACTCGTCGGGTCAGGTCTGTTCGAACAGCACGAGGATCTTCGTCCAGCGAGGCGTGTACGAAGCGTTTCTCGCTCCCATTGCCGATCGTGTCGCCGCGCTTCAAGTCGGCGATCCGTTCGACCCTGCGACCACCATCGGTCCACTGGTGAGCGCTGAGCATCACGACAAGGTGATGAGATACATGAAGCTCGCTCTCGACTCTGGCGCCCGCCACATCGTCGGGGGCGAGGTGCCCGTCGGTGACGAGTTCGCGTCCGGCAACTACGTGATGCCGGCGGTCTTCGCCGACTGCACCGACGACATGGAATTCGTCGCTGACGAAGTGTTCGGGCCACTCATGTCGGTGTTGGTATTCGACACCGAAGACGAAGTGGTCGAGCGTGCAAACGCGACCGCGTACGGTCTCGCAGCCGGGGTGTTCTCCAACGACTTCGCTCGAGCGAACCGCGTTGGCAACGCGCTGCAGGCCGGCTCGGTGTGGATCAACGACTACGGCACGTTGCCGGCGTCGGTGCCGTTCGGTGGCTACAAGCAGTCCGGTATCGGCCGAGAGAACGGTGCGAACGCGATCGAGTACTACACGCAGGTCAAGATGATCTACAGCTCGCTCGTGCCCGTCGAGAAGTACATGTGAGTTCGCGGTTCGTTCATCGCTCTTGCTGACGACGCGAGTTGGTCCGTTCCTACGATGAGCGGGTGCCAGTGATTCCGCGTCTCCCGGTTGTTGTTGCGGCGTGCGCCGCGCTCAGCGTGTTCGTCGGTGCGTCGGTTGCGTCAGCAGTCGAGGTGGACGGTGCTGCGTCGGCGACGGAGCCGGCGGTTCGGATCGGGAACCAGACACCGACGCAGGTCCCACCGACACCTCCGCAACCCGAGTCGGTGCAGTACCGCGTCACCGTGCTGTCCGAGTGGACTCAGTCAAGCCACCCGACGACGCTGCCGCCGAACTCTCACTTCTCGCCGTCGGTGGTCGTCGCTCACGGCGACGTCGGTGACCTCTTCGTTCGAGGTGCTGTTGCGTCGGACGGCATCGAGCAGATGGCCGAGACCGGGAGCACGTCGACGCTGGTCGCAGAGCTGGCAGGCGATGCATCCGTCACGTCGACACAGGTCGGAAGCAGCATCTTCGGTGCGGGGGAGAATGAGTTCGTGGTGACGCTCACGAAGGACGCTTCGTTGGTCTCTGCCGTGACGATGCTTGCTCCCAGCCCCGACTGGTTCGTGGGTGTCCGTGACGTGTCGATGTTCGTCGAGGGTGAATGGCTCGATGTGATCGAGTTCGACCTGAGCAACTACGACGCCGGCACCGACAGCGGCACATCGTGGACGTCGCCGAACTTCGACACCGACCCTGCAGCGGTGATCTCGGGCCCCGTCGACGCGGCGTTCTCCGCTGCTGTCGCGGAAAGTGCGTTCGGCCGCATCGTCGTCGAGCGGATCTGACTCCGTTCGCGTCTCAGTCGGAGGAGAGTTCGCGAACACGTGCGAGCAACACGTCGATCGCCGGGCGGTTGAGACCACCTTCGGGGATGATGACATCGGCGTAGCGCTTGCTCGGTTCGATGAATCGCTCGTGGGCGGGCTTCACGGTGGTCAGATACTGGTCGATCACCGATTCGGTGGTGCGGCCCCGTTCCGCCACGTCGCGCTCGAGTCGTCGGATGAGGCGGACGTCGGCTGCGGTGTCCACGAAGATCTTGAGATCGAATCGCTCCCGAAGCGATCGGTCATACAGCACGAGGATGCCGTCGACCACCACGATCCGATTCGGATGAACGGTGCGGGTGTTGCCCGATCGGTTGTGCTGCGCGAAGTCGTAGATCGGCACCGGCACGCTCGCGCCGTTCGCAAGGGCTGCGAGGTGGTCGTTGAGCAGATCCCAGTCGAACGCGTCGGGGTGGTCATAGTCGGCCTGGCTGCGCTCTTCGAGCGTCTGGTCACTGCGGTCCAGGTAGTAAGAATCGAGCTCGATCCGTGAGAGATGTTGCTCCCCGGTGAGCTCGACGAGCCGCTCCGAGATCGTGGTCTTGCCGGAACTGCTCCCCCCGGCCACACCGATCATGAAGGGTTTCGCCGGCGAAGTCGTCACGGGCACAGCCTAGATGCGGGGCTCGAAGCGAGATCCCGCCGCAGAATTTGTTGCTCTCATGCTTGTAATTCGCGTGCCGTTCGGGCCAACCTGTCGGGTGATGCTGTCCGAACGCCACGCCGCCATGCTTGATTTCGAACGTTCGTGGTGGGAAAACAACGACCCTCGTGACCAAGTGATCCGCGCGCGCTTCCAGTGCTCGCCAGATGAATATCATGCAGAGCTGACCACTGTGCTCGACGATCCGGCCGCGATGGACCACGACCCGCTCGTGGTGCGTCGCCTCAAGCGGCTGCGTCTGCGAGCTCGCAAACTGCGCCATGGCTCCACTGAGGTGGTCTCTGGCGGCGGAGAAGGAAATCACGCATGAGCAACGAAGAGTCAGGCCTCGGCGCCAGTCGCCGTACTCCGCGTCAAGGGGTGGGCAGTTCGCCCGTCGGATCCTGGCTCACGATCGTTCTCGCGGTCGTTGCGGTCATCGCGGGGTTTCTCATCCTGCGCAACATCACCGATGACGCGACCACGTCGTTGCCGAACGATCCCGTCGAGACCGACGCGAACGATGACGTGGCATCCAACGACACGCTTGTCGACATCAGTGTCCCTGAGACCGTGACCACCACGACCGTTGCTCCCGTCGTTCGAATCACCGAAGGCGCTTCGATCGTGGTGGCGAACGCGAACACGGTCGGCGGTTCGGCCGGCAACATGACTCGAACCCTCGAACTCGCGGGATACACCGTGGTCGAGCCGGTGAATGCGACCGGTCCGAACCTGACGGCGTCGATCGTCTACTTCGACGGTGCGCAGGCTGGGGCCGAGGACGTTGCGCAGTCGGTTGCGTTCGACCTCGGCGAGGTGGAAGTCCTGCCCGTGTCGACGCCTGCCCCCGTCGACAGCGGAGACCTGGGTGATGCCGGCGTTCTCGTGCTGCTGGGTGACGATCAAGCCGGCAAGACGCTGGACGAGTTGTCGCCAGCGCCCGCCGAGGACGGTGTCGCCGCTCCCGACGTCGTCGACGGTGACGTACCGGTCACTGCGCCTGCGGACGCCGACACCGGTGGTGACGCGGAAGAGACCGACGCCGACGAGTGAGCGCCTCGCGCTCTGAACTCACCGCTGGCGCCGGAGCAGTGCTTCCGTGGCGGCTTCGATGTAGCGCTTGGGCTCGTTGATCGATGCCTCGACGCCGAACCTGTCGCTCACGACTTCCACGTCCACGAGTCGGTCGCTGATGTCGCCGACGTCGGGGTCGCACGAGCCGACCACAGCGGCAGTCGGCACGCCTGCGTCCGCTGCGAATGCGGCGACGCCGCCAACGACCTTGCCGTCGAAACTCGTCTGGTCCAGTCGCCCTTCGCCTGTGATCACCAGATCGACCGGGGCGAGACCGGTCTCGGGCTGCGGCTCGAGCTGGTCGAACAGTCCGATCTCGTCAGCGACGAGCTCGACGCCCGGAACGAGGCGTCCACCGAGAGCTGCCAACGCGCCTCCCAGGCCGCCAGCAGCGCCCCCGCCTTCGATCTCGCGCACGTCGACGGCGAAGTCCTCCATGAACATCTGCACCAGTCGGTCGAGGCGTCGCTCGAGCATTTTGATCTGTGCGGATGTTGCACCCTTCTGAGGACCGAAGACTCGCGCTGCGTCGGTGAAGGTGGTGGTCACGTCACAGGCGATGAGCAACTCGACGCGCTTGAGTCGAGCGATGGCGTTGATCGCGCGGATCGCTCCGAACCCGCCGTCCGTGGTCGCTGAACCTCCGAGGCCGACGATGATCCGTCGAGCGCCGAGATCGAGCGCATGGTCGATGAGCTCGCCGGTGCCCGTGGTGGTTGCGTCCATCGGCTCGTTCGCTTGAGCTCCGCCCGCCTGAACGAGGCCGCTCGCACGAGCCATCTCGATCACCGCCGTGTCGTCGGCGAAGCGCCAGCCTGCCGACACGGGGTCGCCGAGCGGGCCGGTCACCGTCGAGGTGCGGTTCGCACCGCCGAGGACGTCGAGCAGTCCGTCGCCTCCATCGGCCATCGGGAGCTCGACACAGTCGATCCCCAGCTCCCAGCATGCGTGGCCGATCGCAGCGGCGACTTCGTGAGCGGTCGCGGTTCCTTTGAATTTGTCAGGCGCAGCGAGGACCCGCATGTCCGGCAACCTAGTGGTGCGCAAGTCGCAGGCCTTCAGCCCCCTTCGCGAATGTGGAGCGATCCGGTCGGCGAGCGGCACGATCCCTCCACATTGCGAGATGCGAGATGCGAGATGCGTGGGGGAGATGCGAGGGGGAGTATTCCCGAGGACCGGGTGTTTCTTCTCACGTCGAATCCCGACCGGACAACTCGGGATTGCCGGTATCTTGAGTGCATGGCAGCGACCGTTCGAATTCCCACCACCATGCGTCCGATCACGGGCGGCGAGAAGCAGGTGCCGGTCGAACCCGGCACGCTCGGCGAAGTGATCACCGAGCTCGAAACCGCGCATCCCGGGCTGGGCGAGCGTCTCCTGGACGAAGACGGCGCGCTGCGCAAGTTCGTGAATGTGTTCGTCGACGACGATGACGTCCGCTATCTCGACGGGCTCGAGACCGCAGTGGGTGACAACATCGTCGTCTCGATCATCCCAGCGGTCGCCGGAGGCTGACCGTCAGCGGCGGGCGCCGGGGGCTCAGTCCTTGTCGCCCGTCAGCACGTTCTGAGCGTCGTCGACAAAGGTCTCGTCGAAGATCGTGTCGTCGATCTCGGCGTCGTCGATCGCCAGCCACACGAACACCCCAGCGATCGCCGCGACGAGCGGGACGAGGATGAACACCCACAGCTGAGCGAGCGCATTGGGGTCCGTGTCGGAGAAGATGGCCGCACCGATCGAGCGTGCGGGGTTGATCCCGCCACCGTCGAGGTCGAGCAGTACCAAGTGGGCGACGCCGTACGCGGCGCCGGTGAACATTGCGATCGAGGACATCGAGAAGCCCTTGCTGATCGACGACAGCAACACGACCACCACGACGACGCCGAAGATCAGCTCAGCCGAGATCACCGATCCGAGACCGCCGAACCCGTTGCGATCCCAGCCGTTTGCGCCGCTGCTCGTTCGAGTGAGGTCGTTGATGCCGAAGATGAGGGCGCCACCGAGTACGCCACCGAGCAGCTGACCGATCCAGTCGCCGACGGCTTCGCGCGCCGTGATCTCACGGACGACGAGCAGTGCGAGCGTGAACATGGGGTTCGCCACCGCACCGAGGACGCCGATCGCGATCGCGATCGCAGCGCCGAATGCGAGGGCGGCACCGAGGTCGCCGACACCGCCACTGGTCAGCGTGAGCACGCCGGGGCCGGCGAGCATGACCAGTGTCGTGGCAACGAGCTCCGTCGAGATGTTCCGGGCGATCGGTGTCGCGTCGGTTGGCGGCAGCGCACTGTCTGACATGGCGATCACCGTACATCGTCGGCCCGGGATGGATCAGCGTCGTCGATCGCGTTCCGTAGGCTGAAGAGCGTGTTGGGTCTCGTCACTGCGCAGGTTGCCGCGTCTCTCGATCCGGATCTCTTGCCGTTGGATGACGCGATGCGTGCACGCCTCGGCGACGACGCAGTCCGCATCGCATCCTGGGACGACCCGTCGGTCGACTGGGCCGCATTCGATGCGGTGATCATCAGGTCGACGTGGGACTACACCGATCGATTGCCGGAGTTCCTTGCCTGGGTCGACCGAGTAGATGCGGCGACCGTGTTGATCAACGGTGCGGACGTGGTCCGCTGGAGCACGGACAAGCGATATCTGGCTGATCTCGCCGCCGAAGGCATCGAGATCACGCCGACGGTCTTCGTCGCGCCGGGCGAGATCGCTCCAGAGGTGGAGGGTTTGCACGTCGTCAAACCGACCGTCGGTGCCGGGTCGAGCGGCGCTCGACGATGCGAACCCGACGAGGTCGCAGCGCATGTCGAGCTTCTGCATTCCCAAGGTCGCACGGCGATGGTGCAGCCCTACCTGGAGCAACTCGACGAGCACGGCGAAACCGCTCACTGCTTCGTCGCCGCGCCGAGTGCGAGCGGTGAGCTCACGCTGAGCCATGCGTTCAGAAAGGGAGCGATCCTCACGTCGGTCGATGTCGAGCAAGAGGGTGACCTGTTCGCCAAGGAGCAGATCGACGCTTGCACGCCGAGCGACGCCGAACTCGATCTCGCCCGACGCACGCTCGCCACGCAGGCCGTGCGGGACTGCGGCCCGATCATGTTCGCTCGTGTCGACATCGCTCCGTTCCGGTCCGCCGATGGCAGCGACGGTCACGTGCTGATGGAGCTGGAATTGATCGAGCCATCGTTCTACTTCGAGACCGATCCGACGACGGTGGAGACCTTTGCTGAGTCGCTGGTCGCCTGGCTCGAGGCGCGAGATCTCGACGCTGCGCCGGAGATCGGCTGACATGCCGCGTCGCCGAACCGAGCGGATGATCGTCACCCGTGTGCAGGGTGATACCGCCGAGTCGACGAAGAGCACCAACCGGCGACCAGACGAGTTGATCGTGGAGGAGCCGATGTCGATTCAGCTCGACGGCACGCTGGTGTCGACGACCATGCGCACCCCCGGGCATGACTACGAACTCGCGGTCGGCTTCTGCCATACCGAAGGCCTGCTCGCCGGGCACCCCGTCATCGGGGTTCGCTATTGCGCCGATGGGAGTGCGGTCGACTCCGAGTTCAACGTCGTGACGGTCGAGACCGGCGGTCAGGCGCCACCGCCCACGCCGCGACTCGGCAACGTGTCGTCCAGTTGCGGATGGTGTGGAAGCGAGCAGCTCGACGAGTTGTGCGCACGGCTCGAACCGATGACGCCGTTGGCCGATGTCGACCTGGACGTCATCGGCTCGATTGCCGACCGCGTGCTCGACGGCCAAGGTCTGTTCGCAGCGACCGGATCGGTCCATGCTGCGGCGGCATTCGATGCGCACGGCGAGGTGCTCGTCACCCGCGAAGATGTCGGTCGCCACAACGCTGTGGACAAAGTGATCGGCGCGCTCGTGCTCGGTTCGGTGCCCGGAGCGTCGGTCCCCGCGCAGGGGCTGGGCTTGTTCGTCAGCGGGCGCGCGAGTATCGAGATGGTCCAGAAGGCATGGGCGGCGGGCTTCTCGACGCTCGTGGCGGTGAGTGCTCCCACAGCGCTCGCTGTCGCAGCGGCTCGTCGCGCCAACCTCGTGCTCGCTGGGTTCGTCCGCGGCAACGACTTCAACGTCTACGCGCCCGAGCGTCTCTGACCGCGAGCCGGGGCAGGGACAAACTCGACCGGCTCGCATAGCCTGGCCGTCATGTTGATGGAAGAAGGCGTTGGCGTCGTTCACCTGTTGGCGAAGCCGACACCCGGAACAGATCGTGAAGCCGTGATCGCAGCGGTGAAGCAGGCCGAAGCGGACGGCTGCCAGGTCATCACCGCCTCGATGCTCGGTCACAAGGCCGATGTGTGCGTGATGGCGCTGTCTCCCGACTGGAGCGTGTTGCGTGCGCTCCAGACCGGCCTGCAACGAGCGGGCCTCGAGGTCGTCGACAGCTACGTGTCGATCACCGAGGTCAGCGAATACGCGAAGGGGCTGCCCGAGCAGATGCTCAAGGATCGGTTGTATCCCAACCTTCCGCCCGAGGGGCTTCCTGCGTTCTGCTTCTATCCGATGAGCAAGAAGCGCGAGGCGCATGCGAACTGGTTCGCCACCCCGTTCGAGGACCGCAAGTCCATGATGATGGAGCACGGCACGAGCGGTCGTAAGTTCGCCGGGCAGCTCGTCCAGCTGATCACGGCTTCGTCGGGTCTCGACGACTTCGAGTGGGGCGTGACGCTCTTCGCGAAGAGTCCCGAGGTCGTCAAGAACGTCGTGTACACGATGCGCTTCGATGAAGCGTCTGCGCTGTTCGGTGAGTTCGGCGACTTCTACGTCGGCTATCTCGACTACATCGAGAACATGCTCTGAGCGACGTCGCTGGCGTCAGCTGACCGCCAGTCGGTTCTGGTTGTCGGTGGACCCGTCGGCGAGAAAGATGAACCTGTCGAAGAACGCACGTGAAGGGTCGCCTTCACGGTCGAGCTCGGTGATTCGGGCCGGAGGGTCGTAGTCGATCTGGATCTGCTCGTCTGCGTCGAGGAGCTCGATACATGCCGAGAACGTCAGGCACTCTTCTCCGCCGGAGGAGACCGAGGCCATCTGGCTGGCGATGGTCTCAGGAGCGTCCGAACCTCCTTGAGCCGCGGCGAGTGCAATGAGCTTGACGCAGTCGGTGACCTGCGACGCGAAGGGCGAATCGATGTCGCCCTCGGCGGAGTCGGGCAACACGATCTGCGGCGCAAGGCCGACGATGTTGCTGCGAAGCTGTGGATCCAAATCGGAGATGACTGCCTGATTGGCCAACGTGCGGGCGGCATCGTTCACGATGACCTGGTTGAAGTCGATGTCGTCTCGGTCGCTGATCGCTTGGAGGAGACGTGCGATGTCCGCGCCGTTGCCGAGCACGATCCCGGTGTCGGCGCGGGTGGCAGCGATCTCGTCGAGGTCGTCTTGGAGATCGTCGTCAGCGAACGGGACGGCGACCGAAGAAACCTGGATGGACGGTGATGCGGCGAGCTCGTCGGCGACGGCGTTGGCGTAGGGCTGGCCGTACGCATCGTCGACGTGAATGATGACGACACGATCAGCACCCCGGTTCTCGGCTTGAAGTGCAATCGCCACCGCTTGGAGCGAATCGGTGGCGATGCTCCGGAAGAACAGGTCCCCGTCGGGGAACTCGTCGAGTGAGATGGCGGTCGCGGTCGCCGAACACATGAGGACTCCGGCGGCGACCGCTGCATCGAGCGCTGCGATCGCGGTGTTGGACGAGCCGGGCCCGACGATGGCGTCAGCGCCGCGTTCGATGAGCGCTTCGGTGGCTTCGGATGAGGTCGTTGCCGAGGCTCCTTCGTCTTCGAGCAGCATCTCGACGTCGTTGCCGAGTACTCCGCCGGCATCGTTCACCTCCGACACGGCGTCTTCGAACGCGGTCCGGATGCTGTCTGCGATCAGCGGACTGCCGCCGGGGATCAGGGCGCCGATTCGCAAGACGCTGTCGTCGACACGAGGTTGCGGTGGTTCGGTGGTGGTCGACGGCACCGTCGCGACGGGAACTTCTCCGTCACTGGTACACGCCGCGACCACGACTGCAGCGCACAACGTCGCCGCCGCGATCTGTTGCACGTATCGCCGATGCGATGCCCGCCTCATGCCGACACCGTACCGCTGAGGTGATGCCCGGTGGTGGTGCGCAGCGGGTCTGGGCTGCGAGATGGCTGCGAGAACCTCAGCGCCGCGATCGAGGGCGACGTACAATCTGGCCGGTGGCAGCGACGGTCCGTGCACTTCACCTCCAGCAGGCGAGCGAAGGGACAGCATCGCCCCACTCCGGCGGCCGCGAGTTCGGTGTCGCGCTCGCAGCGATCACCGATGCCTGGGTGGTCGAGTTGTTCGAGCAGGCGTTGGCTGAACACCCGACGAAGTATCGAGTCGCGCTGCTCGCAGTCGGCGGCTACGGACGTGGCGAGCTCGCTCCGTACAGCGACCTCGACCTCCTGTTGGTGCACAACGCAAAACCTCGAAAGGTGGCAGCGGAGATCGAGCCGATCGCCAGTGCGCTCTGGTATCCGCTCTGGGATGCGGGCGTCAAGCTCGGCCATGCGGTGCGGCGGGTCGACGAACAGCTCGACCTGGTGAACGGTGATCTCGATTCCGCGACGGCGTTGCTCACGGCGCGGTTTCTCGCGGGTGACGAGGACATTGCGTCAGAGGTCACGCTTCGGGGTCGCAAGTCCTGGGAGTCGCAGCGATCGACCTATCTCGCTGCACTGCGCAAACGGATGACGGAACGTCAAGCCGACGCGGCAGCGGTCGCCTATCGGCTCGAACCCGATCTGAAGAACGGCCATGGCGGTCTGCGTGATGTCCAAACGGTCTGGTGGGCGATTGCGAGTGGGCTCGACGTCATGGAGCAGGACCTCGCGGACCTGGATGCGTGCTACGACACGTTGATGCGGGCGCGTGTCGCGACGCACCTCAGGGCAGGACGCGCCGGCGAAGTGATGCGGCTCGAGGATCAAGACGCGATTGCCGAGCAGGGAGGGTGGAGCGATGCCGACGCACTGATGGCTGACGTTGCGTTGGCAGGCCGCACCGTGTCGTGGCTCTGCGACGAAGCGTGGAACCGGGCGATCGAGCGGGATCCGACCGACGACCGCGGCATCGCCCCCGGTGTCGTGCTGCGCAATGGGGAGATCGAGCTCACCGAGGGGGCTGACCCGCGCCGTGACCCGACGCTCGTACTGCAGGCAGCAGTCGCCGCCGCCCGCAACGATTGCCGCATCGGCCGGGCGACCCTCGATCGGCTCTCTCGTGAAGTCGAACCGTGGCCGGGCCACTGGCCGGTCGGGGCCCGTACCGAACTCGTCGCGCTGTTGCTCGAAGGCCATCGCGCCATCCCCGTCCTCGAAGCGCTGACGCACCACGACCTCATCTCGCGGATGCTGCCCGAGTGGGCGCCTGTTGTCTCCAAGCCGCAACGCAACGCGTATCACCGCTTCACCGTCGATCGACACCTGTGGGAAGCGGCTGCGAACGCCGCTCAGCTCGTCGACCGGGTCTCGCGCCCCGATCTGCTCGTGCTCGGCGCGCTGTTCCACGACATCGGCAAGGGCTACCCGGGCGATCACACCGACGTCGGCATGGAGATGTTCACCGACATCGGTCCGCGTCTCGGACTGAATCGTCACGACGTCGACGTCATCATCACGATGATCGAGCACCATCTCTTGCTCTCTGACGTCGCGATGCGCCGTGACATCTCGGACGAGGCCACGATCGACCTCGTGGCCGGACTCGTCGGCACGGTCGAGAAACTCGAACTCCTCGACGCATTGACCGAGGCGGACTCGAAGGCGACGGGTCCGTCCGCATGGGGTTCCTGGAAGGAACAGCTCGTCGACGAGCTCACGTCGCGTACGAAGCACGTACTCGGCGGCGGCGAGGCGTCCGAGGTCAAGTGGCGTCTCTTCCCGGACGAGGCGACCCTGGCAGCCATGGCGGCCGGCGAGGTCGATCTCTCTCGCGACGGCGACCTCATCACCGTCGTCAGTCCCGACTCAGCAGGCACGTTCAGCCAGGTCGCTGGAGTCGTGTCGATGCACGGGCTGGACGTCCTCACGTCGCGTGCGTACTCCGACGAGCAGGGCATGGCCGCGTCGCAGTTTCGTGTGTCGTCGCCCAACGGTGAGATGAACTGGCGCAAGGTCAAGAACGACCTCCGCAAGGGACTTCGTCGGGAATTGGCCATCGAAGCCCGTCTCGCCGAACGAGCCAAGACCTACAAGCGTCGACGAAAGTTGCAGGCCGACACACCGGGACCCCCGAAGGTGAAGTTCATCGAAGGCGGGTCGAGCAACGCGACGCTCATCGAGGTCCGTGCAGTGAGCAAGATCGGCATCCTGCACCGGATCACCCAGGCGCTCGACGACATGGGGCTCGACATTCGCCATGCGACGGTCCACACGATCGGGATGGAAGTGGTCGACACGTTCTACGTTCGCACCCGAGATGGTGAGCTGGTCACGAACACCGCGCACCGCAAGGAGATCCAAAAGGCACTGCTGCACGCCGCTCGATGACCGTGGTCGTTCGCGACGTGCGGGGTCCGTGTGGGCGGCGTCGTGTGAACGGTGTGGTGCGACCGCCTTTCGGCCCCGGCCCGGTGTCGCGTAGGTTGGATTCATGACGGCTGATGCACGGGACCTTGCACGGTGGAGTGAGAGTCTCGCCGCGATCGCTCGAACCGGCATGGCGTTCACCGAGAACCTGTACGAACGCGAGCGCTACGAAGAGGTGCTCCACGTTGCTGGTGACATCAAGGTCGCGGCGCGAGAGTTGGAGGACGGCGAAGCAACGGCCCGCGAGATCGACCACTTCGTCGGCGAATGGATGGAGTCGATCGGCGAGGGGGTGCCCGGCTACGTCACGCCGAAGACCGCGGTCGGCGCGATCGTCGGGAACGACGCGGGGGAGATGCTGCTGGTGCAGCGCAAGGACTCGGGGATCTGGTTGTATCCGACGGGATGGGCCGATGTCGGGTATTCGCCGGCTGAGGTGGCGGCCAAGGAAGTTCAGGAAGAGACCGGCATCGAGTGCTCGGTCGATCGTCTGATGGGCGTGGTCGACGGCCAGCGGATGGGCTTCAGTCGATTCGGGATGTACATGCTGCTGTTCTCGTGCACCGCCACCGGCGGCGAGCTCACTCCGCACCCGCTGGAAACCGGCGACGTCGGTTGGTACTCGCGCGATGCGCTTCCCGAAGCGACCGCCGGTGCGGCGTGGTGGGGTCCGATGGCCTTCGCAGCGATCGACGGGGAACAGCCACCCGCCACCTTCGATCAGGTGCGCGACGACATCTGGCGCACCTGAACCGGACCTACTCCTGGTCTCGGAGGTAGCGCTCGACTTCGTTCATGAGCTCGTCGGGGTCGATGGGCGCAGCGGTGGTGAGGTCGTCCTCGGTGGCTTCGGTCTCGTCGTTCATCTGCTCGAGACGCGACAGGTACTCGATCATGTCGTCGTCTTCGCCGATGAGCGCCGCGACGCGGTCCTCGTACTCGAGCGCCCCTGAGGCAAGTCGCGAGAGCGGAGCGGGGGTGCCGATCATCGAACAGGCGCGATCGACGAGTGCCATCGCGGCTTTCGGCGACGGCACCTGAGAGGCGTACCCGGGCACAGCCGCCCACAGCGATGCGGTTGGCAGACCGGCGCGATGCAGCGCATCATGCAGGACGCCGACGATGCCGGTCGGACCTTCGTACTGCGACCGCTGGAGTTCGAACCGCTCGATGAGCTCGGGGTCGGACGCAGTGCCGACGAGTGGAACGGGGCGCGAGTGAGGAACGTCGGCGAGCAGCGCTCCCAGCGACAGCGCCATCGTGGCGCCAAAGTGTTCGGCGATCCCGGTGATCTGCTCGGAAAAGAGTCGCCAACGCAGCGCGGGTTCCGGGCCGAGCATCAAGATCACGTCGGTGCCAGGCAGCGACGCCGACCAGACCCCCACGGTCGGCCAGACGATCGAGCGGTTGCGTTCCTCGTCCAGTCGGACCTGAGGGCGAACGGTGGCGAAGTCGGTGAACATCTCCGGGTCGATCTCGGCGAGCACGTCGGCTCCCCACGATTCGACCATGGTGGTCATCGCCGAGGAGGCAGCATCGCCAGCGTCGTTCCAACCGGTGAATCCAGCGATCAGTACGGGTCGGTCCAGCGTTCGTTCCGCTAGCCAGCGCACATGCTCGATCCCCACGCGGTCAGGCTATCGGTGCATCCGGAGGCGTTGGCCGCTCCGGCTCTATCGTGCGGGAGATGACGGAGATGAAACGAGAGACCGGCGCCACGATCGAGATCGCCGAGGAGGTCAACGAGGAGTTGATCGCAGCATTCGAAATGCTGATCCCTCAGTTGTCGTCCTCGTCGCCGCCTCCGGGACGAGCGTTGCTCAACGACCTGGTCGAGGGAGCCGACACCGTGCTGTTTCTCGCCCGACTCGAAGGTTCGATCGTGGGCAGCTTGACCCTGGCCTTTTATCGCATCCCGACGGGCATGAAGGCGTGGATCGAGGATGTCGTGGTCGACGACGCCGCCCGTGGGCACGGCGTCGGCCGGCTCCTGAACGAAGCAGCGCTCGACGTGGCCCGAGAACGTGGCGCCAAGAACGTGAGCTTGACGAGTCGCCCCTCGCGGGAGCCGGCGAACCGCCTGTACCAGCGCATCGGCTTCAAGGCCCGCGAGACCAACGTCTATCGCTACGACCTCTGAGAAGCCAGAAGCGGGTGGTCACGCTTCGGTGATGCGGCGGAGGTCTTCGGCTGCTTGGCGGACCTGCCAATCGCGATCTTCGAGCGCTCGGTCGACCGTTGACTCGACCTCGGGGTCGCCGAGGAACGGGGCGAGCGCGAGGACCGCTCGGCGTCGAACGGCGGGCTTGTCGGAGCACGCGGCGATGATCGTCGGAACAGCCTGATCGTCGCCGATTGCCCCCAGCGATGCCACCGCTGCCTCGCGTACGAGTGGCTCGGCTGATCCATCGGCGAGCTCCAGCAGTCGATCGATGATCGGCGCTCGGTTCGATTCGTGTTCGCCACACGACCACGCTGCGACTTCGACCACGCGGTCGTCGTCATCGCCCAGAGCGGCGAGCAGATCGACGTCCGGGTGCGTGGCTGCGACTTCGGCAGCGCGCCGGCGAACCGAGACATCCGGGTCGGTGAGCGCGGCCTCGAGCTGCGCGGTGTCCAGGCGTCCGAGTCGTTCGAGGGCGCCGAGAGCCGTGGCGCGGGTCTCACCGTGATCCGCGGTGAGTCCGGCGATGGCGACTTCGACGTCGCCGGAGTGTCCGGCGATGGCCACGTCGCGCCGCGTCGGCTGCGACACCGCGGTCACGACTTCAGGAGGTCGGTGAGGGTGATCACTGCGTATGCGCTGCCGAACGCGATGAGGATCGCGGTCACGACGCCGATGACGATGCCGATACCAGCGCTCGCGACAGCAGCCCAGATTCGGCGCAGCGGATTCGGTGCCTTGTACAGCGGAACGGTCGACTCGGCGATGCCGATGGGAACACGAGGCCGTCGGACTTTCGGCTCGGCGCGTGGTGTTCGCGGGATTGCTCTGGCATTCTTGCGCCAGCCGGCGAATACCAAGGCCGCAATGGCGAGCCCGGCCATCCATCCGGCAGCAGTGGTGAGATCAGTGACCGACACGACAACCCCCATCGTACTCATCGCACCTCGCCAGAGGTGGTGGGCCTGGATTCCTGCAGGTGCAGCGCTGATCGGGCTCGTCGTGTTCGCCCTCGCGTCGCTCGTGCCGTCCAGCGTCATCGCCCGCACCGAGAATCCGCGTCTGCAGGAACAGCAGCCGGCGCCGTATGCCCGGATCCCTGCTTCGGCGGAATCGGTCAACGACCGGATCTTCTATGCCGACCTTCCCGACGACGTCGAGGTCTTCGACACCGACGGTGACTTCTTCTTCGTGACCGTCAGCGCGCCGACGCAGTCGGTCCTGTCGTGGATGATCGGTGCACCGGACCCCGTGGTCGACCTCTTGACCGAGGAAGGGCGAAACGGACGGCTCACCGCAACGCAGAACCGCCAGATCAGCCTCCAGCAGATGAGAACGGCGACCCAGGAGGCCCAGTTCGTCGCACTGACCGCAGCCGGCTACGCACCGGAGATCGAACCGGGCGCAGTGGTGGTGGAGGACGTTCTCTGCCGCGTGGTTGCCGAGGACGGGTTCGAGTGTGAAGAGCAGTTCCCGTCGGACGAGGTGCTCGACCCAGCAGACACGATTCTCGAGATCGACGGCACGCCGGTTCCGACGCTGGAGGACCTCGCTGCTGAACTCGAGGGCGCTGAAGAGGGCGACATCGTCGAGTTGACGATCGATCGGCCGGGCGAAGGCACGAGGACCGAGTCGGTCGAGTTGTCGAGCGACCCGAACGATCCGGAACGGATCATCATCGGCTTCGTCCCCTTCGACACGCGCACGGTCGATCTGCCGTTCGACGTCTCGATCGACACCGCAGCAGTGGGTGGCCCCTCGGCTGGCTTGGCGTTCACGTTGGCGCTGGTCGACGAGCTGACGAACGGGGACATGACCGGTGGCCGCGACATCGCAGTGACGGGCACGATTCGCCTCGACGGGACGGTCGGCCCCATCGGCGGGCTCGAACAAAAGGTCTCCGCGGTGCACCAACACGGCGTGGAGGTGTTCTTGATCCCTCAGGAGCAGTTCGAACTCCGCGAGCCTGAGCCCGGAGCAGAAGACGACGGCGTGTGTCGGTGGGAATGTCTCAACGCCGCAGGAAACGGTGAAGTCGTGCTGATCCCGGTCGCCTCGCTCGACGAAGCGATCATGGCACTCGAGGTGCTCGGTGGGGATCCGATCGTTCCGGTGGGCTCCGGTGAGACCTCGTGACACGCGGATCGTGAGCGGCGTGCGCACATCGTCGTACCCGACCCTCCACCATCTCATCGGTTGGGACGCGTAGCGTTCCGTGGATGGCCATGTCGTTTTCCCGACCCGATCCGGCGTCCCCTGCCCAGGTCGCCGAGGCGTCGTTCTCAACGGGCCGACGCGGATTCGACCAAACCGAGGTGCGAGATTTCCTCAGGATGGTCTCCGCAGAGCTCGGGCGGCTACGCGAGCGCGAGACCTTCCTCGAGCGCGAGCTCGTTGAAGCTCAGAACAACCCCGACCTCGACGGTGCTCGGCTCGATGACGAGGCACTGACCCGCCTGCTCGGTGAGGAGACCGCTCGCGTGCTCAACGCAGCACGCGAGTCGGGCGCGGAGATCCGCGAAAAAGCTGAGCAGTCGGCCGCGCGGATGTTGCTCGAAGCCAGCGACGAAGCGACACGGATGCGCGAAGAAGCCGAGATCGAGGCGTCGCGCCGTCGAACCGATGCCGCAGCTGACGCCGAAGCCGAACTCTCGATGGCCAAGCAGCAGGGCCGGGAGATGGTCACCGAGGCGCGTGCATACCGCGAGCGGGTGCTCAGCGAACTCGCGCGTCGTCGAGAACTCGCTCGCGAGCAGATCGAGCAGCTGGTCCACGGCCGTGATCGGTTGATGCAAGCGTTCGAGCGCGCTCGCCTGGTCGCGGTGGACGTTGTCGCCGAGATGCAGCCGCTCGGCGAGCCAGATGAGTACGTGAACCTGAACCCGTCGACCGGGCCGGTCCCCGTGATGGTCGCTCGTGCCGACACCGATGACGTGACTGTCGACGATGCCGATGCGTCGGAGACCGAATCGGCGATCCCCGATCACGAGCCGACCGAGGATGACCTCCACGTCATCGAGCCCGAGGGCGACGAAGCGTCAGCCGACCGACCAGACGTGGACGCGGAGGCGGCGGAGGCGGAGCCGGGCGACGATGACCCCGAAGCCGACGTGGTCGGCGACGCCGATCTGAGCGTCGCCGATGACTCCGAATCGATTGCGGCCGACACCGTCGTCGTCGAGCTGGACGACGATTCGAGCGAACCTGCTGGGGGTGACGTGGTCGTCGATCTGTTTGCGCGCTTGCGTGCCGATGCGACCGTCGACGACGACGTTGAAGATGACCAGGACGACGAGACCGAGGACGATGCGAGCGTCGAAGCCGATGCTGCACCGCCGGAGGCGGACCTGCTCGGTGAGGCGGATTCCAGCGCAGCCGAGCTCTCCGACACGGCGAGCGCAGCTGAGCCGTCTGACGTCGACGAGCACGAGGCGTCGGACACGGTCTTCGATCGGCGCGACGCCGATGTCACGCCGTTGATCGTCTCGAGCGCTCGCAAGCTCAAGCGGGTCTTGGCCGACGAGCAGAACGAAGTGCTGGACGCCCTGCGCCGCAACGATCCGGTGCGAAACCTCGACGCGCTGCTCCCGTGGGCGACTGATCACGTCGACCGCTACGGGTCGGTCATCAGCGACGACCTCTTGCTCGCGGCCAATGCCGGTGCCGGACTCGCCGATCTCGAAAAGACTGCGAAGCTCCGCAAAGCAGCCGCCAAGCAAGCCGTCGACGAGGCAACCGAAAAGCTCGGCCAGTGGCTCGTTCAACCGTTGCGCGATCGGCTCGAACGTTGCGTGTCAGAAGGCGATGGAGACAACGCCGCGATCACCAAAAAGGTGCGTGCGGTCTACCGGGAGTACAAGACGCGCCACATCGACGAACAGCTCGACGATGTGGTCCGAGTTGCTCACGGACAGGGGCTGATCGGCGCGATCGAGCTGGATACGCCCGTCGTGTGGACGCCTGATCCTCGACACGAAGTGTGTGCGGATTGCGACGACAATCGCCTGGCAGGAGCGGTCGCGGCGGGTCAGCCGTTCCCGACCGGCCAGGTGTGTACCCCGGCACACCCCGGGTGCCGCTGCATGTTGGTTCCCGTCCCCCGGTAATCTCAGCGCCAATGCGGCGCTCCCAGGACCTCCCGGTCGACAGCCCACGTCGTCGCGTCAGCGGCCGTGGCGTCTTGATTGTTCTCGGCGGACTGTTCTTGTTCGTCCTGATCTTCGGGCGTGCGATCGCGCGCTTCTACGTCGACTATCTGTGGCACGACGCACTTGACCGCAACGACGTGTTCTGGGGCGCCATCGGCGCCAAGGTGACCTTGTTCGTCGGCTTCTTCTTGATCTTCGCGGTGCTGGCAGGCGTGAACTTGTTCGTCGCCGACCGAGTTGCGCCCGAGTCGTTCCCGGCCAACGTGCACCCGTACGTCGAGCGGTTCCACGACATCTTCGGGCGACGTCTGCGACTGCTGCGCTACGGCGTCGCCACCGTGTTCGCGCTCATGCTTGCCGCGCCGGCGATCGCCCGATGGCAAGACTGGCTGCTGTTCCGAAACTCCCAGAGTTTCGGAACCCGCGACTCCCAGTTCGATCGTGATGTCGGGTTCTACGTCTTCGAATTGCCGTTCTTGTCGTTCCTGCTCGACTGGATGTTCGCAGCGGTCATCATCGTGTTGCTGTTGACGATTGCCGCGCACATCCTCAACGGTGGTGTCACGCTCGTGTCCCCGGTGCCGGTCGTCCGGGCCGCAACGAAGACCCACGTGGCAGTGCTGCTTGCATTGCTCGCCATTCTCAAAGCCGGCGACTACTGGCTCGATCGATTCGAGCTGACGAACGCCCAGACCGGAATCGTGCAGGGCGCGACCTACTCGGTGGTCGAGGCGCGACTCCCGGCCCTGCTGTTGCTGATCCTGATCGCCGTCCTCACGGCGATCCTGTACTTCTCCGTGGCCAAGACCGGTTCGTTCCGGGCACCGATCATCGCGTCGGCGCTCTGGCTGCTCGTCTCGATCGTCGGTGGCGTCATCTACCCAGCGATCATCCAGGGCCTCGTGGTCAACCCGGACCAGGAGAGCCGCGAGTCCGAATTCATCGCCCGAAACGTGACCGCCACCCAACAGGCCTACGGACTCACCCAGATCGACGTGCGCGAGATCGAGTTCAATGACGACGCAGTCACGACCGCCGATGTCGAGGCCGACCTCGACAACATCGACAACGTTCGACTGCTCAACCCCACGTCGATGCGTGACCGTTTCGTCTTCGACCGAAGCGAAGTGTCAGAGCTGACGATCAACGACCTCGACGTGGACCGTCAGGTACTCGACGGCGAGGACGAGCAGGTCTTCGTGGCAGCACTCGAACTCGATCTGGGCAGCGTTCCGAACCGGAGCTGGCAGGGCTTGCACCTGCTGAACACCCGCGGTTGCGGCATGGTGCTCGCCCCTGCTGGCGAGGTGACCGCGGGTATCCAGCGGCCGGTGTATCAGACCGTCGACCTCGAACGACCCGAGCTGTACTTCGACCAATCGCTCACGGGCTATGCGATCACCAACTCCGAGTCGAACGAGCGCGAGTGCGACGAAGCGCACGAGTACGAAGGCACCAACGGCGTTCCGCTGTCTTCGTTCATTCGCAAGGCGGCGTTCTCGCTGGCCTTCCTCGACTACAACCTGTTGCTGTCGGGCGCCATCCAGGATGAGAGCCAGGTGCTGTGGGTGCGTGGCGTGAACGCTCGCCTCGAGAAGCTCGCTCCGTTCCTGTCGTACGACTCCGACCCGTATCCCGTCGCGATGGACGACCGTGTGAACTGGGTGATCGACGCCTACACCACCACGAGCCGGTACCCGTACAGCGAGAGCATTGGTGACGTCGCTCTCTCCAGCGGAACCGGGCTCAACCGCAGCGCGAACTATGTCCGCAACAGCGTCAAGGTCGTGGTCGACGGGTATTCGGGCGAGGTGGACTTCTACGTCGTCGACACCGAGGACCCGATCTTGCGGGCATGGCGTTCGGTGTTCCCGGACCTGTTCACCGAGGAGATTCCTGACGAGCTGCGCGAGCACTTCCGCTACCCGGAGGATCTGTTCCGAGTTCAAACCGATCGTTACTCGAAGTACCGAATCGCTCCCGAGCAGTTCTTCGCTCGTACGGGCGCATGGTCGATCGCACAGGCGCCCGCAGGTCAGCCGACGGGTGACACCTCCACCGGTACGCCTGCCGAGACCGGTGCGCTCGGGTCGGCGTCGAGTAACACGTTCGCCACCGAGGCCCCGACCGACCGCTTCACGCCGTACTACACCTACTTCGACACGAGCCTGCCCGGTGAGGAACGCAACGAGGAATTCGTGCTGTTCCGCCCGTTCGTCGAGTTCTCACCCGACAACTCGCGTACCCAGCTCCAGGCGTACATGGTTGCCTCGAGCGACCCCGACACGTACGGCCAGCTGACCACCTACGTGGTGCAACCGGACGACGGTCAGCTCCCGGACGGGCCCTTGCTCGTCGCATCGGATGCCGAGTCCACCCGAGACATCTCGCAGCGAATCTCGCGCGACAGCGAGGGCGGTACCGGCGTCGTGTTCGGCGACCTGCAGCTCGTGCCCGTTGGCGAAGGGTTGCTCTATATCCGCCCGTACTACGTCGTCCAGCAGCGCACCGGCAGCCGCGTGAGCCAGACCACCGAGTTCCGTGCGGTGATTGCTTCGTTCAACGGACGTGCGGTGCTCGCCGACACGATCACCGAGGCGCTGGCGGACCTGTTCCCCGGGTTTGACGGTGAGCTCGACGAGCTCGCTGTCGTCGACCCCGACGATCCCGACGCTGTCGCGAGCGATGACGACGAGGTCATCGACGACGATCGCACGAGCGACGAACTGTTGCTGGACGTCAATGCACTGTTGATCGAAGCTGATGCAGCGCTTGCAGACGGTGACCTCGGCGCATACCAGGACCGGGTCGACGAAGCGAACGAACTGCTTCAGCAGGCACTCGACGCGCTGGGCATCGACACGGAGCCGGTCGTGGATGAGGCGGCCGACGATGAGGCTGGCGACGACGAGACGGCCGACGACGAGTCCACCGAGGACGATTCCGGGGACGAGTAACCGTCAGCGCTTGATGCGGTTGGCGAGTTCAGCGAGATCTGACCGAAACTGGATCGCATAGCGAGCCTGCTCGTTCGCGAGCCGTTCCTGGCCAGCGGTGATCTCGTCGAGCTGTGCGTTGATCCGGTCGACCAGCTCACTGGTGTCACCGGCTTCGTTCGCCCGGTCGAGGTCCGAGCTCAGCTCGGTCAACTGGTTGGTCAGTTCCAGGCTGACTTGGTTCACGCGCGAATCGAGCGCAGCGACCTTCTCAGCGAGCTGACCGAGCTGACGTTGCGCCTCGTCGGGGTCCGACGGTGTGTCGTCGGCGGATGAGGTCGACTGCTCGTCGGAAGCCAGGCTGGCGACTTTGGAATCGGTCTGCTCGCTGCGTTCGGCAGCGTCCGTCGCCACGAGTGCCACGTCGGCGATCTGCGCTCGCTGAAGCTGAAGGGCTTGGGCGAGCTCCTCGAGTTGGCCGCGCACCTCGGCGAGCGGTTCGTCGACCGACGTGCTGTTCTGCTTGGCGATGACTTCGAGGTTGCGGAGCTCGGTGCGGAGGCCTTCGACGTCATCGGTGCTCGGTGACGACTCGGCGACCGACTTGATCGCCTGGTCGACGGTCGGGCCGATCGACCCGGCAACGGTCACCACTTCGTGCTCTACGGAGCCGACCTGGTTGGCCACTTCGCCGACGCGTGCTTCCACGGTGCCGACCTGACGGTTGAGCCGCTCGTTCTCTGCGTCGAGGTGCCCGAGCCGCTCGGCGAGGCGGTCCTTCACGGCGTCGGTCTGCGCCAGGTGCTGGCGCAGGCTCTGCATCTCGGCGCGCATGGCGGCGAGTTCCTCGTTTGTCTGTTGGCGCTTCTTGAACAGTCCCATGACTCACCTCGAAATGTACTCGACTACCGTCACCGAGATGGCTGGCAAGCAGACTCCCAAGAAGATCCTCCTCGACGAATCCGAGATGCCGACGCAGTGGTACAACGTCGTTGCTGATCTCCCGACGCCTCCGCCACCCGCACTGCATCCCGGAACGCACGAGCCTGCGGGACCCGAAGACTTCGCTCCGCTCTTCCCGATGGCGCTCATCGAGCAGGAAGTGTCGACCGAGCGATACATCGACATCCCGGGCGAAGTGCTCGACGTCTACAAGATCTGGCGGCCGAGCCCGCTGTTTCGGGCGACTCGGCTCGAAGAGATGCTCGATACCCCTGCACGCATCTACTACAAGTACGAAGGTGTGAGCCCGGCCGGGTCGCACAAGCCGAACACGTCGGTGCCGCAGGCGTACTACAACCACAAAGAGGGCATCACGAAGCTCACCACGGAGACCGGGGCCGGCCAGTGGGGTTCCGCGCTGGCGTTCGCCACGGCGCAGTACGGCATGGAGTGCGAGGTCTGGCAGGTCGCTGCGTCGTACAAGGCCAAGCCGGGCCGCAAGACGATGATGGAGATCTGGGGTGCGACGCTGCACTCGAGCCCGTCGGAGCTGACCGAGTTCGGGCGTCAGCTGCTCGCCGAGAACCCAGACCACAACGGTTCGCTCGGCATCGCGATCTCCGAAGCGGTTGCGATGTGTGTCGAGGACCCCAACGCTCGCTACGCGCTCGGCTCGGTGCTCAACCACGTGCTGATGCATCAGACGATCATCGGCGAAGAAGCGCTGCTGCAGTTGGCCAAGGTCGACGAAGTGCCCGATGTGCTCGTCGGTTGCACCGGTGGCGGTTCGAACTTCGGTGGGCTCTCGTTCCCGTTCCTGCGCGAGAAGCTCGCGGGCAACATGAATCCGACGATCCGCTGCGTTGAGCCCGCCGCGTGCCCGACGCTCACTAAGGGGGAGTACCGCTACGACTTCGGCGACACGGCTGGCATGACGCCGCTGATGAAGATGCACACCCTTGGCCACAGCTTCGTGCCGGAGCCGATCCACGCCGGCGGACTGCGCTACCACGGCATGGCGCCGCTGGTCTCGCACGTGTACAACGAGGGCTTGGTCGAGGCGATCGCGATCCCGCAGACCGAGTGCTTCGACGCGGCGATCAAGTTCGCCAAGATGGAAGGCATCGTGCCCGCACCCGAGCCGACGCATGCGATCGCGGCAGCGATCCGCGAGGCGCTCGAGTGCAAGGAGACCGGTGAGGAGAAGGTCATTCTCACCGCGCTGTGCGGGCACGGTCACCTCGACCTCACGAGCTACGAGCAGTACCTCTCGGGCTCGATGGTCGATTACGAGCTGCCCGACGCCGACATCGCCGAAGCGATGAAGACCGTCCCCGTGATGGGCTGAACCCTTCTCCTTTCTCCTTCCCCTTCTGTTTGCGGTTGGTTTTGTGCGGTTCCAACCGCACAAAA
>CALIOL010000159.1 GCA_938044705.1 uncultured Ilumatobacter sp. | reverse complement strand
AGCGGCGCTGCCGTCATCAACCGCTCGGTTAGGGCCGGAATCGCGTCCATATGTCCGTGGTTGATCTCTCGAGCCCGGCTAATCAGCGAAGCTCACGCTTGAGCCAGCGAGGAGGCGCTTCCGACAGGAACCACTGTGGTTGACTATGCGTTCATGTCGCAAAGCGTTGCAGTCGGTCCCACAGACATTGACGGCCGACTCGCTGCTGACCTGTTTGGTGTCGCGCTCGTCGGCTGTATCACTATGGCCCTAGTCGGAGTCGTCGAGGTATGGGCTGCTGCGCTGGTGTCTGCGGTCGCGATGGCGCTCGCTGGCCTCGTGGTGATCAGGCTGCGGGGGCACGTGACGTTGACCGCGTCGGAGTCCGCCTACGTCAGGCGCCGAATCCGACCACCAACTACTTTCGGGTGCGGCGAGCGTGGAATAGTGTCGATGCGCCGGCGAATGAGCAAGTATCCAACGACTCGGATTCACGCAGGGCGGTGGTCGAGGATAAGTGTTCGCGCTGACATCTCGGTGGTCACGGAGGCCATGTCTCGGATCGGGTACGAGTTCGTGGACCGAACCGGCGACGAGCCGGTACTGCCAAAGCTGGTCGCCTCCTACCAAAAGGCAGCTGTGAGTCCCTGAGAACGGGTCGGTCCTCGTGCCTCCCCGATCAGAATGTTCACGCAGTTGGGACATAGACCCGCCCGAGACCCGGCAGACCAGAGCACATCAGATCTGGCGAACCTCTTGTCGAGCGCGTCAGACCCGCCCGATATCGCGCGTCAGGTCGACTGGCCGTAGCGTCGATGGTCCGTGGTGCGTTGACCCCTCGAACCCGACCGGGTTTTTGGGGGCGTAGTCGACGGACACGAGCGCTCTGCACCTCAATTCGGCTGGCGTCCGGCAGACTCTCCCGATGCTGCAAGCCGAAGAGATCGAACGAGCACTTGCTGTGATGGCGCATCCCGACGACGTCGACTTCGGCGCAGCTGGGACGATCGCGAATCTGACCGACGCGGGGGCCGAAGTGGTGTACTGCCTCGTCACCGATGGGCAAGCCGGCGGCTTCGACCGTTCGATCCCGCGCAACGAAATGGCGACGATTCGGCGCCGCGAGCAGACCGAGGCTGCGGCGAAGGTCGGCGTCACCGACCTCCGATTCCTGGGCCACATGGATGGATCAGTCGTTTCTGACCTCGAGCTTCGACACGACATCAGCGCGGTGATCCGCGACGTCCGCCCGCAGGTCGTGATCACCCAGAGTCCGCTACGCAACCTGGACTCGACATATGGGTCGCACCCCGACCACATCGCCACCGGCGAGGCCACGTTCGCAGCGGTGTACCCCGACGCTCGCAACCCGTTCGCTTTCGCCGATCGCCCGATCACGGATGTCGAGGACTGGTCGGTTGACGAGATCTGGATCGCCTTCGGGCCCGATGCGGACGGCATCGTTGACATCACCGAGCAACTCGACCGCAAGATCGAGGCCCTGATGTGTCATGCGAGCCAACATCGCAATCCGGCGGAACTGCAGGAGCGTGTGCGCACGTGGTGGCAAGGAATTGCAGCGGAGCACGGGTTGCCCGACGGTGCCAGCGCGGAAGCCTTTCGGGTCGTCGACACGCGTTGAGGCGCATCGAAAAAAGAACATTCAAGAATCTGCTCAAGGTTTACCCCTCAGTGCCGACGAAGATTCATGGCGTTCAAATCGGCCGGGGGTGAACCGAATGGCGAAGTGCCCGGATACGTTCCCGCTCGTCGTCATCACGACGCGACTCCGGCTGTAGAGCTGCCCGCCTCGACCTTGGTCGTCGAGATCGACGGCTTCGATTCGTTCGAACCGGTCAAGCGGCGTCGTAAGATCCTCGACCAGGTGTCGTGGGTCATCACCGACACCATGCGCCGAACCGATGCGGTGTACCGGCACGGTGAGGACTGGTTCTGCGTCGTGATGGCACAGACCCCCGAAGCTGAAGCCCTGGGCGCTGCCGATCGGCTACGGGAGAACGTCGAGTCGATGCCGCTGCTGGCTGACGACGGCGTGACGGTCACCGTGGCCGTCGCCGCTGGGAGTGAAGCCGACCTGGATTGGTCGATCGCCCGTGCTGAAGATGCGATCTCGGGCCCGCACGACGCGAACCGCGTCATCAGGGCAAACAGCTCGACGGCCTGAGGCCTCCGGGACGCAGAATCAGAAAAGCCAGCGATTCGGCCGTGACGCCGAAATGAGAATCATGTTCTCGTTGTGACATGAGGTCGCTCGAAGCATGTACTGCTCGCCCGCTGCGACCACTTCGGCGAGCGCGAACCCTTCGCTGCTGTCGCGGACACCGAGTCCGTCCTTCACCGGATGGACCGCGGCGATCTGGAGTCCAGCGTCTTCGGCCTCTGCGTGCCACAGCTTGGCGAGGCCCTGACGAAGCTGCGGCTCGTCGAGGAGGTCAGCGCCCTCGAGTTTCAGGGTGATACTCGAGATGCTGACGGGTTCGATTTCGTCCAGGTCGACGACGTCGCCACCGAGTTCGCCGTCCAGCATCACGACAACGGGCCCATTGTCGTTGGTCTGGCCGCCGACAAACCCGTAGCGCACCAGCGGAAACCCATCCTCACCCACCGTCTCGTACCGAACCCGGTCGCCGGGATCGAAGTGATGGTTGAGATCGACCATCAGACCGACGTCGTTTCCTGACGCTGCGCATCGATCACGGCGTCGGACAGCTCAGGCCATAGCCGCAAGGCATCGCTCGCCCATTGGTCGAAGCGCCGATCGGTCAACGCCACGACACCGATCACCCGACCGGGAACAGCGGACGGGTCGATCCACATGAACGTGCCGGCACCACCGAAGTGACCGAAAGTCGCCGCAGAGTTGAGCGATCCAGTCCAGTGAGGAGACTTGTCCCCTCGGACTTCGAACCCCATTCCCCACGGGCACGTATCGAAACGTCCCACGCCTGGAACGATACCTCCCAACGACGCAAAGTGCGGCCGGATCGCGTCCGCTGCGGTCTGTGCCGACAGGAGTCGAGGTGTCATCACCTCGGCCACAAAGCGGCTGAGATCGTCGACGGTCGACCACACCCCGTGCGCAGGGGAACCGCGAAGCTGCGTTGCCGACATGCCCAGCGGTTCCAGTACGCCGAGCGTGAGGTAGTCCTCGAAGGCCATTCCTGCAGCAGCCTCCACTGCGCCTGCGGCCACTTCGATTCCGGTGTTGGAGTAGATCCGCTTTCGTTCGATCGACACGATGGGCTCGGGTCCGTCGAACGGGTAACCGCCAGCATGCGCGAGGAGGTGGCGGAGCGTTGCATCGTTGGTGTTCGGCACGACGACGGTGTCGAGGCCGATGACGCCTTCCTCGACAGCGATCAGCGCGGCCCAAGCGGCGATCGTCTTCGAGATCGACGCGAGGCGGAACTGCCGACCGGTCTCGCCGTACGTCGCAATGACCTCACCGTCGACCACAACGGCCGCTGCGGCATTGTCGACGGGCCACTCGGCGATCTTCCCCAAGACGTCGGCCAGCGTGGACATGCCGTCGGCTTGTCCCGGATCAGGTGAACTGAGAGATGAGCTCGGCGACGCGGAACGCAAGGTCGACGCTTTGGCGGCCGTTGAGTCGTGGGTCGCACACAGTCTGGTACCGGTCGTCGAGCTGGCTGTCGCTCAGCTCTTCGGCGCCACCGAGGCACTCGGTCACGTCATCGCCCGTGAGTTCGACATGGATCCCGCCAGGCCACGTGCCTTCTGCTCGGTGCGCACGGACGAATCCACCGATCTCGGCGACGATGTCGTCGAAGTCGCGAGTCTTGCGTCCGCTCGGTGCGGTGAATGTGTTGCCGTGCATCGGGTCGCACGCCCACACGACGGGGTGGCCCGAGTCGCTGACCGCTCGAAGAAGCGGACGCAGCCCGTCCTCGATCTTGTCAGCGCCCATGCGGGTGATCAGCGTGAGGCGACCCGGGATCCGTGCCGGATTCAGGACTTCGCACAGCTCGATGAGGTATTCGGGAGTCGTCGTCGGTCCGACTTTGCAGCCGATCGGGTTGCCGACGCCGCGAAGGAACTCGACGTGCGCCCCGTCGAGGTCTCGGGTGCGTTCGCCGATCCAGAGCATGTGCGCCGAGCAGTCGTAGTACGCGCCGGTCAGGGAGTCCTTCCGGGTGAGTGCTTCTTCGTAGCCGAGGATGAGTGCCTCGTGTGAGGTGAACACGTCGACTTCGGACAGGCTGGCGTTCTGTTCGGTCTCGATTCCGCACGCCCGCATGAATGCGAGTGCTCGTTCGATTTCGGAGGCGAGCTTCTCGTAGCGCTGACCCGCCGGGCTCGCTGCGACGAACTCCTGAGTCCACGAATGGACGCGGGACAGGTCTGCGAATCCGCCCTTCGTGAAGGCACGCAGCAGGTTGAGCGTCGACGCTGACTGGTTGTAGGCCTGCACCAGCCGCTCGGGATTCGGCATGCGTGCCGCTTCGGTCGAGGTCGGGTCGTTCACGATGTGGCCGCGGAACGAGGGAATCTCGAGGTCGCCGACTTTCTCCATGTCCGACGAGCGAGGCTTTGCGAACTGCCCGGCCATACGACCGATCTTCACCGTCGGGGTGCCGACGGAGTAGGTCAGGATGATCGCCATCTGCAAGATGACACGGAGCTTCTCGCGGATGTTGTCCGCAGAGAACTCCTCGAAGCTCTCGGCGCAGTCGCCAGCCTGCAGCAGGAACGCGTTGCCTGCGGCGACCTGTCCGAGGTGGGCCTGCAGTGATCGTGCCTCTTCGGCGAAGATCAACGGGGGGAGTTGCGAGATGGTCTTCAACGACCCCTCGAGGGCGCCGGGGTCGGGCCAGTTCGGTTGTTGGCCGGCTACTCGTTCCTGCCAGGAACCGGGAGACCACTGCTCGCGCGTCATGGGGAGCAGGCTAGCGAGCGGCTCGTTGAGACGAACGTTGGGTTCTGAGTCCGTACGCAACGCCTGCTTCGCGTCGGTCAGTACTCGCGCTGGGTTGAAGCGGTGCCAGCTCACGCGACATCAGGAGGATGTCGTCGAGTTCGATGGTGCTTCCACGGCCAGGCCGTGCCTCGAATCCGTTTCGCTCGCAGAGGCGGATAGCCGGGTCCATCGCATGGCGGAGGCACTCCAGCCAGATCTCGTTGCACCCGTGCGCACCAGCTCGTCGGATCGCGTGGAAGATCAGGCGGTCGGCGATCCCGTTGCGCCGAGCGTGCGGCCGCACGAACAACCGCTTCAGTTCGGCGGACCGGTCGCGATGGCATGTCAGTCCCACGACCCCGAGCGCAGCGTCGCCCGACCACGCAACGAAGAGCCCGCCAAACGGCCCTCCGTAGCTTCGACGAAGTGCCGCCAGTTCGGCTTCGAAGCCGGGCTGCTCGTCGAACGGCTCCAGACCAGTCGACTCCCGCAACTCCTCGACGTACTCGTCGAGGAGTGCCTCGGCCGTGCGCCACTCGGGCGGTGTGGTCACGCGTCGGATCGTGGGGTGTTTCGCTCTGGCGGTCATGCCCTCCTCTACGAAGGAGCGGGCCGAGCGGTTCGCGCCATGCGCCGAAAACGGCAAGAGCACCAGGACCGAGGTCCGGGTGCTCCTGACGAATCGAAAAGCTGAGTCCTCAGACGGCGAGGATGCGCTCCGCATCGTCACGCAGTCCAGCGACCGCACGGCTGACGAGGCGACGTGCCGCTTCGGCGGTGACGCCGAGCTGCTCGCCGACTTCACGGAAGCTCTTGCGCTCACCGTCGACGAGGCCGAAACGGGCTTCGACAGCGAAGCGAGCTCGAGCGTCGAGCGTGTCGAGGAGTTCGTCGAGCAGATCGCTCTCGACGAGCGCCATGACGGCATCTTCCGGCGTGGTGTCGCCGTTGGCCATGAGGTCGCCGAGTGTTGCATCGCCGTCGTCGCCGACGGTCTTGTCGAGGCTGACCGGGGTGGTCAGGCGGTGCAGCTCAGCGTTCTGCTGGTCGAGGGTCTCGCCGTCGCCGGAGGCCTGGCGCAGTGCAGCACGGAGGCTGGCAGAACGGTCGCCGGGGATGCGGATGAGGCTGGCCTTCTGGTCGAGTGCACGACCGATGGCTTGGCGGATCCAGAAGGTGGCGTAGGTCGAGAACTTGAAGCCACGGCGCCAGTCGAACTTGTCGACGGCATGCTCGAGGCCGAGGTTGCCTTCCTGGATGAGGTCGAGCAGGTCCATTCCCTGGGGCAGCGGGTAGCGCCGGGCGATGGAGACGACCAGTCGAAGGTTGGACCGGATGAACCGATCCTTGGCCTTGGCAGCCTCGCGGACCTGACGCTTGAGCGCCACGCCACGCTTACCGTTGTCGAGGGCCTCTTGGGCGTCACGGCCAGCCTCGATCACTCGGGAGAGCTCGCGCTCGTCTTCTGCGGTCAGGAGCGGCACCTTGCCGATGTCGTTGAGATAGAGACCGATGGAGTCATTCATGATGCTTCGTACAACCATTCGTGGGGTTATTGATTCCGGCGGTCACTGTGCCATCGGGCACAGCCTCATCGCTCGGCTGGATCGGAAACTCTGATGCTGTGTGGGCATCGCGGCGAGTGATCGGAGCAACGAGTGCTGAGGGTGAGGGATTTCCATTGTGAAATCCATCTCAAACCGGTATTGGGGGATATTTGGGGGCCAGATGAAAGTAACAGACGTGTCAACCCCCTGCACGACTCGGTTTGTCGTCGAGCGCCCGCAGACTTGGTTGTTTCGGGCTCTAGAATGACCGATCGTGCCCGTTGCCCCAGGTCAGACACCTTCACCCGGCGCGGCGACGCAGCGAATCGGTGTGTTCGGTGGCACATTCGATCCACCCCATGTCGGCCATCTCGTCACCGCGATCAACGTGCATCACGCCCTCGGCCTCGACGTCGTGGTGATGATGGTGGCGAACGTTCCGTGGCAGAAGGACGGCACGCGAGACATCACGCCGGCTGAGGATCGCCTGGCGATGGTCGCCGCCGCTGTCGAAGCGGTCCCCGGTCTGATACCCGGTCGCCACGAACTCGATCTGGGAGGCAACAGCTACACGGCCGACACCCTTGCCGTGCTGGCCGACGAGTATCCCGGCGCCGAGCTCTTCACCATCGTCGGCGATGACGCTGCAGCCAAGCTGCACTCCTGGGAGCGCCATGACGAGGTGGTCAGCCTGAGCAGTCTCGTCGTGGTGGATCGGCCCGGAGCGCCGGTCGTCCTCGACCCCGAGGTTGACTGGATTCGAGTCGAGGTGCCTCGCCTCGACGTGTCGAGCACCGACCTGCGTGCCCGGTTCATCGATGGCCGACCCCTCGACTACCTCGTCACCGATGCCACCCTCGACGTGATCCAGCAGCGAGAGCTCTACGCGAACGAACTCGATACGTCGGCGGCGCCGGCGTGACGGCGAGTGCGGATCGCCGACGGCGCAGCACGATCCTCGGAGCGGTCGCAGGGCTGATCGCGGTCGTCGCCATCGTTGCGACGTCGATCGTCGCATACGCCACGCTCCGAACTTCCGAAGAGGGTCGCGCACCGGACGTCGAGGCACGAGCAACGATCTCGTTTCCCTCGACCCCGAACGCGGTGATCGGCGTCGTCGACGACCTCGATCGCCTGACGTCCATCGCTGTCTTGACGCTCGACCCATCGGGGGTTGGTGGGAGTGTCGTCACCATCCCCGTGAATGCGGACCAGACCAACGGCTTCGGTTCCGAACGGTTGCCGATCAGTCGCCAGCCCTACGAACCCGGCGATGCCGAGCAGGAAGCCGAGCTCGTCTCGGAACTCGAGCCGCTGTTGACATTGACCATCGAACGCAGCGTCGTCGTCGGCCCAGAGGCACTCTCGGAATACCTCGATGCGCTTGGCCCATTCGACGTCGACCTTCCCGAACGCGTGGTGGACTCGGACACGGCGGGATCCGGGTTGGTGGTGACCGATGGCGAGCAGCAGCTCGACGCAGACGAGATGGTCGAGGCCTTCACCGCAATCGATGCGGAGGGCCCGTCGTACACGCATCACGCCACTGACGTGGCCCTGTGGGCGGCGGTCGCCGATGCGACAGGACGGTCCACGGTCGACGTTCCCCTCGACGAGTTCGACCGGCCGGTCGCTCCCGCTGATTTCGACGAGTTGTGGGATCGACTCACCTCGGGCGACGTCGCCGTACGTGACATGGCAATCGATCTCAACGCAGCGTCGGGGCCGGACAACGAGGCCGAAGCGGACTTCGT
>CALIOL010000158.1 GCA_938044705.1 uncultured Ilumatobacter sp. | reverse complement strand
CCGGTCATCGGCACCCACGGCGGGCGCGGCACGATCGGCGTCGCCTTCCACGAAAAGGGCTAGCCAATACGGGGTTTGTGTTTGGCACAAACCCGTATTGCCCTCGGACAGCGGTCCGCTCGCACTAGCGTTCCGTGACGTCCATGTCTGCCTCGACCCCTACGACCATTGCCGGCCGGTATGAGCTGCAGCGCCGCCTCGCTCAAGGCGGAATGGCCGAGGTGTGGCTGGCGACCGACCTCACGCTCGATCGCCGCGTCGCCGTCAAGTGGCTGAAGCCGACCCTTGCGACCGACCCGATCGTCGCCGAGCGCTTTCGTCGTGAAGCGATTGCAGCAGCCAGCCTCAATCACCCGAACATCGTCGCCGTCCACGACGTGTTCGAACAGGACGGTCGCCAGGCCGTGGTCATGCAACTCGTCGATGGCAAGAGCCTGCGCCAACTGCTCGACACGCAGAACCGGCTGAGCCCTGAGCTGACCTGTCACATCGGCATCGCCGTGGCCAAGGCGCTCGACAACGCTCACGAGTCCGGTTTCGTTCATCGCGACGTCAAGCCAGGCAACATCATGATCACGCCCGACGGTCGAGTGCTCCTCACGGACTTCGGTATCGCCAAAGGTCTGCACGGCGACGGCAGCGACGACCTCACGAGCGACAACATCATGATGGGGACGGCCAAGTACCTCGCTCCCGAGCAGGTGCGCGGCAAGAAGCTCGACGGACGCGCCGACCTGTACTCGCTCGGTCTGGTGATGTACGAATGCCTCGCCGGACGCGTCCCGTTCCTCGGCGAGACCGACGCCGACACCGCGCTCGCCCGCCTTCAACGCGACCCGACCGACCTCGCTCGGCTCAGGGCCACCTTGCCGACGCGTCTCGTCGGCGCTGTGCACGGCCTGCTCGCGCGCAAGCCCGAGCTTCGGCCCGCCGACGGCGCCGCGCTCATCGTCGAACTCGAAGCCGCGCAGGCAGAGGGCCCACCTGCGTTCGACGAAACGGGCGAAGAGCGCTCGCCGGTGTCACCGTTCTCGGCGGGGAAGTTGGTGCGCGCTCCGTCCGATGCTCGCGGTCGTGCCAACGATCGCAGTCGAGGTATGCGCCAGCCGACCCCTCCTCGCGGCCGACTCTCACGCAGCGACGACAAGCGTGCTGCTCCTGACAAGCGCCGGCGGCCGAAGGGCCCCGAGGACCTGCCGACGCGTGACCCGAACGCGAGTGGTCCTGTCGGCGTGATTGGTGAGCCGCCCCACATCACGGGCCGCAATCCGGTGCAGACCACGCCATCGACCCGCCTCGCGGTCACGCGCACGGATGCTCCACCGCCCGTGCACGGCAACGAACCCGCGACGCGTGACAAGACGCCGTCGGCCGGGCTGCAGCGCGGCGCACCCGCCAAGGGCATGAACCAACGGTGGAACCCATCGGCCACCGTGATCGGCGGACTCATCGCCGTCGCTGTCGTCGTTGCGGCGATCTTGTGGATCACGTTGGTCGCAGGCGGTGACGAATCCACAGCTCCCGATGCGTCGCTCCCGACGAACCCGTCGCCGACTCAAGCTGCCGACGACGCAGCCGACGACTCGAGCACGATCGACGCGGAGGTCGCCGACGCCGAACCGATCCCGCAGGACGCTACGACAGCGGACGAGGTGGTGGCAACGGGTCCGGCGACGATCGTGTCGGTCTCCGCCTTCGACCCGGTCTCCGATGGCGGGAACGGCGAGGAGAACAACGACCTCGTCGCACGTGCGACCGACGGAGACACCGCGACCACGTGGCGCACGCAGTGCTATTCCAACCAGTTCATGGGAGCCAAGCCCGGCGTCGGGCTCGTTGTCTCCTTCGATGCACCGCTCCAACAGGAGCTCACGGTGCAGATCGCCAACGGTCCGTACAACGTCGAGTTCTACGGAACGCAAGAACCTGCGGCCCCGACGACGCTCGAGGGTTGGGGCACACGGTTCGACCGTGCGTTCGGACCCGCCGATGACATCGTCACGGCATCCGCTGCTGATCTCGGCGCGACGCATGTCCTGGTCCTGTTGTTGGAGCTCGGGCCGAACGACCTGTGCAGCGACGACAACCCGTTCAGCGGCGCGATCTCGGAAATCTCGATCGGCTGACCTCGGCCTCATCACGCCGGTCGCGCGGCATGCACCCGCCGACTCCACACGGTTCGTTACAGTCACCGCATCGCCGTCCAGACCGATGACCTCGAGCTGATCGAAGCTGCGCGAGCCGGTGACCGCTTCGCGCTCGACCAGCTGTTGCGTCGTCACTACGACCGCATCCACGCGGTGACGAAGCGCATCGCTGGCACCACTCGCGATGCCGACGACGCCACCCAGGAAGCGCTGATCAAGATCGTGCGGAACCTGCCGCGGTTCGACGGACGGTCGTCGTTCGGCACATGGGCGTACCGCATCGCCACGAACGCCGCGCTCGACGAGCTCCGCAAACGCAAGCGTCGCCCGACGCTGGCCATGGTGCGCGACGACGACTCCGGCGAGATCACCCTCGAACCGATCGATGATCTGGCCGGACGCCGCGTCGAAGCAATCGCCGACCGACTCGCGATCGACGGCGCGCTGGCGGAACTTCCCGAGGAGTTCCGCGCTGCCGTCGTGCTGCGCGATGTCGGCGACCTGGACTACGCAGAGATCGCCGATGTGCTCGACGTTCCTGTGGGCACGGTGAAATCGCGGATTGCTCGCGGACGAAAGATGCTCGCCAACGAGCTTCGACTCGATGAGCATCCCGATCTGGTGGCGGAGGTCACATCGGAAACTTCTCGCGAGATCGGGAACCGAACAGGGGACTTCGAGCGTCCAACAGATCTGACATGAGTGACGACACCGACGACACGGCACCCGACGAAGCGGTGCACGAGAACTCGCTGCTGGCCAGCGCGTATCTCGATGGCGAGGCAGCGCCCGACGAGCGCGCCCTCGTCGAGACCAGCCCAGAGGTGCTCGGCGACGTCGAATCGTTCTCTCAGGTCCGCACCGTGCTCGCTGCCACGGCCCCGACCGCATCGTTGTCCGAACGCGAAGGCCACTTGGCAGCAGCGCTCGACGTGTGGGAACGCATGTCGGATCTCGAGCGCCTGGGCGAAGCAACGCCCGCTGCCGGCGTCGACGCAGCGGCGGCGGCAGCCGTCATCACGCCGGTCTCCACGTCCGAAGGTCGCCGTGCCCGCGGCGGTCGGAACAGGTCCAAGCGCACCGGGTCCTTCGGTGCGTCGCAGTGGCTCCTCGGTGCAGCAGCGGCCCTCGTGGTGGTCGCTGGCGCGGCTGCCGTGGTGCGAGGCATTCTCGACGCCGAGCCGGACAACAACGATGTCGCGATCGAACAGGCCGCCGACGACAGCGCCGAGCTCAGCGAAGTCGAGGCCAACGAAGCCGCAGAGGTCGCCGGCGAGAACGTCGGGACCGACCTCAGCGTCGACGACCCCGAGTCGATTGCCGACGAAGCACAGGCCGACCCCGACGGCGAGGTGGACGGCGGCCTCTTCGAAGCAGACGCCATGGAAGAAGCCGAGGAGTCCGCGGATGAAGCAGCCGAATCCGGACCGGCGGCCCAGCCCCCTCCCGCCGCCGAAATCGCCCGAGTCGACCTGGCGACACCGGACGACCTGGCCGACTACGGGTCGCTCATCGTCGTTGCGATCAACGAAGGCGCAGTGAACACTGTCGACGTCGACTTCGAAGCTCCCAGCGACACCTGCGAAGCCGAGTTGGACATTCAGGAGCGCCTCGAGCCTGCCCGCTACCAAGGTGAGGACGTCGAGGTCGGCGTCGATCTCGTCCGCGACATCGTGTACGCCTACACCTCCGACTGCACGGTCGTCGAGTCCGTGCCGTTGCCGCCGACGCCGACCACGCAACCCTGACCTGAGGTCCTTGAGGCCAATACGCCACAACGCGGCTAACCTCGCGCGCCATGGCTGGCAACCCGCTCACCGACCCGAACTGGGCTGAAAGTACGACCGAACAGGTCGTCAAGCTCGTCGACAATGTCAAGGCGAAGACCACCAAGCCTGCGGTGATGGCAGCGCGTGGTCTCGTGTTCGGACTGCTCGCCATCTTCCTCGGTCTCTTCGCACTCGTGCTGCTGCTCGTCGGACTCACTCGTGGTCTGCAAGCAGCGATCGAGCCGGCGCTCGACCAGGCTCGAGCGGTGTACATCAGCTACTTCATCGTCGGTGGCCTTCTGAGCATCGTCGGGCTCGTGCTCTTCAAGAAGCGCAACGACTCGTCCGGCGCCGTCTGATCGACCGCACGACCCCCGCCAACCGGTGACCGCCCGGCACACGGGAATGCCGACGCGACAGCGAGCGTTCACTTCTCTGCAAGATCAGCGCAGCACACTGCTGCCTGCCCACCCTCGCCGAACACGGAGCCCGACATGACCGACACCAGCAGCACCGACACGATTCACGACGTCGTCATCGTGGGTTCGGGCCCAGCAGGGCTCACCGCCGCGATCTACACCGCACGCGCCAACCTGACGCCGCTGATGATCGAAGGCGAGCCGTCCTCCACCTCGGACCAGCCCGGCGGTCAGCTGATGCTCACCACCGAGGTCGAGAACTTCCCCGGCTTCCGTGACGGCATCATGGGCCCCGAGTTGATGGATGAGATGCGTGCACAGGCCGAGCGGTTCGGCACGATCATCAAGACCGAGAAGGCCAGCGCCATCGACTTCAGCGAGCGGCCGTTCACCGTGACCACTCGCGAAGCCACGTACAAGGCCAACTCGGTCATCGTCTCGACCGGCGCCCAGTCCCTGATGCTGGGTCTCGAAGCCGAGGAACGCCTCATCGGCCACGGATTGTCCACCTGCGCCACGTGCGACGGGTTCTTCTTCCGCGGCCACGAGATCGCCGTCGTCGGAGGAGGCGACTCGGCACTCGAAGAGGCGAGCTTCCTCACGAAGTTCGCCGACAAGGTCACCGTCATCGTGCGTCGCGACGAGCTGCGCGCATCGGCGATCATGCAGGATCGCGCCAAGGCCAACCCGAAGATCGAGTTCCTGTGGAACACGTCGGTCACCGAAGTCAACGGTGCGGACAAGGTCGAGAGCGTCGACATCGTCAACAACGTGACCGGCGAGACCGGCGTGCTCGATGTGACCGGGCTGTTCATCGCGATCGGCCACAAGCCGAACACCGACCTGTTCCGCGGCGTGCTCGACATGGACGAGAGCACCGGCTACCTGATCACTCGCCCCGACTCGACCTACACCAACATCCCCGGCGTGTTCGCCTGCGGTGACGTCAAGGACTCGGTCTACCGCCAGGCAATCACCGCTGCCGGCAGCGGTTGCATGGCTGCGATCGACGCCGAGCGCTGGCTCGAAGACCAGCACGACGCGTAATCCAACGCTTTCCGGCTGGTCGAGCGACGGGCAGTGAGCTGCGTCTTCGATCATTGCCGGCTGGTGCTTCGTGCTCGTCGGTGGACATGACCGATGCGCGTCGTTCGATCGTTTGGTTGAGTACAGTCGATCTCCGGGAATGCGACTCCTCACCGTCCGGTTGTACTGGGTCGAAGCCCTCGAAAGGACCAAGAACAATGGCAAACGGAATCACCGATCTCTCCACCGCAACCTTCGACGAAGCGGTGGCTGGTGCAGATGGCCCAGTCGTCGTCGACTTCTGGGCGGAGTGGTGCGGACCCTGCAAGAAGATCGCTCCGATCCTGGGTGAAATCGCAGGTGAGCGCGACGAGCTTGCGATCACCAAGCTGAACGTGGATGACAACCCGGACATCGCGATGAAGTACAGCGTCATGTCGATCCCGACACTCATCGTGTTCGACAAGGGTGAAGTCGTCGGGCGCATCACCGGCGCCAAGAGCAAGGGTGCCCTGCTCGAGGAGATCGACGGATTCCTGGCCACTTCCCACTGACCTGCGGCCAACGCGGCGAGGCCATCCGAGACCTTCAACGCCGCCTCGGTGCCGCCGGATTCGATCCGGCTGGCGCCGAGGCCGGTGTCTTTTGTGATGTCACCGCACAGCTGGTGACGTCATTCCAAGAGCAGCGCGGCGTGCTCGTGAGCGGAAGCTGCGACGAGTCGACCTGGCTGGCACTGATCGAAGCCGGATGGGATCTCGGTGACCGGCTCCTCATGCTCAACGCCCCGATGCTTCGCGGCGACGATGTTGCCGAGCTGCAGCGTTCACTCAATCACGTCGGGTTCGATTGCGGCCGACCAGATGGCATCTTCGGACCGCTGGCTGCTCGTGCGGTTGCCGACTTCCAACGCAACTCCGGTCTGGCATCGGACGGCATTTGTGGTGCTCACACCGTTCGCACCCTGCGCCTCGTCAGCGAAAAGAGCGGTTCTGGTCCGGGTGTCGCATCGATTCGCGAGTCCGAAGCGCGCAGTGGCCCGTCGTCGATCGACGGACTTCGACTCGTGGTCGGCCAGTTCGGCGGTCTGAGCTCGATCACCCGCACGGTTGCTCGAACCCTGCGTGAACGAGGCGCATCGGTCATGTCCACCGACGAATACGAAGCACCGGCACAGGCCGCTGCGGCAAACCGGTTCGGCGCCAATGCCTACGTCGGCTTCGATGCGCATCCCGCCGAGTGTTCGATCATCTCCTACTTTGCCGTGCCGTCGTTCGAGTCCATCGGAGGACGCGTCCTCGCTTCTCACATCGTCGACGAACTCGACGGCGTCCTCGAGTCTCGACCAGAGCTCGCCGGCATGCGGCTGCCCGTGCTTCGTGAAACCCGGATGCCCGCAGTTCTGTGCACGGTCGGTCCGGTGCGAAGTGTCGTCGATCGCACAAATCGGCTGAGCGAGGCCGTCACGCGAGCGGTCGCTGCGTGGAGTCACGCACCGATGAACGCCACCGGCGCCATGGTTCGACCATCTGTCGACTGACTGTTTCCCCTGGTCAGACCACCCGGCACACAGTTATCCACAGGTCTTTCCCCAGTCTGTGTGTTTCCCTGAAGGACATCTTCAGGCAACCAACGCGAAACGTCAGGGTTGATGCAAGTCGTACGCGCGGAGCGCGCGAATCACTTGAGGTTGACAACTGTTCACCTCGACCTCACGCGCGACTCGCGCGTTGCAGCTCTCGACACTCACGCGCGAGTCGAGGGCGCGGATCGCAGCCTCGAAACCGAAGCTATTGCGTCATCTGACGATAGATCCGCTCCAGATCTTCGAGATCGGCGAAGTCGATCGTGACCTTGCCGCGCTTTGCGCCGAGTTGCACGTTGACTCGCGTCGCAAGATGCTCCGCGAGCAACTCCTCGAGCTCGAGAAGTCCCGGCGGGCGCAACTTCGTTGCCGGCGTGAGTCCGGCACCGTCGATGGTTCCACCCGACGTACCCGAATCGCTCCCGGGCGGTTCGGCTTCATCGGTCGACTCGTCCGCTTGGTCCCCACGCACTGCCTGCTCGACCATCCGAACCGACCAACCTTCGTTCACGGCATCGCGAGCCAACGACTCTTGGCGCGAACGGTCAGGGGTCCCCAACAACGCTCGTGCGTGACCGGCGCTGAGCTGGCCGTCACCGAGCAGTGACTGCACCGAAGGCGGCAGTCCGAGCAGCCGAAGCGAATTGGTGATCGACGAGCGGCTCTTCCCCACTCGGCCCGCGAGATCATCATGTGTGAACTCGAAGTCCTCGATCAACTGCTGATACGCCGAAGCCTCTTCCAGTGGCGTGAGATCTTTGCGATGCAAGTTCTCGACCAGCGCCTGCTCGACGGAACTGAGGTCGGTGGTCGTTCGAACGATCGCGGGAATCGTTGCGAGTCCAGCTCGTTGCGTCGCTCGCCAACGGCGTTCGCCTGCCACCAGCTCGTACCGGTCGTCGTCGAGCGGACGAACCAGAATGGGTTGGAGAACTCCCATTTCAGCAATCGACGCGGCGAGTTCGACGAGTGACTCTTCGTCGAAGTGTTGTCGAGGTTGGTGTGGATTCGGTGACACCGCTGCGGTCGGGATCTCCCGCAGCTCGGCACCATCACCGTCGCCAGCTGCGCCACCTTCCATCGGGATCAGCGAGCTGAGCCCCTTTCCGAGTCCGCTACGACGCGTCACCATGCACCTCCTTGGCTGCATCCCGGTAGGCAAGGGCCCCGCGGGACTTTGAATCGAATGTCGTGATCGGCTGTCCGAACGACGGGGCTTCCGAGAGCCGGACCGAGCGAGGGATGATCGACCGCAGGACCTTGTCCCCGAAGTGCTCACGCACCTCGCTCACGACCTGATCGGACAGCTTCGTTCGAGCGTCGTACATCACGCAGAGAATCGTGCTCATCTCCAGCTCGGGGTTGAGATTCTTCTTGACGAGATCGACGTTGCGAAGCAACTGGCCGAGTCCTTCCAGTGCGTAGTACTCGCACTGGATCGGAACGAGCACTTCCTTTGCAGCCGAGAGCCCGTTCACGGTCAACAGCCCCAGCGATGGCGGACAGTCGATCAGGACGTAGTCGTAGTCATCGATCACTGCATCGATGGCCCGCTTGAGCCGTTGCTCACGTGAAAAGGCAGGAACCAACTCGATCTCTGCTCCGGCCAAGTCGAGTGACGCCGGCGCAACGAACAGGTTCTTGACGTCCGTCGGTTCGACCACGTTCTCGAGCGGCTCGTCGTGCAGCATCACGTGATACATCGAATGCTCGAGGCCTCGGTTCTCGATCCCGAGGCCAGTCGAGGCGTTGCCCTGCGGGTCGAGATCGATCAGCAGCGTACGCAGACCCAGCTCGGCGAGCGACGCACCCAGGTTGACGGTCGTCGTCGTCTTACCGACACCGCCCTTCTGGTTGGCGACCGCCATCACACGAGGCAACGGTCGTCGAACCGACTCGGTCGTCATGCTGGGGGAACTCTCTGCCGGGTCATTCGGAGCACCCGTTGGTGCGGCGGCATCGTCAGTCACAGCAACTCCATTCAGTGACGCTGGGAACAGCGGTACGTACTGTGCCTGATCCCACTCAGGGATACAAGGACCCTCGCCATGTTTCACGTGAAACCCTGCGCTGCCTCGCCACCGTGGTCAGCTCGTGCGGTCTTCGGGATGTTTCACGTGAAACGTTCAGCGGAGGATTCCTCGAAGATCGACACGGATCCCATGCCATCATCAATGCGACGAACACCCAGCTCAGCAAGCATTTCTTCCGGCCAGCGCTCCCCTTCTGGAGGTTCGCTGATCACGATCCGTCCGCGGGGTCGAACCAACCGCGACGCCATCGACAAGGTCACTGATGGCGGTCCAAACCCTCGAGCGACCACGGCGTCGATCGCATGATCAGCCCCGATGACCTCCTCGACGTCCGAACAGATCACCGAGACCCGATCACTCCAACGCAACCGCCGGACCATCCGGTCGAGAAAGTCCGTCCGCTTCGCTCGACGGTCCACCAGCACCATGCGCAGGTCGGGCCGATCGTGTGCGATCACGAAGCCGGGCACACCGCCGCCCGACCCGATGTCCGCAACGGTTCCCTCGACACCGTCCAACGCGTCAACGAATGAACGGGCGTGATCGATCACCTCGTCGATGTCTCGCTCGCCGAGGAAACCGAGACGTTGGGCTTCCTCGAGCACGCGGTGCACCGACTCATCGAACATCACTGCAGTGTGCCACGCCGAACACGAGGACGAGGTGCTCCAACGGCCACCACCGCGACAGCTGCTGAAAACGGCAGCAGCCCGACCGATTCCCGGTCGGGCTGCTGGTGCTGGGCGTTTCCGCCCCGGTGTCGTTCCGACGTTACGTGTCGAATGATCAGGCGGGCATCACGACGATGCGCCGGTTCGGATCATCGCCTTCCGAACGGCTCTCGACGCCATCTTCGTCGTTCAGCGCGTCGTGGATGACCTTACGGTCGGCCGAGTTCATCGGCTCGAGCGCACGGGCGCTTCCGCTCTCGCGAACCGAGCCGGCGACGTCAGCTGCAAAACGCTGCAATGCCTCGCTGCGTCGTGCACGGTAACCGGCGACATCGATGCGCAAACGCGTCTCGTGATCGCCAAGGCGACGCTGGGCTGACACGCGAGCCAAGTCCTGGATCGCGTTGAGGGTGCGGCCCCCTGGGCCCACCAGCAGGCCGAGACCTTCGCCGTCGACCTGAACGTCCAGCTCGGTGCCATCCACTTCGAGACCGCTCGTTCCGGTGCTTCCGAAGGCCTCGACGAGGCCGTCCATGAAAGTCACGGCGGCGTCGCCGACCTCTTGGGGAGATACGGGGGAGGGCTCGCGCTCTTCGTTGCTCATTTTCTTCTTCTCCTGGCTGTTGCTGGATCGATCGTTGTGTTGTCCGCCTCGCGAACGGTTGCGAGCGGGCTTGGGAGCGTCATCGGTCGACGACTCGGGTGCAGCGGCGGGCGCTGCTTCATCGACCGTGGCATCATCCTGCTTGGCCTTGGACTTCGCCGGCGAGGAACCCCCGCTCGACTTCGAACCCTTCGAGGTGCGACGACGCCGCTCCTGCTTGGGACGCACCTGAGCTGGCTTGACGCGTGCACGAACTCGGCCTTCGCCTCGCGTGCGCCCGAACAAGCCAGGGCGTGGTTCATCGAGAACCTCGAACTCTGCTTCATCCGCAGCGACGCCAAGCCGGTCCAGCGCTGCTTCCTTGGCCGCCTCGACGGTCTTCGCGGTGGTTTCCACCCACTCCATGTGTGCCTACTTCCCTAGTGTTGATTCTGAGATCTCGAGTGCTGGCCAGCGGTCTGGCGTCAACGCTTCTTCTTCTTGCTCGTGGGCTTGGGACGACTCTTTGCCGCCTGGGCCTCTTTGCGAGACGGAGTCGGGCGACCCTTGCCACCCGTGTCGCCGTTCTTGCTCGCAGCGGTCGGACGGGCCTTGGGCGGCGTCACGCGCTTGCTCTGTCCGGTTGGCCGCCCGCCCTTCGCCGGCGGCTTCTTGGCGTTCTTCGTCCCGTCGCCCTTGGCTGAACCCTTGGTGTCTTCGTCCTTGTCGGGCCGGCCTGCAGCGAGATCACGCTTGGCTTGGGCAAAGAAGCCGACGTCTTCACCGTTCTCTTTCGACTGCGCACGGGCCTCTTCGCCAGCGCGTTGAGCCTGACGGCCGAGGCCGTCTTCGCCATAGAACTTCTTGGTGATGTAGTACTGCTGCAGAATGCGCAGCAGCGTTTGGAAGATGTAGTAGATGACCAATGCCGTGAGGAAGAAGATCTGGAAGACCGCGAACACCACCGGCAGGTACTGCATCACTTTTTGCTGGGTCGGCGACATGGTCGGGCTCATCGCAGCGCGAGCTGCGACCATGCGTTGTTGGCCGAAGTACAGGCCGCCGAGCGCGACCACCAAGAGCGCGTAGATGATGCCCTTCAACGGGTCGGAGCTGATTGCTTCGGCGGGGGACTGGCCGAGGTCGAGACCGAGCTCATTGATCTTCGTCTGCTGGTAGATCGCTTGAAACAGATCTGAGCCGGCCGACATGTAGCGCGGGATGAACCCGGTGAACTCCTCGGACGCAGATCCGGTCGCCTGGAACGTTGCATTTGCGATGGGTGCAACGTCGGCGTGGTCACTCGGGGTGTAGGTCCACCCGCGCAGCAGGCGGAACATCACGATGAAGACCGGCATCTGCGCGAAGATCGGCAGGCAGGAGGACATCGGGTTGACCTTGTGCTCCTGATAGAGCTTCATCATCTCTTCGTTGAGCTTCTGCTTGTCGTTGCGATGCTCGTTCTGCAAACGACGCATCTCCGGCGACAGCTTCTGCATCTCGAGCATGCCCTTGGTGCTCTTGAGCGTGAGTGGCGTGGTGATCGCCATGACCACCACGGACATCAGCGCAATCGCGACGATGTAGCTGTTGGTCAACCCAAAGAACCAGGAGAGCAGCGCGGCGGGGATCTCGAACATGGTCAGCAGTCCTTGTGAGCAGAGGCACCCTCGCCGAGAGCGAGGGTGATGGAGTCGCCTTCAGCGACGGGGGAGTGATCGTGGGGCTCGGGCACCGGGTCGTATCCCGACGAACCGAATGGTCGACAGCGCAGCAACCGGCGCAGCGTCAGCCAGGAACCTCGGCGGGCACCATGCATTGCGTACGCCTCGTGTGCATATGTCGAGCACGATGGGAAGAATCTGCAGGGCGACGGACGCCCAGCAAACGCACGCTGATACCCATCGATCGCCGCGAGCGCCCAGCGTTGGGCTCGGCTCGATGGAGCAGAGACCGGGGTCACCGTCACGGTGTGGTCGCCACCTTGGAGGGAAGGCGGCCCAGCGTGTCGGCAATCTGATCGAACGTGAGTTCGCTCGCTTTCGGACGACACCCGATGAGGTAGAGCCCCGGTGGAAGCTCCAACTCCACGATGACGGCGCGCAGACGACGCCGAAGCCGGTTGCGGATCACCGCATTGCCGACGGCTCGGCTGATCGCGAACGCCACTCGAGGAGGGTTCGCCGATTGGTCGCCCAGATGTGAACACCAGAAGGGTTCGATTCGTACTCGACGGCCGTCGCGGCGGAGCCGCTCGAACTCGGCGCGAGTACGAACCCGGCCAATCAAGCGGACAGGCGGGCGCGGCCCTTGTCGCGCCGTGACTTGAGCACAGCGCGTCCAGCGCGGGTGCTCATCCGAGCGCGAAAGCCGTGCTTCTTCGAGCGGCGGCGGGCATTGGGCTGGTAGGTACGCTTCACGTGATACTCCGTGACTGACAGTGCCGGACGAAGTGAATCGGACGCTGCTCGAGCAAAAAGTGCAGCAGTCACCGACCGAGCCGGTGGCTCGTTTCCGGATGTGACCGGCCAGGCTACGACCGCGCGACGCATCGTCCCAACCTCGACATGGCATCGTGTGCGCAGCGTCGTCGTTCGCAGCAATTCCACACCGACATCGACATGTCACGGCAGCGACAAACTACGTGAATGTAACTTATGCACAGGCTCAAGACGGTCGCATCGTCCCAGCGTATAGGCCATTTTCGTGCGTGTTTTCGACACGCCGACGAGCTGCTAGCGTGCCGTCTCCCGATCGACCGTTGCGTTCTTCCACAATCTGTGGACAACGTTGTGGATCACTTCAACTGTAGAACGTGACTCTTTCCATGCCAATAACCGACGCCGACGACATGTGGACCCAGGTGACGTTGTCACTTCGCTCCCAACTCGCCGAAAGTGTTTGGTTCTCCACCTTCCAAGAGATCACTCCGGTCGAGGTCGACGACGACACCTTCCGGCTGCTCGCCCCGTCGGCATACGTGCGCGACCGCATCACGACGCGTTACTTGCCGATGATCGTCGACGCGCTCGACGAATCAGGCCTCGGACATCGCGACATCATCATCGATGTCGATCCCTCGACCGAAGCCGTCGAGCAACCCCAAGAGCAGGACGCACAGGTCGCACCGACCCCCGACAGCCAGGGCGACGACTACGTCCGGATCCAACCGCACGACAGTTCGAGTCAGGATCGCAACCATCTCCTCGAAGAAGCTGGCCTCAGCACGGACTACACCTTCGACACCTTCGTCAAAGGCGCGTCGAACCAGTTCCCGCTCGCTGCGGCGCTTCGGGTGGCCGAGACACCAGCTCGCAGCTACAACCCGCTGTTCATCTATGGCTCAGCCGGGCTCGGCAAGACCCACCTGCTGTACGCGATCGGGCACTACGTCCACCAGAACTACCAGCACCACAAGATCCGTTACGTCTCCACCGAGACCTTCATGAACGAGTACGTGGAGTCGATTCGCAACAACACCACCAACATGTTGCGCCAGCGCTATCGAGACATCGACGTGCTCCTCATCGACGACATCCAGTTCATCGCGAACAAGGAAGGTCTCCAAGAGGAGTTCTTCCACACGTTCAATGCCTTGCACGGCGCGAACAAGCAGATCGTCATCAGCTCCGACCGGATGCCCGACGCGATCCCCACCCTGGAAGAACGTTTGCGGAGCCGCTTCAAGTGGGGTCTGATCACCGACATTCAGCCTCCGGACGTCGAGACTCGTCTCGCGATCCTGCGGAACAAGGCTGAACGCGAAGACATCGAGGTTCCCGGTGATGCGTTGGAGTTCGTCGCCGAGAACATCTCGACCAACATCCGTGAACTCGAAGGTGCGCTCGTGCGCGTGATGGCCTTCGCCAGCTTGAGCCGCCAGCCCATCACCGTCGAACTGGTCCAACAGCAGCTCGCCGACCTGCTCACCGTGTCACGGCCCAAGGTCCGTACGCCCGAGGAACTGCTCGACGAGATCGCCGGCATCCTCAAGTTCGACGTCGAAGCACTCAAGGGCAAGAGCCGACAACGCCCGCTCGTGACCGCTCGTCAAGAAGCGATGTACGTCTTCCGCGAGCTCACCGATCTCAGCTACCCAGCCATTGCTCGGCTCTTCGGCGGGCGCGATCACACCACGGTGATCCACGCAAACGAGAAGATCCAACGATTGATGAAGGAACGCAAGCAGGTTTACGACCAGGTCACCGATCTGCTCCAGCAGCTCAAGTCGTGACCAACATCTCGCGCTCTGTCTCCGTCGCTGCGATCACCCACGCGAACACGCGTGACCTGGTCGAACGCACGCGCGGGGGACATCGCGGTGGACGCGACGACGGACTTCGGTGTGTAACTCGGTGGACATCGACCGATCGTCCACCAAATCACATCGGTGGGAGTCGCGACCTGTGGAGTTCGCGCCATCCCATGTGGACGCGGTCACTGCCCGTACGCTGGCGCGACATGGGTTGTCCCCAATCCACAGCACCTACTAGTACTTCTAACTTTCATCCATCCTTCCATGAGGAGAAGTCCCGACCGTGAAGTTTCGTTGCGAACGTGACGTCCTGGCTGACGCCCTGAACTCTGCCGGGCGGGCAGCGACCAATCGAACCGGCACACTGCCGGTCCTCTCCGGTGTTCGAATCCAGGTCGAGGGTGACACGTTGACCGTGACCGGCACCGACCTCGAACTGACGATCCGACTGGCCATCGAAGTCGGTGGGGAAGAAGACGGCGCAGCGGTGGTTCCCGCGCGTCTCGTCGGCGACATCGTGAAGGCGCTTCCTGCCGGCGCCGTGGAGATTGCACTCGACACGAACGATGGCGGAGAGATGTCGATCAGCGCTGGACGTTCCCAGTTCTCGGTGCGTCCGCTGTCGCTCGACGACTATCCGGCACAGTCGGAGCCGTCCGGTGAGGTCGTGACGCTGTCCGCCGAGACGATGGCGGACTCGTTGCGCCAGGTCGTCCGTGCGGCTTCGACCGACGATGCGCGTGCGGTCCTGACCGGAGTGTTGCTCGCATCCGAGGACGACGGTGTGCGCATGGTCGCAACCGACTCGTATCGCCTCGCCGTGCGTGATCTTCCCGATTCTTCGGTACTCGGTTCCGGCCAGAAGGTGCTGATCCCAGGTCGTGCGCTGAGCGAACTGCAGCGGTTGATGGGTGACGTCGAGGAACTGACCGTTCGCTTCGGTGAACGTGAGGCCACCTTCGAAGCGGGAAGCACTCGTCTGACGACCCGGCTGATCGAAGGGGAGTTCCCGAACTATCGCAACCTGTTGCCGTCGAGCTACCCGAACCTGCTCACGGTGAGCAAGGCCTCGATGATGGAGGCGATCCGTCGTGTGAAGATCCTCGCGCAGGACTCCACCCCGGTCCGTTTGACCCTCGGTGGTGACACGGTGCAACTCACTGCGATCACGCAGGACGTCGGCAACGCGGCAGAAGAAATCGACGCCAGCTACGACGGCGCGGAGATGACGGTGGCCTTCAACCCGGACTACCTCGCTGCGGGTATCGACGCAATCGACGCCGACGACGTCACGCTCGCGACGATGGATCCGATGAAACCCGCGGTGTTGCGCGGCGCAGGCCAAGAGGACTACCTCTACCTGCTGATGCCGGTTCGGGTGCCCTGACCCAAGCCGCAGCCATTTCGTGACAGCGAGCAGCGTCTTCGTGCCATCGCTGTCGAGCTGGCTGTTGTCTGGCTCTAGTTTCGGGGTATGGCGTTCACACTTCGGGCTTTGGCTGGTGCGAATACGACGGGGCATCGACTTGACCAGAGCGTGTTGCTGGTGATCGATGCGCAGCAGGAGTACATCGACGGGACGCTGGCGTTACCGGGGGTGGAGCCGGCTACAGCAAACATCGTCCGACTGCTGACCGCAGCTCGAAGAGCACAGTCTCCGGTCATTCACGTCGCACACGTTGGTGCTCCTGGTGGACCGTTCGACCCTGCGGGTCCGGGAGCGATCATTGCTGATGTGGAGCCGGTACCCCACGAGCCGGTCGTCGAGAAACGTCTGCCGAACTCGTTCGCGGGAACGGACCTGGAGGATCGCCTGGCAACACACGGACGCGGTTCGCTCGTGATTGCGGGGTTCATGACGCACATGTGCGTGAGCGCGACCGCTCGGTCTGCTCTCGACCACGGCTACGACGTCACGGTCGTCAGCGATGCGACGGCGACCCGCGATCTTCCCGACGCCACCGGCGCGGGAATCGTCGATGCGTCGGCGGTGCACGTAGCTGCGCTGGCTGCACTCGCTGACCGGTTCGCAGCGGTGGTCACGACCGACGAGGTACTCGCTCCGTAGTCTCGGACTCTTGATCGTCTCTCGGCTCGAACTCACGGACTTTCGCAACTACGCGAACGCAGAGTTCGACCTGACCGCGGGCACCACGGCGGTGATCGGGGACAACGGCCAAGGCAAGACGAACTTCGCCGAAGCGCTCGCGTACCTCGCCACGCTGTCGAGTTTTCGCGGAGCTCCTGGCGATGCACTGGTGCGTGTCGGCGCCGACCAGGCCATCATTCGTGCGACCGTTGCCCACGACGATGGTCGCGAATCGTTGATCGAAGCCGAGCTCGTCGCTGCCGGCCGGAATCGTGTGCAGGTGAACCGCCAGAAGCTCGGGCGGGTGCGAGATCTGCTCGGCACCGTTCGTGTCACGGTGTTCTCGCCGGACGACCTGATCGTGGTCAAGGGCGGGCCGGGTGACCGCCGGCGGTTCATGGATGACACCCTTGTCGCTCTGGCCACGAAGTACGACGCGATCCGCCTCGAGATCGATCGCATCGTCAAACAACGCAACACCCTGCTGAAGCAAGCACAGAAGGCGCGTGAGCTCCCCGATGAGATCTCGGTGACCCTCGACGTCTGGGACGCCAAGTTCACCGAGATCGCCGATCAATTCGGGTACGCACGAGCCACGCTGGTGTCTCGTATCACGCCGATGGTGCAGGAGGCCTACGAGCAACTTGCCGGGGTGGCGACGCCGATCGAATTGCGCTACGAGCCCGAGTGGCGACGCGTCGGCCTGATGGCAGCCCTCGAGGCTGCTCGGGATCTCGATGTTCGACGTGGCGTTTCGACCGTCGGCCCACACCGCGACGAACTCGAAGTGTCGATCAATGGCCTGCCGAGCCGGACACATGCGTCGCAGGGGGAACAGCGAACCATGGCGCTCGCGCTGCGCCTCGCAGGCCACCGATTGGTGACGGAACGAACGGGGTCCGCTCCGGTGCTGGTGTTGGACGACGTGTTGTCCGAGTTGGACGATGGACGCGCGACATCGTTGCTCGGCCATCTTCCAGATGGTCAGGTCGTGATTACGACGGCGAGTGAATTGCCGCCAGCGGCCCGCGCTGACCGAGTGCTGCGCATCGATGGCGGGACGCTGGTCGAGCCCGGCTGAAGGTCTGGTGGGATGGTCGCGCCGGGGTGAGCGCGCTGTTCGGTGAGTACGGTGATCGTCGTGGCCGAACCAGTACCGATCACCCGGTCGCTCGACTCGATGATGAAGTCGTTGCGCGGGACGGATCGAATTCAGGTCGGTGGGGTCTTCGGGAAGTGGGACGACGCGGTCGGTGCTCAGATCGCTGGTCACGTCCGACCGATCCGCCTCGATCAAGGAACGTTGCTGGTGGAGGCCGACACGGCGACATGGGCGACTCAGGTCAAGTTCCTCGCCGAGACGATCATCGCCCGCTTGCGCGACGAAGCACGCGTCGAGATCGATCGCGTTGAGGTCCGTGTGGCGTCGGCTCGTCGAAAGTAACGGGGCGACGCGCACCGGTCGATTAGATTCGTCGACGCACCAACGCATGAGCGTGGTGCAGGCGATGAGGAGACTCTTATGACGAATACCGGTGGAACACCAGCTGGTTGGTATCACGCTCCGGGTGATCCGGAGGGAACACAACGCTATTGGGATGGCGCACAGTGGATCGGTGACCCACAGGCCGTGCCCCAGCAACCCCAAGCTCCGGTTGCATCGCAGCCCCCTCAGCAGCCGCAGACCCCGACGCCGCCGCCGGACGCCACGGTTGCGTACACGCCTCCAGCGACTCCACAGGACCCGAACGCTGGTCAGCCCCCGCAGTACGGCGCGCCCCCTGCTGGTGGTCAGCCCCCGCAGTACGCGGCACCGGCCGGCGCCGGTCAACAGCCGCCCGCATACGGCACACCGCCCCCTGGTGCTGGGACCCCTCCTGGATACGTGGCGTTCGGAGATGCCAGTGCGGCTGGAGCTGCCGGCACGCTTGCAGAGGGCTGGCAGCGCCTCGTCGCTCGACTGATCGACGGCCTGCTCGTTTCTGTCGTGACCTTCATCATGAGCTTCCTCATCGGCATCGTGCTCGGCGGGATCGTCGGTGGGTTCATCAGTGCGGTCGTCGCGCTTGCGATCGGTCTTGCCTATGAGGTCGTGCTGACCACGCAGATGGGTGCAACGCTGGGCAAGAAGATCTTCAACATGAAGATCGTCACCGAAAGCGGCGGAGCTGCAGATCAGGCGCTCATCATCAAGCGCTCGGTGCCGTGGATCGTCGTCGCGGCGATCGCGATCATTCCGATCATCGGCGGTCTGATTTCCCTGCTGGCTGGCGTCGTGTTGGTGATCGTCTCGATCGTGTTCATCTTCACCGATGACCAGCGTCGTTCTGTCTATGACAAGGCCGGAGCGACCCTCGTCGTCGTCGACGCCTGAGTTGAGATCGTCGGCTCGTCCGGCGGCGACGCGCAGGTCCCCCCGATCGGGATTTTGGCTGAATCCGGAGGGGGGATCATATGTTCGTATTCCTTGCGTCAACGTCGGTCTGAACATCGAGATGGTCACCACCTCAGGGGTGTCGCGCTGGTACACTGTCGACCAGTAACGACATGGGTTTCTGCTCCAGCCTGAACGGCTCGGGTGCGTGTCTCCCACACCGTTGATCGTGCCGCCAACGGCACCTGTTCGAACCGCCCCCAAGGCCCTTGCGCCACTCGTGCGCAAGACAACGACGCAAGAAGGTACGAGTGTCCACAGACACCACAGCTGCGACCGCCGGTGATGCCGCCGACAACGACGATGTCACGAAACCGATCGAGCGTCCAACGGATGCGGCGCCCGAACCGCGCAAGAAGATCTCGGGTGACGCAACCAAGACCAACGCGGCGTACGGCGCTGACGCGATCACCGTGCTCGAGGGCCTTGACCCGGTCCGTAAGCGGCCGGGCATGTACATCGGCTCAACCGGTCTGCAAGGCCTGCATCACCTCATCTGGGAAGTCGTCGACAACTCCGTCGACGAGGCCATGGCAGGTCATTGCGACAAGATCGGGGTCACGCTCACCGCTGACGGCGGCTGTGCCGTCAGTGACAACGGCCGTGGCATTCCCATCGATCCGTTCAAGTCCGGCGAACACGCAGGCAAGTCCGCGGCCGAAGTGGTGCTCACGGTGCTCCACGCCGGCGGCAAGTTCGGTGGCGGCGGCTACAAGGTGTCGGGCGGTCTGCATGGCGTCGGCGTCTCGGTCGTCAACGCGCTGTCGACCAAGCTGCTGATCCAGGTCGACCGCGGCGGTAAGCGCCACGAGCAGACCTACGGCGACGGTGGTGCACCTCAGGACAAGATGACCGTTGTCGGCGACACACCGAAGAACGGCCGTACCACCGGCACCACCATCACCTTCTACCCCGACCCGACGATCTTCCAGGCCGAAGGCGTCGAGTTCGTGGCCCGGACCGTCCTCGAGCGACTCCAGACCATGGCGTTCCTCAACAAGGGCATCACCATCGAGTTCGAGGACCAACGCCCCGAGCGTGAACAGCAAGTCACGTATCAGTACAAGGGCGGCCTTGTCGACTTCGTCAAGCATCTCAACGCCACCAAGGAGCCCCTGTTCTCCAAGGTCTGTCAGTTCGAAGACGAAGACGACCAAGGCCAGATGCTCGACGTCGCGATGCAGTGGAACACCGGCTACCACGAAGGTGTTCACGGCTATGCGAACAACATCTCGACCATCGAAGGCGGGATGCACGTCGAGGGCTTCCGCTCGGCGCTGACGAACACGATCAACAAGTACGCCAAAGAGAAGAACCTGCTCAAGGAAAAGGACGACAACCTCACCGGCGACGACGTGCGCGAGGGCCTGACCGCGATCATCTCGGTGAAGCTGCCCGAACCGCAGTTCGAAGGCCAGACCAAGGCCAAGCTGGGCAACGTGCCGACGCGGTCCTTCGTGCAGAAGGCAACGAACGAGCGGCTTGCCGAATGGCTCCAGGAGAACCCGAACGAAGCAAGCAAGCTGGTCAAGAAGGGCATTGCGTCCGCGCAGGCGCGTGCCGCTGCCAAGAACGCACGCAATGCGATCCGGCGCAAGACCGCACTGTCGGGTGCGGGCATGCCCGACAAGCTCAAGGACTGCCAGTCGAAGAACGCCGATGAGTCGGAGATCTTCATCGTCGAGGGTGACTCGGCTGGTGGCACGGCGGTGGATGCGCGCCAGCCGTACAGCCAGGCGATCCTGCCGATTCGCGGCAAGATCTTGAACGTCGAGCGAGCCCGTATCGACAAGATGCTCAAGAACAACGAGATCCAGGCGTTGATCACCGCGATCGGTGCGGGTGTCGGCGATGAGTTTGACGTCGAGAAGGCCCGCTATCACAAGGTGATCTGCCTGGCAGATGCCGATGTCGACGGCAGCCATATTCGTACCCTGCTGCTCACGTTCTTCTTCCGGCAGATGCGCGAGATGGTCGAAGCCGGGTACTGCTACATCGCGCAACCCCCGCTGTACTCGACCGAGGTCGGCAAAGAGAAGATCTACCTCAAGGACGACGTCGCCAAGGCGAAGTTCCTGGAAGAGCGACCGAACCACAAGAAGAACTTCGCTCGCCTCAAAGGCCTCGGCGAAATGGACTGGGAAGAGTTGCGCGCGACCACGATGGATCCGGCCACGCGCACGCTGCTCCAAGTCAACGTCGACGAGGCAGCTCGAGCCGATGAGATCATGTCGACCTTGATGGGCGATGACGTCGCGACTCGCCGCGCCTTCATCACCACCAACGCTCGCGATGTGCAGAATCTGGACTTCTAGCCCTCGTCACTCATCGCATCGGAGCAAGCTCCTCATGCTCGGGTGTCGGCGCAAAGGTCGACGCTCACTTCGTTCGCCCATCGTCTGATCGATAGGACACTTCACCAATGACAGATACCACTGATTCAACTGGGGGGGATACCCCGGATCCGATTCAGCCGATTCCGCTCTCTGATGAGATGGAGTCGTCGTTTCTCGAATACGCGATGTCGGTCATCATGTCGCGTGCATTGCCTGACGTGCGCGACGGGCTCAAGCCGGTGCACCGCCGCATCATCTGGGACATGGAAGAGCAGGGCTTTCGGCCCGACCGCGCCCACGTCAAGTGTGCGCGTGTCTCCGGTGACACGATGGCCCGTTTCCACCCGCACGGGGACTCGGCCATCTACGCGGCGCTCGTGCGCATGGCCCAGCCGTTCTCGCTGCGTCACCCGCTGATCGATTTCCACGGCAACTACGGATCGCCCGACTTCGGCCCGGCGGCCTCGCGTTACACCGAGTGCCGCCTCGATCCGTTGGCGATGCAACTCCTTGCGGACATCGACGAAGACACCGTCGACATGATCCCGAACTACGACGGCACGACCGAGGAGCCGTTGGTGCTCCCGGCTCGCTTCCCGATCCTGCTGGTCAACGGCAGCCAGGGCATCGCGGTCGGCATGGCGACGAACATCCCGCCGCACAACCTCGGTGAAACCATCGACGCTGTCGTGCACCTGATCGACAACCCCGAAGCCACGGTGGACGACCTGATGCAGTTCGTCACCGGCCCGGACTTCCCGACCGGCGCGTCCATCCTCGGTCGGTCCGGGATCATCGACGCGTACCACACGGGTCGTGGCTCGGTGAAGATGCGTGCCAAGGCGAGCATCGAAGAGGCCAAGAACGGTCGCTACGAGATCGTGGTGTCCGAGCTGCCGTATCAGACCAGCGTGTCGTCGATCGCCGCACGCATCGACGAACTCGTCACGGCTGGCGACATCGACGGCATCTCCGACGTCAATGACGACTCCTCTGGTGGCAAGACGAGCCTGATCATCTCCCTCAAGCGCGACGGCAACCCGAATGTCGTGCTCAACAAGCTGTACAAGCTCACCCAGCTGCAGTCGAGTTTCTCGATCAACATGGTCGCCCTCGTCGACGGCGTTCCTCGACAGATCAACCTGCGCGACGCGCTGGTGGCCTACGTCAAGCACCAGGTCGAGGTCATCACCAGGCGAACCGAGTTCCGCCTCGCCAAGGCTGAGCGCCGCGAGCACATCCTCGAAGGTCGCATCAAGGCGCTGAACGTCATCGACGAGATCATTGCGTTGATCCGTGCGAGCGACGACGTCGCAACGGCGCGCGAAGGCCTCATGGCCGAACCGTTCGAATTCTCCGAAGTCCAGGCGAACGACATCCTCGACATGCAGCTGCGCCAGCTGACGCGCCTGTCCCGGATCGATCTGGAAACCGAGCTGGAAGACATTCGCGCGAGCATCGAAGACCTCCAAGACATCCTCGCTCGGCCCGAGCGCCTGAACAGCGTCATCAAGGACGAGATCACTGCGATCCGCGACGAGTTCGCAACTCCTCGCGTGTGCGAGATCACCTACGACGACGGGGAGATGTCGATCGAAGATCTCGTCGACGACAAAGAGCTCGTCATCGTGATGACGCAGGCGCAGTACGTCAAGGCGGTGCCCGCCGGTTCGTTCAAGACGCAGGGCCGCGGTGGCCGTGGCGTCTCCGGCGGCAAGATGAAGGCCGAGGACATCGTGCGCCACGTGCTGTTCACCACAGCGCACGCGCATCTGCTCTTCTTCTCGAATCGTGGCAAGGTGTATCGCCTGCGTGCGCTCGACATTCCGGAGCGCGAACGCACCGCGAAGGGCATGCCGATCATCAACCTGTTGCCGTTGGAGTCAGACGAGAAGATCCAGGCGATCATCGACACGCGCGAGTTCGCTGGTGACCGCTACCTGTTCTTCGCCACGAAGGGCGGCACGGTCAAGAAGACCACGTTCACCGAATACGACAAGAGCCGCCGCGACGGGTTGATTGCCATCAACTTGCGAGGTGACGACGAACTCGTCAAGGTGATCGAGACCGGCGGGGACGACGACATCTTCATGGTGAGCAAGGGCGGCATGACGATCCGTTTCAACGAGAACGACGTACGCGCGATGGGTCGCACCGCTGGCGGTGTCCGCGGCATGAAGTTGAAGAGCGACGACGACGCGGTCGTATCGGTCGACGTTGCTCGCAACGACACGTCGATCCTCACGATGACCGACGGCGGTTACGGCAAGCGCACTGAACTCGACAAATTCAACCTGCAGGGCCGTGGCGGACAGGGCGTCCGCGGGATGAAGCTGACGGGCAAAAAGGGTCACGTAGTCGACGCCTTCATGGTCGGACTCGACGACGAGATCGTCGCGGTCTCCAACAACGGAATCACCATCCGGATGGCGGTCAGCGAGATCTCTGAGCAAGGTCGCGATGCCACCGGCGTCAAGATCATGAACATGGACGATGGTGACAGCGTCGGTTCTGTCGCTCCGATCCTCGCCACCGACGACGAATAGTCGCCGATCGATTGCGCTGACTGCGCCCTCTTCAACCGAGTTCGGTTCACTCGGCAGCGTTCGCTGCCTCGCCTGAACAGCTGCGCGTCCCCAACCGGTCGCGCCGAGGAGAGCGAGTCGAACATGTCGAACCAGCCAAGTGCACCATCCCGAAGGTTGTCGAAGCCCCCGGCAAGAGCGTCAGGTCGTGGGGACCGCGACCGGGGGCAGGCCGCGGTCCTCGTGGTGTCGGTCGCGGCGGTGCTGCTCGTTGCGCTTCTTGTCGCACTCACCACCATGGGTCGGACAACGCTCGATCGCACGCGGGCGCAGACCGCTGCCGACGCTGCAGCGTTGGCCTCACTCGACGGAGGGCGTCCTGCCGCGGAGTCGCTGGCTGCTCGCCATGGTGCCGTGCTGGTTTCATGGATCCGTGGACCGGGGGCATTCGAAGTGTCGGTCACGGTTCGACTGGGCGAAACGACGGCGAGCGCTCGCGCGTCGAACGCACCATGAGTGGTCGCGGACTACTCGCTGTGACTTCGTCGTGGCGTCCGCGGCAGATGTGACGGGATCGCGCTCCTTCTCGCGCCTACACTCGCTTCGGTGAGCAAGACCGAGCGCGATATCAGCTCTGACAGCCACGTCGACGCGTTCGACAAGCTGTTCGGCGATACGTCGTTCGAGTCGGCGTTCGACGACGCCATCGAGCACGCGGAGCTCGACCTGGACATCATCGACTCGGAAACCGAAGACGTCGAGACCGAAGACGAAGACGACGCTGACGAGGTCGACGCCGAGTTGCTCGACGAGGCCGACGACGATGTGGCCGACGACGATGTGACCGAGGGCCATGTGGTCGACGAAGCCGCCGATGACGATGACATGGCCATCGACGAGCTCGAAGAGGACGTGTCCGACGATGTCGACGCAGAACTCGACGATCTCGACGATCTCGATGACGACTACGTCCTGCCTGAGATCGTGCCGGCCACACCGGAGCCGGAGGGACGCACCGTTGGTGACCCCGAGCTGACGCCGGACGAAGAGCTCGAGACCGAGGACGTCTCAGAGGACATCCTCGAAGAGCTCCGACGCGCCGACATCGACGGTCCCGTGGTGCCGTACGCACCGCAGGACGACACGACTGCGGCGGTCCGGCGACCTCGTCGGTCCGCCGATTACGACCCTGCGCCGGTGCCGATCCCGGCCAAGGTGCCGCGGGTTCTCGGACGCAAGCCGCGCGTCCGCAAGGTCACCCGTGTGGTTCGCCACGTGGACCCGTGGAGCGTGTTCAAGATCGCGATCATCGCCCACCTGGTGCTGTACATCATCGTGCTCACCGCGTCGGTGCTGCTCTGGAACGTCGCGAATTCGACGGGCACCGTGGACAACGTCGAACGGTTCTTCGAGTCGTTCGGGTGGACCTCTTTCGAGTTCAACGGAGGCGAGCTCTACCACGCCGGTTGGATCGCCGGGCTCTTCGTCGTCATCGGAATGACCGGCTTGGCCGTGCTTGCGGCCACGCTCTTCAACCTCATCACCGACCTGGTCGGTGGCGTGCGTTTCACCGTGTTGGAAGAAGAAGTCGTCGAGACGCGCACCTCGCCGATGCGTCGCTTCGTCGTTCGTCGCCCCGAGCCTGAGGTGCCTGCCCTCCTTCACGATTCTTCGGGTGCGATGTACCGCGAAGCCGTCGTGGACGACACGGGTGCCAATCAACGACCGACCCGATAGCGTCTCGACCTGATCGGGGCTATAGCTCAGTCGGTTAGAGCGCATCGCTGATAACGATGAGGTCCCTGGTTCGATTCCAGGTAGCCCCACCACCCGACCCTGTCTGCTCCGCAGCGTGGCCTCCATCTCGTGACGTGGCCGATCGGCCCCGTGTCGTGAAGATCGGTTCACCCTCATGAAGTTTGTTCGACGAGTGCTCGCCGCACTGACCGCAACCGTGCTGGCCGCTGGTGCCATCCGACTTCGGGGCTCAGGCGGGACGCCGCCTCAGCACGGCGGCTGGCAACCGCTCGAGTTGCCAGACCCGTGAGCTCCCTGGTCGCGATCGTCGGAGCTGGCGTCGTCGGACGTCGTGTGCAGAAGCGCTTGTCGCTCAGCCGCGACGACCGCCGTGTCATCTTCGTCGATCCACGCGTCGTCGACCTGGCCACGACACATCGCCTCGACGACGTGGACGCCGTGGTGCTCGCGCATCCCGGGCCGCACCATGCAGCAGTCGTTGCGTTGGTCGATCGCGCGATCCATGTCGTGTCGATCGGTGACCACGTCGACGACGTGGCCGCCATGCTGGAAGAGTCCGAACGGGCCGAGCATCACGATGTGTCGTTGGTCGTCGGCGCAGGCATGGCTCCGGGCCTCGCGGGCCTGATTGCGCGGCACCTCGCCGGAGCGTTCAGCTCGGTCGATGAGATCCATGTCGCGCTGCACGGCACCGCCGGGCCGGCGTGTGCTCGCCAGCATCACCGAGCTCTTTCGGGTGCGGCCGTGGCGTTCGATGATGGAGCGTTCACGACTGTTCGAGCCGGGACGGGCCGCGAGCTTGCATGGTTTCCCGAACCTGTTGGTGCCTATGACTGCTATCGGGCCGAGCTTCCGTTTCCGGTCGTCATGCATCGCACCTTTCCCGAGGTCGGCCGTATCACGGCTCGAGTGTCGGCGAATCGTCGTGACAGGTTCACCTCGCGTCTTCCGATGTTGACGCCGCCACACCAGGAGGGCGGGGTCGGTGCCTGCCGCGTGGAGCTTCGGGGCGCAGACCGTTCCGGTGCTCGCTTGAGCGTGATCGGCGGAATCGCGGAGATGGTCGGCACCGCTGCGGCGGCGACGGCGTGCGCCTACGTCGAGGCGTTGCTGCGTGGTGACCTCCCCGAAGGCGTCGTCTTGCCGGGCGATGTCGCGGTCGATGCCACGTCGCTGCTGCGCGATGTCGAACGGTTCGGTGTCCGGCTCCAAGAGTTCACTGGGGTGCCGAATGACTGAGGTCCCGATGAGCAACGAGATTCACGACCGGCCGACCGATGCGCCACCGCCGTGGTTGCCGCGCGGTGAGATCGTGCGGGTCGCGGGGCGTGGCGACTTCTTCGTTCGACGTCACGTGCACCCTGACCCGGCAGCGCCGACGGTGCTCTTGCTGCACGGTTGGACTGCCTCGTCTGACCTGCAGTTTCTTGCGGCGTACGAGGCGCTCGCAGAGATCTGTTCGTTCATCGGCATCGATCACCGGGGTCATGGCCGCGGGCTGCGAACACTCCAGCCCTTCGATCTGGCCGACGTTGCCGACGACGCTGCCGCAGTGGTGCGCGAGCTCGGTGTGAGTTCGGTGATCGCACTCGGATATTCGATGGGCGGGCCGATTGCATTGCACCTCACTCGGCGCCATCGCGATCTCGTGGCCGGTCTGGTTGTGCAGGCGACTGCGTTGGAGTGGCGAGGAACGCTGCGCGAGCGTCTCACGTGGCGTTTGCTCCCGGTCATGGGTGTCGCGCTCCGGTCGTGGACGCAGCCGCTGGTGATTCGCAAGGGCACCGACTTCCTGCTCGATGAATCGTCGTCGCTCTGGCCGCACCGCCGTTGGATCGTGGCAGAGACGATGCGCAACGAACCTCGAGTGATGCTCGAAGCGGGGCGAGCGCTGAGTCGCTACGACGCTCGCCCGTGGGCGGGTGACCTCGACGTTCCCGCCGCGATGCTGATCTCGACGAAGGACCGTCTGGTCAAACCACGCAAGCAGCGACAGCTCGCCGCAGCGCTGGGTGCAACGGTGGTCGAGGTCGAGATGGACCACCTGGGTGCGCTGGAGCAGCCGGTTCAGTTCTCGTCGGCCACCGTGGAGTTGGTCTCCTCGGTCGTCGCGTCGCTCGGGTCAGGCTCGGCTCGCTCGGTCCGCTCTGCCATCGACTCGAACTGACGGCTGAGGTTCTCCACGACGTCGGTGAGGAGTTCGAGGCGGTCGTCGAATGCTTCGCCCGTGACCATGTCGGTCAGCGACAACCGGACACTCGCGATCTCGCGTGCGAGGAATCCGGTGTCGTCCTGGGTGCGCTCGGCGACGTCACGGTCGATTTCGGCGATCACTCGGTCGCGCCGTTCTTGGCGGGATTGCGCAAGCAGGATCAGCGGGGCGGCATAGGCGGCCTGGATGGACAGGACGAGCGTGAGCAGGGTGAAGCCGCGTGACCACGGGTCGAACACCAGGGCATCGGGAGCGAAGACGTTGTGGAGGATCCAGACCGTGATGAAGACGGTCTGGTACACGAGGAATCGTGCGGTCCCGATGAAGCTGGCGATCGACTCGGCGAAGGAGCCGAACGCGTCGGTGTCGACCTGCACGCCGGTGAAACGGCGACTGGCGCGGGGCGCGCTGAGATCCTGCTGGCGCTTCATCAGTTGCCCCCGACGCCGGTTGCTTTCGGGCGGGAAGTCGGCCGCCGCCATTGACGCCACTGGTCCCCGAGCATCCGGTCGATCACGTCGTCGACGGTCACCGCGCCGAGCAGCCGCTGAGCGGTATCGCACACGGGGACCGCCAGGAGGTCGTAGTTCGCCAGTTCGGCGGCGGTCTCACGATCGCTTGCTTCGGGTGACAGTGTCGGAACGTCATCGAGCAACTGGCGAAGCTCCATCGCCGGTGGTTCGCGTAGCAACCGCTGCATGTGGACGACGCCCAGGAATCTTCCCGTGGGGGTCTTGAATGGCGGCTGACAGACGAAGACCTGCGCCGCGATGCTGACCACCCAGTCCGGGTCGCGGACCTGCGCGAGTGCCTCGGCAACGGTCGCGGTCGGCCCGAGGATGATGACCTCCGGGGTCATCAAGCCACCGGCGGTTCCCTCCTCGTAGGACAGCAGGCGGCGCACGACCTCTTCGTCGTCGTCATCCATTGCCTCGAGCATCTGCTCTTGTTGGACCGCGGTCATCTTGCCGAGCAGGTCGGCGACGTCGTCGAACTCCATTTCGTCGAAGATGCCTTCGAGTCGTTCGCGATCGAGGCCTTCGATGATGCGGATCTGTTCTTCTTCGGGAAGTTCTTCGAGGACGTCGGCAAGGCGCTCGTCATCGAGCGCATCGGCGAGTTGTCGACGCTGCGAATCGGGAAGTGCGCGGACCACGGCCGCGACTTCGGCGGGGTGGAAGTCTCGGAGGCGCGCTGCTTCCGCCTCCATCGCCGTCGGATTGTCGAAGAGCCCGGGGACCGCATCGGCGTCGGCGAGCCGATAGGTCGAACGCCGACCGAGACTGTTGCGCTTGGCGAGTCGCACCTTGTCGATGTCCCAACCGGTCGAACTGCCGTCGCTGGTGGGGAGCAGGCCGATGTCGCTGACGGCTTCGTCACCGATCTTGCGGTCGATCAGATCTGCTCCGATCAAGACTTCGCCAGGACGCGGCTTGAACGGGTTGAGGTCGATGTCCCACGACTTGAGGCGTGCACCGTCTCCATTGAGCTCCGCGACGCGGTTTGCATTGACGAAGATGCGGCGGCGTTGGCTTCCGGCGACGAACCCGACCAGGCGGGGCGCTGCCGCGGGCTGGCCGTGCCGTGCTGGTCGCCCGGGAACAGCGACCAGGTCCTCGATCCGTCCGATCGGCGATCCTCCTGCGTCCAGCAGCGGGAGACGCATCACGCGGAAGGCGTAGATCAGTTCCGCAGCCATGTGCCGAGACTACCGAGTACACCCCAACCGGTGAGTTTGCGGCCGGGTTCGTGCGACGGAGACTCACCGGTGGGGACTCAGGTCAGCGCGGAGAGGATCCAGAGCGTGGCCATACCGGCAACGAACGTCCAGATCAGACTGCGCTTCCAAACGGTGACGACCGACGCCACCAGGATGGATGCTCCTTCGGCGAGCTCGATCGATCCGAGACCGTCGCTCCCGACCGCGAGGTTGATGGTGAGTGCTGCCAACACCGCAGGGCCGACGTTGGTCAGCGCTCGCTCGACGCCGACCGGCAACGTCCGGTCCGCGAGGAGCAGGATCAGACTGCTCCGGGCGAAGTACGTACCCAGCGTGGCAACGGCGAGAACGAGCAGCGCAGCACTCAGGCTCATCTCGTCGCCCGGTTCGCCATGGCCTGTTCGACGAGTGCCGCCGCCAGCACACCGACGACGGCTCCGACCACGATGCCGAGACGATCCCGCAATCCGACGGTCATCAAGGACACGAAGCCACCGACGATCGCGGCGACACCCGCGGGGACCTTGTTGACGGCAAAGAGGGTGAGGCCGGCGAACATGATCGGTGGGGCGTAGTCGAGCCGCCACGCCTCGGGTACGACCGGACCGATCAGCATGCCGAGCGGCACGACCGTGTTCCAGACCAGCCACAGGGCGATCGCCATGGTCAGGTAGTAGCGCCGAAACTCGAGCGGGGAGCGATGGCTTTGAATGGACGCGAGCGCAAAGACCTGGTCGACCAGCAGAAATGGTGCGAACCACCGCATCCACGTCGGCTGCTGTCGAAATGACGGGGCCAATGCGGCGCTGTACATCAGGTGACGCGTATTGATCACCAGGACCGCAGTGATGATGGCCCAGACCGAGGCCGACCCGGCGAGGGTGATCATCGCGAGCTGAGCAGCTCCTGCGAAGACGAGCGGAGCGGTGAGCCAGCCAACCCAGGCGGGCATGGCGGATTCCGTGATGGCGAGACCGATGACGAAGCCGAATGGGACGGCGGGAACCGCAACAGGGAGCAGATCGGCGAGCGCTTGGCGGTCGACGATCGGTGTCCGATCTGATGCGTCAGCAGAGGTCACGGTCACGGTCAGGCACCGGAGATCTCGACGAGTGTGTCGCTGTAGGCCACACCGCCACCCCAGTCGGTGAGCGTGTCGCTGGTCAGGGAGTTGGCGACCTTGCCATCTCGGTGATGTGTGCCCCACCAACCGAAGGGAACGGCAGCGACGCCGGGACGCATCCGGTCGGTCACCTTGACCTGGACCTCGATGGAAGCTCGGTCGTTGTGCACGGTCGCGACATCGCCTTCGCACAAGTTGCGCGCCGCTGCGTCTGCGGCACAGAGTTCGACGAACGGCGTGCCTTCGGCGGGGCCGTGTTTGGGGAGCTGCGCATAGCTGGAGTTGAGGAACCGCGCGTGGTGCTTCGGCGTGAGCAGTTGCATGGGGAACCGCGTCGCCAACTCGCTGGCACCGCCGAGGCTTTCTTTCGGTTGGACGAAGGCGGGCACTCGGGGTTGACCGAGCGCTTCGAGCGCATCCGATGCGAATTCGACCCGACCCGACGCAGTGGGCACCGGCGTTGCGCCGTCGGGATCGCCGAACGGCCGTCCGTCTTCTGGGTACGGGGCTCGGATCCACTGTTCGCTGCGAAGTTCGTCGATGTCGATCGTGGGAAGAGCAGATCGCATCAGTGTCTCGTCGTCGTCGAACAACGAGGGTTCTTCGAGCCCCATGGCGGCGCTGATCCGTCGGAACAACTCGGTGTTGTTGCAGGCCTCGCCCATTGGTTGGACCGCGGCCTGGTTGTACGCGACCCACAGATGGCCCCAGGGGAACACGATGTCGTCGGCCTCGATCTGGGTGGTCGCCGGCAGCACGATGTCGGCGTAGCGGGCGGTGTCGGTCAGGAACTGTTCGTGGACGACGGTGAAGAGGTCATCACGCTCGAGGCCGCGTCGAGTGAGCTCGGCGTTGGGAACGGTGACGAGCGGATTGCAGTTCCACACGATCATCGCGTGAATCGGCGAGTGCTCGATGTCGTCCATCGTCGTCAGGACCTCGCCCAGGCGGCTCATGTTGACGGTGCGCGGGGCGGCGTCACCGAGCAGGTCGGGGCGGTTGAGCGCACCGAAGTCGATCTGGCCTTCGGTCCAGAACCCGACGCTGCGCGACATGCCACCACCGCGGTGACGCCATGCGCCGGTGAGCGCAGGGAGGCACGCGAGCGTGCGGAAGAACATCGCACCGTTCTCGTGGTGCTCGGGGCCGATGAGCGTGCGCAGCGCCGTGCCGGGAGTGGTGGCTACATCGCGTGCAAAGCCTTCGATCAGCGCAGCGTCGACACCGCAGATCTCGGCTGCTCGCTGCGGCGTCCAGTCGGCGACGCCGTCGCGGAGTTCGTCGAACCCGAGTGTGTGCTCTGCGACCCAGTCGGTGTCGTGGAGGTCGTCGCGGATGATGACGTGCATCATCGCGAGCATCATCGCGATGTCGGTGCCAGGGAGGGGCTGGATGAACTGATCACCGCGCTCGGCGTCGACGGCGTCTGCGGTGAGTGTCCGGATCGGGTCGATCACCACGATGCGTGCCCCATTCGCTCGGGCCTCCTCGATCGTGGGCCAGAGGTGCCGGTTGGTGAGCCTCGTGTTGGTTCCCCACAGCACGATCAGGTTCGAGTGGACCATCTCGGTGGCTTCGAGGCTGGCGCCGGTGCCGTTGGTCATCGACATTCCCGCACCGACGACGACGCCACAAAGGGCGCGGGTCAACTGCGTCGCGCCGAGGTGGTTGAAGAAGCGGCCGCCGGCGCCGAACATCGACAGCAGGCTCTGATTGCCGGCGTCGGAGTAGGGGAGGAGTGCTTCGGCTCCGTGCGTCTCGATGACGTCGTTCAAGCGCTGGCCGATCTCGTCGAGCGCGTCGTCCCACGTGATGGTCTCGAATTCGCCGGAACCCTTCGGGCCGACCCGGCGCATCGGGCGCAGGATCCTGTCGGGGCTGTTGACCCGGTCGAGGAAGCGGTTGACCTTCGGGCACAGTTCGCCCTGAGAGAACGGATGCTCCGGGTTGCCGCGGAGCTTGACGGCAACGGGCTCGATGCCATGGTCGGTCGCGCGGTCTTCGACGGTCACGGTCCAGCCGCACGAGTCAGGGCAGTCGTGGTGGCACGCCCCGTGCACGGTGCGCACGGCCGGGCGTTCATCGATGCTCATCTCACGAGGGTACGGCGGCGGGTCTGCCATGGTCTGGCGGATTTCTGCCACGGCGGAATCGGGCCGCAGTGTTTGAGCACCGGTCGGCCATGATGAGGAGATGAGCGCTGCTGGCACGAACCCATCCGCTGACCTGGCTCGGATCGTGCTGATCCGGCACGGGGAGTCGGCATCCAACGCCGGAGGATGGCTGTCGGGGCAGGAAACGTGTGGCGGACTCACCGACCTCGGCGTGGCGCAGGCGGAAGCGCTGCGTGCGCGACTGGCGGCTGATCCCTCGATGCAACCAGATCGGGTGATGGTGTCGACGATGCGCCGCGCCGTACACACCGCGGAGATCGTCGCCGAACCTGCTGGGGTGGAGGTCGAGCAGTACGCCGACCTGATGGAGCGCACATCGGGCGAGGCCGAAGGCTTGACGATTGCCGAATACACCGCGAAGTACGGCAAAGCACCGTGGACGGATTGGTCGAACCCGCTGTCACCCGGTGGTGAGTCGGGCGCCGAGTTCAGCGCACGCGTGACAACAGCCCTCGACCGCGTCGTCACCGAAGGCTGGGGAAAGACCATCTGGGTCGTCTGCCACGGCGGGGTGATCATGGCGACTGCGGTCAGCCGCTGGCCCGGCGCCGCAGGAAGCGGGCCAGCGACGTTGGCGAACATTCCACTGATGAGCCCGATGAACACCTCGGTGAGCGAGTGGACCGTCGACCGCGACAACAACTGGAAGATGGGTCGCTACAACGACCACACCCACCTCGTGGGCGTCAGCGCCGGCGAAGCTCCCGCCCCCATCTGACCGGCTCGTCGAACCCGCACGCCCGCAGTCCACTGCCCTGTCCACCTGTCCAGCCCGGAATGTGGAGGGATCGTTGCGCTACCCGTCTGGATTCCTCCACATTCGCGGTGGTGTGGTGTGGGTGTGGTGGTGGCGTGTTGGGTGAGGCGGCGGGGCGGCGCGGTCAGGCGGTGATGATCGGGAGCAAGTGGGGCCAGGCAGCGGCGAATCCCGCGTGGACGGGAAGGCCTGCGACCTCGTCGGGGGTGAACCAACCGACGGCATCGGTCTCGAAGTTCATCGACTGCCCGAACCGCTCATCGACTTCGACGACCACGGTCGTGTACTTCCAATCGGTGGCCGGGGTGAAGACGTATTCGCCGAGCAGCCTTGGCTCACCCGGGATGTCACCGACCTCCTCGGTCGCTTCGCGCAGCGCACCCTCGTATGACGACTCGCCTTCATCGAGTGCACCGCCAGCACATGACCACGTGCCGCCCTCGTGGGCCATCGCCGAGCGCTTCTGCAGCATCACTCGCGGCCCATCGTCCTCGCGTACGACGAACACCACGCCCGACGCGCCGAAGATCCCCCAGCGCACGTGGCCATCGCTACATCGCATGAAGCCGTCGCCTGTTCGTCGTTCCAACACGACCCAACTCTTGCCGATCACGCGCGCCAGCACCAACGCGATCACTCGGGAAGTAAACCGATGCAGACGTGGTTGCATGTTCCCGTGAGCGAGAACAACGACAACACAGACTTCGAATCGTTCGACCTGATCATCATCGGGTCGGGCTCGGGCAACTCGATTCCCGACTACCTCAAGAATTGGAAGATCGCGATCGTCGAGCGAGGTGTGTACGGAGGCACGTGTCTCAACGTCGGCTGCATCCCGTCCAAGATGTTCGTGCTGCCGGCCGATGCCGCGCTCGCTGCGCGCAACAACGACAAGTTGAACATCGACACTCAGTTCAACGGCGCAGATTTCGGCGCGATCCGTGACCGCGTGTTCGGACGCATCGACTCGATCTCTGAAGGCGGACGCGACTACCGGGCGACCGGCTCGGAGAACATCACCCTGTTCGAAGGCACGGCTCGTTTCGTCGGCGACAAGCAGTTCGTCGTCGAGATGAACAACGAAAGTGCGCAACGCCACATCACCGCTCCGAAGGTGTTGCTCGCTGCTGGTGCTCGTCCCGTCGTCCCGCCGATTCCGGGTCTCGTCGAGACCGGTTTCCACACCTCCGACACGATCATGCGGTTGCCTGAGCTGCCGAAGCGTCTCGGGATCATCGGCGGTGGCTTCATCGCCGTCGAAATGGGCCACGTCTTTTCCGGTCTCGGATCCGACGTCACCTTGATCAACCGCTCGATGGGCTTGCTCCGAGGGTTCGACCAGGACATCACGGAACGCTTCGGCGAGATCTTCGCGAAGCGCGTCGACCTCCGATTCGGGCACGTGCCGACGAACGTCGAGCGCACGGCCGACGGCATCGTCATCACCAACGGTGGCGAACGCATCGTCGTCGACGAGCTGCTCGTTGCAACGGGCCGCGAACCCAACAGCGATCTTCTCGATGTCGAGCAGGGCGGCCTGGAGTGCACGTCGCGTCGCACGGTCAAGGTCGATGACACGATGGCCACGAACGTCGAGGGCGTGTGGGCGATCGGCGACATCGCCAACAGCTACCAACTCAAGCACCTGGCGAACGCCGAAGCGACCGTGGCGTTCTGGAACCTGTCGCACCCCGGCGAGGAACGCCGACAGAGCTACAAGGCAATCCCCGGCGCCGTGTTCTCGAACCCGCAGGTCGCCAGCGTCGGCCTCACCGAACAGGACGCTCGAGCGCAAGGTCTGCCGATCAGCGTCGGCACACGCGACTACGCAGGCACCGCGTACGGGTGGGCGATCGTCGACGAGACCAGCTTCGCGAAGGTCATCGTCAACACCGAGACCGGCCTGTTCGTGGGTGCTCACATCCTCGGCCCGCAGGCGGCGACGCTGATTCAGCCGATCATCCAGGCAATGGAGCTCGACACGCCGGCCGCGACCGTCGCACGAAGCGTGTTCTACATCCATCCCGCGCTCACCGAAGTCGTGGAGAACGCGATCCTCGAAGCACTCGTCGAGCCGGATCCCGAGCCCGCTGTCGCCCCGTCCTGAGCCGGCGCCGTGTGACGCGGACGTGGAACTGCGCGCACGAAGTGTCGGTTCGGCCGGAATGGGTAAGAGTCTTGGGATGAGCGACTCGACAACCTCCCGAACGAGCGATCAGGTCGATGCGGTGACCGGACCGCGTCACACCGGACCGACGATGCACGTGGCTCCCGCACCGAGTGAGGCTCCGCCGGGCTTCGTGCGCGACGTCTATGAACACGTGTGGACGATCGATCGGCCGGTCGCCAGCGTCTGGGCATGGTTGTGTGATCCGGCCACGTTCACCGACGGTCAGATCCCACCGTTCAGAGTCGAGTTCCTCTCGAATGCGACAGGCCAGAGCGGGTTCCACGAAGGCGTGTACAACGCGCACGTCGGGCCGCTGATGTCATTTTCTGGAGTACTCGGTGAGATCGACGACGAGAAGTACCGCGACCTGCAGTACTTCTACGGGAGCTACGCGATCAGCCATGCACTCTTCCGCCCGGTGCGGCTGCAGTTCTGGCTCGAAGAGACCGCCGCGGGCACGACCGAGCTGCGATTGCAGCTGGACACCTTCGTGCGCGAGCGAGCGCTCGGTGCATGGCACAAGCTGATGGGCGTCTTCTGGAAGCGTTTCGGTCGCTGGTGCGAGAAGGCGATCCCGAACAACTGGTTGCGCTGAGCAACACCGAGGCGGCGGTCAGAGCGCTGCGGTGATGAGCAAGCGGATCGCGAGTGAGGTCAAGACGAGCTTGAACACGGCGTCGAGGTGTTTCGTGGACAACCGTCCCATGAGTCGGGTGCCGACCCAGCTGCCGACCACGACGCCGGCAATCCCGACACCGATGATGCTGAGATGGTCGGCGATGTTCCACCCGCCGGTGGTGAACGCGACCAACTTCGCGGTGTGCGCAGCAACCTGAGTGGCTGCCGCGGTGGCCACGAATGCAACGTGGGTGGCGGTGACCGCCTTGAAGAACGGCGATGTCACCGGACCGCTGGCTCCGACGGTGCTGTTGAGCAGTCCGGTCGCCGCTCCGAGACCGAGCAGCATCGGCCCGGAGTGCTCAGCGACGCGGGTGCCTGGCGTGAGCTTCAGCCACTGCGGACGCCATGCCAAGACGAGAACGAAACCGGCGAGCGCAACTCGCACGGCGTCTTCGGGGATGCTCGTGGCGAGCGCGACGCCGAGCAGGCTGCCAGGCAAGAGGAGCACCGAACTCCACCCGACCACTGGCCACGTGATGGAGCGCCGCAAGATCGCCGCACGTGAGCCGTTGGAGACGAGTTGGATCGCGCCTTGGATCGGAATCGCCGTCGTCGGAGCGACGAACTGCGCGATCACGAGCAGCAGGATCACGCCGCCTCCGAGGCCAGCGACAGCACTCAGGATCGAAGTCAGGAATGCAGCGACCCCGACGACGACCAACTCGACCATACAAGTACCCTACATGTAGATACAAGTGCGATACAAGTGGACGATCACGCTCGCGTGCGTCGCTCACCCCAATGCTGCATGGAGCCAGCTCGCTGATAGCGCTCGGGTCGATCCTCGGGCCCCAACGAGTCGGTCGCCAGCCACAGCCGTTTGAGCCATCGGACCCGGCCGCTCGCCGGGTCGTCGACGTACCGGCGGCGACCATGGAGCACGTGGTAGTTGTTGATGAACTGCATCTCGCCGGGCTGTAGCAGCATCTCCACCTGGTTCTCCTGGTCGAAGATCAACGCGTCGTAGGCGTCCATTGCGGCGACTTGGGTGTCGGTGAGCCGGGGAGCTTCGGCGTGGCGCTGCGATGCCTCGATGAACGGCCGGATGTATCGGATGAACAGCCGGTCGTTGCCCGCAGCGTCTCGGTGCCGCGTGAACGTGGGGACGTGATACCACGGCTTGGACCCAGCTGCCTGCTCGCCGCGGAAGTCGTAGGGGAGTGGTTCGTACAGCGCCGCTGCAAGGGTGGGCTCGCTGCGAACCAGCGCGTTGTGTGCGGCAAGTGCGTTGGCGATCAGGCTCTCCCCGCCGCTCACGCCGGAGTCGAGGCACAGCAGCCCGACGAGGTCGGACCCATCGCTGTGGAACGTCAGTGGGTGCCCGCCGATCTCGTTGCCGCGAGCGGTCGGGTCATCGGGAGCTTTGCCCTGGTCGCGCACATCGCCGAGGAGATGTCCCTTCGCGTTCTGCGGCCACGGGTCACCGAGATGCATGCCGATACCCCAATAGATCCACGCAGCATCCTCGGGACCCAGACGAGCCACATCGAGCGTCCCGATTCGTGCGAATCCCCGGCCGTTGACGAG
>CALIOL010000157.1 GCA_938044705.1 uncultured Ilumatobacter sp. | reverse complement strand
GGCTGAACGACAGCAGCGAACACGAACGATTCACCCGGTCGAAGTCGATCCTCCAGTCGACGTTCCGCTCGGCGTGAGAAGTTCGGCATACGTTGCACCTTCCCATTTGGACGTGATTCTGGCGTGAATCACCCGCGACGTGCTCGGGTCGAGGTCGAGCGAAACTCGCGATCAGTGAGACCGATCGGCAACGATGACCCGATGGACTTCGATCTCGCCCAAACCGACGCGCTGCTTTCGACGACGAGGGCGGTCCGCAAGCGTCTCGACCTCGACCGCGACGTCCCCGATGACGTCGTGCTCGAGTGTCTGCAACTCGCTGTGCAGGCGCCGACCGGGTCGAATCAGCAGGGTTGGCGGTGGATGGTCATCCGCGACGCGGAGAAGAAGCAGGCGTTGCAGGACCTGTACAACGAAGCTGGCGGGGCGTACCTCGCGTCGGCTGCTGCGGACGCGGACGCTGCCAGCCAACAGGGTCGCGTGATCGATTCGGCGAACTACCTGGCTCAGAACTTGGCAAAGGTGCCGGTCCTGCTCATCCCGCTCATCATCGGGCGCCTCCCCGACAACAGCGCGAACGCGGCAGCCGGTCTCATGGGCTCGATCATGCCGGCGATGTGGAGTTTCCAGCTGGCGTTGCGCAGCCGCGGACTCGGAAGCTGCCTGACCACGTTGCATCTTGCGAAGGAACAGGAGGCGGCTGACCTGCTCGGCATCCCCGACCACATGACCCAGGCGGGTCTGCTGCCGGTGGCGTACACGACGGGCACGGACTTCAAGCCCGCCAAGCGCGACGACGTTGCGAAGATCACCTACTTGGACACCTACAAGAACCCGATCCGTCCCGACTGAGCGTTCACCGCTACCCGCGATCGCGTCCACCCCACATTTGCCCGCGCCCAAACCCCAACCCCCACCCGTCGCCGCCGCAGAGTTTTGAGGAAGCCATCCCGACCTCGGAGGGCAACATGTCTCCCTCAAACTCGGGTGGGCGATGCTGCGCTGGTTTTGAGGAAGCCATCCCGACCTGGATCGGCAGGATGGCTGCCGCAAACCCGAGGGGGCGGGGGCGACGTAAGTGGGCCTGCGATGGTCGCTTGAAACGGTCGAGCGAGCAACATCTACGGTGGGCGGCATGCGCATCTGGCGACTTCAAGAACTCGGCGACCCGATCGACCAGCTCAAGCTGGTCGATGAAGACGCTCCGACTCCCGGCCCGGGCGAGGTGCTAATCGACGTCGAGGCCGTCGGCCTCGCGTTCCCCGACGTACTCCAATGCCGTGGGATGTATCAGGTCAAGACCGGACCGGGGCACACTCCGGGCGGTGAGTGCTGCGGGCGCGTTTCCGCATTGGGCGACGGGGTGACCAACGTCGAGGTCGGCCAGCGGGTGGCGTTCCTGGGATCGGGTGGGCTCGCCGAGCAGGTCACCCATCACGCCGGTGCCGTGTTCCCGGTACCCGAGGGTGTCTCTGCAGCGACCGCTGCGGCGATTCCGATCAACTACTGCACGACGCTCTACGCACTGCACGATCGGGCCAAGCTGCAAGCGGGCGAGACGGTGCTCATCACGGGCGCAGCGGGAGGCACGGGCACCGCTGCAATCCAGCTGGCCAAGGCCGCCGGAGCGACGACCATCGCGATCGCGGGTGGGCAGACCAAGGTCGACCTCCTCAAAGAGATCGGGGCCGACGTCGTGATCGACCACAACGAGACTCCGGAGTGGGTCGATGCGGTACGCGAAGCGTCAGGTGGGGGAGTGGACGTCGCGTACGACCCCGTCGGTGGCGACACGTTCCATCAGGTCCGTCGATGCATGGGGTGGGACAGCCGACTTCTGGTGATCGGCTTCGTTGCGGGCATCCCGGAGGTCAAGACGAACCATGCGCTCCTGAAGAGCTATTCGATCGTCGGTGTCCACTGGGGTGCGTCGCTCGCGAAGTTCCCGGCGTCGCTCGGCGAACAGATGGGCACGCTGCTCGACATGGCGGCTGCGGGCACCGTCGACCCGCCGCTCTACCCGCCGTTCGAGTTCGCCGACGCCGCACAAGCACTGCAAGACATCGCCGACCGAAAGGTCCACGGCAAAGCTGTCGTCACGCTCTGACGACCTCGTTCAGTCGAGCTTGCAGACGTAACTGTCGCCGCTGACGCGTCGGCGCACTTGCACCTGGGCGTCGACATCAGGCGTCGTGAGGTTCTGGACGACGTCGACCGGGAAGCACGTTCCCGACTCGAGGTTCTCGATGGCGTGGCCTGGGTTCGCGACCTCGACGCACAGGCGAGACGGCACGGCGTCCCACAAGGCGATGGGATCTGTGCGGTAGCCGGACGGGTCGTCCCAGATCTCCCAGACGGCGCCGCCCACCGAGGCGCCACCAGCGTCGGCTCCGCCTGCCTGTTCCGGAGTATTGAGGTCGCCGTTGTAGAAGTGCAGGTGGTAGTCGCCAGTGTCGAGGCTCGGGTTGCCGACGGAGAACGCGAAGTCGAAGTCGGCTTCGAGCGTGGTGCCGTCGAACACTGCGTTGGTGATGCAGACCCAACGGTCTTGCGCCTGGATCTCGGGAGTGCAGACTTCGTCCTCCAGCAGGATGGCGATGTTGTTCTGCACGGCGGCCACGCCTTCCACCGCTCCTGCGGCAGCGACGGCGGCGTCGGCGGACGCTGCGTCCGTCCGGCCGCTCAAGGCAGCAACACCATCGGTGACC
>CALIOL010000156.1 GCA_938044705.1 uncultured Ilumatobacter sp. | reverse complement strand
CGCACAAATCACACCGCAAACGGGTGTTGGGGCGGGGTGAGGTCATGATGGGGCGCCGATCACTTCGACGCCGGCGGCACGCAGCTCGCCGAGCACCCGGGTCTCGGTCTCGTCATCCGGGTACACCGGGCGGGCTGCATCCCACAGCACGATCGTGTCGAACCCTGACTCGGCAGCGCTGGTTGCCGTTGCCGCGACGCACACGTCGGTGGCGAGCCCGCAGACCACGACACGCTCGATGCCCCGCTCACGCAACAAACCAGCCAGGCCCGTCGGAATGTCGACGTCGCCTCCCGGCTCGCGCATCGCGAACGCCGAGTACCCGTCTTCGCCGTTCGTTCCCTTCCGGATCACCGCGGTCGCACGACGATTCGGGTCGAGTCCATCCATCAGTTCGGCGCCCCACGTGCCCGCCACACAGTGCGTCGGCCACACGCCACCATCGTCGATGAAGTGAGGCGTCGACGCCGGGTGCCAGTCCTGAGTGACGACGACCGTGCCGCCGCCCGCGGCCGTGCGCTCGATCTCGTCGTTGATCGCGCCGACGATCGAGTCACCTCCGGACACGAACAGCGAGCCGTCCGGATGCCCGAAGTCGTTTTGCATGTCCACCACGACCAGCGCGGTGTTCTGCCCGCCGCTGTGCACCACCGCCGGGGACGCATCCCAGTTCTCGGCCGCAGTCGGCATCGCTGTTTCGAATTGCTCGTCGGTCACGTCTCGAATCGTACGAGGGGGACCGGCTCACGACATCAGTTGGTCGGGCTGCTCCCAATCGTTGCCGAGCACGTGCTGCGAAAGGAATGCGAAGATCGTCGAGTACCAGGCCTGCGAATTGTTGGGGGAGAGGATCCAGTGATTCTCATCCGGGAAGTACAAGAAGCGATGTGGCGTGTTCCCCTCGTCGTCCGCTGACTGTCGGACCAGTTCGTACCAGAGCCGCAACCCTTCGCCGATCGGGACGCGGTAGTCCCGGTCGCCGTGGATGACGAGCGTCGGCGTCTCGATCTTGTCGACGTGCAGGTGCGGCGAGTTGGCCATCGAGCGTTCCTCGGTCATCTCGCGTGCCCAGAAGAACGCAGCATCGGTTGTTGGCCCGAACTGGTCGAGCGCCCAGAGGCTCGCATGGGTGACGATCGCGTCGAAGCGGTCGGTGTGGCCAGCAACCCAGTTGGCCATGTAGCCGCCGAACGAGCCGCCCATCGCGGCGGTCCGTGACGCATCGATGTCGTCGCGGGCGACCGCTGCATCGGTCAGCGTCATCAGGTCGGTGTATGGCGCGTCGCCCCAAGCCCCCCACCCGCGTTCGATGAAGTCGCGGCCGTACCCGGTCGACAGTGCAGGGTCGGGGAGCAGGACGGCGTAGCCGCGGGCGACCGCGGTCCAGGGGTTCCATCGCCACGACCATGCGTTCCACGACGCCAACGGCCCGCCATGGATCCACAGCAGCAACGGCGCGGGGGCACCCGCGGCACCGTCGGGCAGCGCAAGCCACGAGCGGATGGGCGTGCCGTCGTCGGCGGTCGCGGTGACCTCGACGAGTTCGCCCGGCAGGTTCGGGCTGGTGACGGGCGATGGGATCTCGGTGATCGCCCCGGTGTCGATGTCGATGCGCACGGGTTGAGGTGGGGTCCCGACCGTGGTGCGCAGCGCAAACACGGTCTGGCCGTCGGGAGACACGTCATGACTCATGTAGGTGCCGTCATCGGCGGTGAGGCGCCGCCGGGCCCCGGTCGCGATATCGACCAGATAGAGGGGGCCGCGCCCGTTCTCGTCGACGGCGACCACGAGACCGGACCCATCGGGAGTCCAGCGCGGCGCGGACGGCCACAGGTCCCAGTCGTCAGCGAGGGAACGCATGTCGCCGCCATCGATCGACACCAGCGACAAGCCGACCTCCGGGGAACGCTCAGGTGTCGATCGCTCGGAATGCACCATCGCGACCGTCGTTCCGTCCGGACTGATCTGCGGTGCCTCGAACTCGCGGTCCGGGTCGTCGGCGAGCAGCGTCCGCTCGCCCGTCGCGGTGTCGATCCGCACGACACTCCAACGGCTACTCGCCGCTGCCTCGGGCACCGTCCAGCCGGCGACGATCACCGATCCGTCGGCAGTGATGTCGATGCCTGCCTCGTCGCCGAACGCTCCGGGTACGTGACCGGTCAGATCGCGCAGCGCCAGACGTTCGTCGCCACCGGCAGCGGTCGCCGGAGCAACAGGATCCGCGACGTACAGCCGAGCCGATGCCGGGCCGAGGTCGTGATCCCAAAACCGGACCGGGTAGCTGTCATGGAGGATCGCCGAGACCTTGGATGACGAGCGCTCGCGGGCCGCGGCATCATCGCTGATCGGGTCGTCTGACTCGGTGGTCGCGAGCGTCGGTGCTGCGACAACTGTCGTACCGGAGTCTCGAGCAACGGCGACGGGGCCGATCCCGGCAGCGCGCGTCAGCACGCATCGCGCCTCCCCGGAGTGCGGGAGCAGCCAGAGCGCTGGCGCGTCGTCGTCGGAGCCATCGCCACCCGGTGGCTTCGCGTCGCCCTCGCCGGCCGGAGCGTCATCAGCCTTCGGAGCTGCCGGCGGGACCTGGCGTTTCGCCGTGAAGAGCACTTCGCCGTCTGCGGTGAACGCCGCCAACGAGTCGCTCGTGATGCCCCTCGTCAACTGTTGCGGCGCATCGGTGCCGGACGCGTCGAGCTCCCAGAGCGAGGTGACGTATCCCGTGCGCTTGGCATCGAGCGACTGGACTGAAGCAACCAGCCGCCCACCGTCGGGCGACATCGCCAAGCCAGCGATGCGCGGCGCCGCGACGAAGGAATCGAGGTCAAGGAAGAACCGGTCGGTCATCTGCCCATCTGTAGCAGGCGCTCGGACACGCGACGACACGAGCGGGGCAACGGCCAACAAATGGCGGTCGCACCGCAACTTTGTGATGGTGGCACCGCCTCCGGTGCCAGCGGAGGTCTACGCGCCAGCGACGGGAGAGTTCTGCTCAGCCTCGACCAGCGGAGCGTCGCCCGCATGGAACTTGGCTTCGCCTTCTTCGAGTGCGTCCACGAGGTGGATCGC
>CALIOL010000155.1 GCA_938044705.1 uncultured Ilumatobacter sp. | reverse complement strand
TACGCGTCGACCGGGACGCCGACCTCGTGTGCGAGCGACTCGACCTGCGCACACAGCGCAGTGAGGTGGTTGGCGGCGACCGCAGCTGTGGCGTGATAGAGCGCACGACTCGACGCGGGCACCTCGATGCCTCGCCCACCGAGCGCGTCGACGACCTCAGCCATCAGCGGGTCACCGTCGATCGCGAAGGTGCACGAGTCCAGCAATCGTCGGCTGCCGATCGCGGCGTCGGGCAACGACATCAACGGGTGGATCGACCCGACCGAACCGGTGATCTCATGCGGCGCCAGCACGTCAAGCCCGCATGCGCCGGAGACGTGTGCAACGACTGCGTCGCTAGCCGGCAGGGCCTGAGCGACATCGGCGATCGCTCCGTCGGGCACCGTGAGGAGCACCAGATCGACAACATCGAGGTCTCCGGGAGCGAGGTCACGCAACGACACGAGATGGCTGGTCCAGCCGACCTGGGTCAACGCCGCATGGAATGAACCTCCGGCTCGCCCGGACCCGATCACGATGCACGATCTCGCCATGCCTGACTCTGCCACGAATCAGGTCAGCACCGGCCAGCACACCTCGGTGCGCAGCTCGCTGGAATCGCCGGTTGGAACGAGATATCGCTCGACGACCGGCCGTTGTGCCGCGACTCCCAGCTCGTCGACGTGCTCGCCGAGCGCCGAGTACGTCACGCCGAGTTCCTTGCGATCGCCGACGTGCACGGCCGTCAGGAACACGCCTCCAGGCGTCGCACCGAGTCCGATCCCGGGCGAGTTGTCGAGGAGCGAGCGGTCCGAGGTCTCGTCACCGATCGGCAGCGCGCAGGTGACGGTGCCAGCCGACTCGAACACCGCGTCGGTGAACGACGCGACACCGGGCCCGACGACCTCGCAGCCGAGCAGAGTTGCAGCCTCGTCGAGCCGCGAGAACGCATCGGTGCACACTGCATCGACGTCGTCGAGGCCAGCGGTGCCGACGACGACGAGCGCAGGCATCGACACCAACTCCTGGCGAACGATGTCGAGCGCGGCGACCTGAGCGTCCAACGACTCGCGCAGAGCGGCGGCCGCCTCGGCCAACTCGGCGGCCCGACGCGCAAGCTCGTCGGCGTGAGCGGCGACACGGTCACGACGGTCGTGCGCGTCGCCGAGCAGGTCGGCGATGTCCGCCAGCGACATGTCCGCGTCACGCAGCCGACGCACGAGATGTGCTCGATGCGCTTGGGAGTGCTCGTAGTAGCGATACCCGGTGTCGGGATCCACGACCGCAGGCGCGAGCACGTGCGTGTCCTGGTAGTGGCGGAGCGCCTTGACGCTGAGGTGGGTCAGCTTGGCGAACTGCCCGATCGACATCCGGCCGGTCACGCCCCGATCGTGCCCACACCCACACCGCCTGCGCAACTCGACGGCCGGTCGTTGCGACTCGACATCCGGTCACGCAGTCTCCTCGGAGATCGACTGAACCACGTCGATCATCAAGCCGTTCGGGTCGACGGTGACGAAGTGGCGCTGCCCCCAGGGCTCGTCACGAACATCGACGATCATTTCTGCACCGGCGTCGCGCGCCGCTTCCCAGCGGGTGTCGACATCGTCGACTTCGAGGCTGATGATCACCCCGGCCGCGGCCGCCCAGAATCGCTCGGGAACCGAATCGTGCTCGGGCACGATCAGCGCAAGCTGCGCCGCGGCTTGATCGGGCGACTGGAACTGGGCATACCAGTCGGCTTCGAAGACCGGAACGAGGCCGAGCACGTCACGGTAGAACGCCGTGGAGTGGGCGAGGTCGGTGGTGATGATGAGTGGGTAGATGCTGTTGATCATGTGATCAACGATCAACCCTCCCCCGACAGGAGAGTCAAGCCCGACCTTGTCGACGCCGATGAATCCGTATGTCCAGGTCGCTGTCGTTCTCCACCGATTCGTCGTGCTCGCGTACATCGCGGTCCCGTGTCTCGTGGTCCCGTGCTTCGTGGTCCCGTGTCTCGGCGCGAGTGCTCACCGTCGTCGCCATCACTGCGGTGTCGGCATGCGGCGGCGCCAGCGACGACGCTCAGTCGTCCCAGGCCGAGACGTCAACAGAGTCAGCAACGGAGACAGCAACAGAGTCAGCAACGGCGACGGCGGCTCCCGCCACGACGGTTGCGCCGACGACCACCAACACACCCGTCGCCACGGACTTGCCGACGACCACGGCCGCGCCGGTGACGAGCGTCGTTGAAATGACCCCCGAGTTTGCTGCCTTCGCCGAGGCGAACGGCGAGTTGGTCAACGAGTGGTCGGAGCAGCTGAGTGCATTCGGCGAGGAAGCGGTGGACCATCTCGACGATGTGTCGAAAGCTCCGTTCGCGACGTCGGTCGTCGAGCTTTCCGCCGACGTCGTCGAAGCAGTCGACGCTGATGCAACCGATCCTGGACTCATCACGCTTCGCGCCTTCGCAGAAGGGATCTCCATGGCGATCGGATTCGCAGCAGACGGCGAACAGGATTCAGCGCTGTCGATCTTCCTCGGTCTGCAATCCCAGTCCGAAGCGCTCACCGCCGTGCTGGACCAGTTCGAAGCCTGACGCTTACCTCGTGTCCGACACCTACCTCGAGGCCTGACACCTACCTCGAGGCCTGATCTCAGCTCGGCTTCCAGTCTGGCGGCGCGAGTTCGAAGTGATCGAAGTCGAAGCCCGGAGCAACGGTGCATCCGACCAACGCCCACTCCGCCAACGGTTCGGCGGACTGCCACACGCCTGCCGGCACGACGAGTTGCGGGCGATCTCCGGCCTCGACATCGGCGCTGAGAACGTGCTCGGACGTCGTCACGCCGTCAACGGACAGTTTGAGACGAATCGGACCACCTGCATAGTGATGCCACACCTCCGACGCGTGGTGCACGCGGTGCCAGTGTGACCGCTCGCCGCGGGCGAGCATGAAGTAGATCGCAGTGGAGTGGACGGTGCCGTCGTCGGCCTCGTCGCGGAAGGTCTGGCGGTACCAGCCTCCTTCCGGGTGCGGTTCCAACCCGAAGCGCTCGATGATTGCCCGCGCCGGCTCGGGAAGCAACGCGGCGAGGTCTGCAGGTTCGTCGCTCATCGTCGCACCAGCCGGGCTGCGCCCGCGGTGACGCACCCGATGACGACTCCGGAGACCGCGAGCACCGCGAGATGTCGAGCGAGTGCGCCGCCTTCCATCCGGTCGCGTCCGTCACGCAGGATGCTGCCGCTCGCGTCCCTACTCAAGATCGCACCGGCGGACCCGACCGAGAGGATCGAACCAGCTGAACCGATCGACAGGATCGACCCGGCCGATCCAATCGACAGGATCGACCCGGCCGACCCGATCGACGCGATGGATCCCGCCGACCCGATCGACATCAGCGAGCCCACGGACGAGACCGAGTCGATCGACCCAACGGAACTCACCGATCGCAGGCTTCGAAACGACACGGGTCCAGTGTCGCGCCACCGGCACGCGACGTGCGACCTGCGTCGGGGCGAGGCACACGTCGCCGACGGCTGAGTACGGGCTACGACTCGTTCCAGAGACCGACGGCGAGGTCGACGATCGGGTCCGGATCTTCGTAGTGCACGAGGTGACCACGGCCGTCGATGAAGTGCGGACGAGCGTTGGCGCCGATTGCGGCGACCGTGTCGTGCACCATCGCGTCGGTTGCGTACTCGTCGTTCGTTCCCTGCGCCACGACGGTCGGTGCCGTGATCGACGCCAGTTCCGAGCGAATGTCCCACGGCTGAAAGTCGTCGCTGACCCAGACGCCGCTCCAGGCTTCGAACAGCTCGGCGGGATGCTCGTGGGACCGAGCGAGACCCCACACGATGCCCGCGGTCTTCTCCCTCATCTCCACGATCGCACTCGAACAGATCGGCTCGACATAGGTGTGTGCTGCGATCGACAGCACACCGCGCACATCGTCGGGTCTCATCGCCGCGTAGAGCAGCGCGATCGATGCACCATCGGAGTGGCCCACGAGCACCGGGCGCTCGATGCGATGGTGTGCGAGAAGTTCGCCGAACAGCTCAGCGTTCTGCCGCAACCACTCGGTTGGCCACGGACCATCCGGCACCGGCGTGGACGCTCCATGGCCGGGCCGGTCGTATGCCATCACTGCCACACCGGTCTCGGCGGCGATTCGGTTCGGAACGTCGCCCCAGTTCGCGATCGAACCCAACCCGTCGTGCAACAGCACGATCCGAACGGGTCCGTCACCCCAGGTCTGGGTCGTGATGTTGTCCACCCGGCAACTCTGCCAGCAACTGCTAGAGACGCACGTAGTCGTATTCGACTGGCTTGGTGTTGATCCCGCGCGAGGGCGGTGCGATCCAGCTCGCCATCTTGCCGGGCTCGTAGACCGGGGTCATCAGCGATCCAACATGCTTGCGCTCGGCATCGGTCGGCAACCAGTTGGCGACGTTGGCATCCCACTCGGCCTCGGAGATCAGCTGGCCGTCCGGGCTGACGTGGTGTCCTGCGAAGGCACCGACCTGCCGGTTGAAGCCTGTGTCCGGGAGTCGCAACTCGACGTCCACACCCATCTCGGACAGCATTCGGTTCCAGCGCTTCAGGCCCTTCGCGCAGTCGACCGAGTACTCGCTGCGGAGTTCGAGGTTGACCAGCGCACGCGCCGACATCTGCTCGGTTGCGATTTTGCCGTCGACGACGCTCGTGTAGGTCGCCTCCACGTCGTTCAGCACGTGATCGTCGTCGTACCCCTCTTCTCCGAAACGGCCCTTGAGGCCCGCGGCGTAGTAGTTCGCAGCGTTCGTCGAACGTTCCGAACCGAAGAGGTCGAGCGACACCGAGTAGTGGAAGTTGATGTATCGCTGCAGCGTGTCGAGGTTGATGCCCCCATGCGCTGCGATGTCGTCGGTGCCGTGCTGGTTCATCAACTGCGCGGTGCGCTCGACGACGCGGCCGACGCCGCTGGCGCCGACGAACATGTGGTGCGCTTCTTCTTTGAGCATGAAGTCGCACGTGCGGCTGAGTGGGTCGAACGCCGACTCCTTCAGTGCACCGAGCTGGTACTTGCCGTCGCGATCGGTGAAGTAGGTGAACATGAAGAAGCTGAGCCAGTCCGACGTCTCCTCGTTGAATGCGCCGAGGATGCGCGGCTGGTCGGCGTCGCCGGAGTGACGTTCGAGCATGGCGTCGGCCTCATCGCGGCCGTCGCGACCGAAGTAGCGGTGCAGCAGGTACACCATCGCCCACAGGTGGCGGCCCTCTTCGACGTTGACCTGGAACAGGTTGCGCAGGTCGTAGAGCGACGGTGCGGTCTTGCCGAGGAAGCGCTGCTGCTCGACCGAGGCGGGCTCGGTGTCGCCCTGCACGACGATGAGGCGACGCAAGTCGGTGCGGAACTCGCCCGGCACTTCCTGCCACACCGGCTGGCCCTTCATGTCGCCGAATCCAATCGTGCGGTCCGGCTGCTGCTCACCGAGGAAGATGCCCCAGCGGTAGTCGGGCATCTCGACGTGGCCGAAGTCGGCCCAGCCGGCTTGGCCGACGTCTATCGCCGTGCGCAGGTAGACCTCGTTTTCCTGGAAGCCGGCCGGGCCCATCTCACCCCACCAGGACTGGAAGCGCGGCTGCCAGTTCTCGAGAGCACGTTGCAGGCGGCGATCCTCGGACAGGTTGACGTTGTTCGGGATGCGCTCGGAGTAGTCGATGGAAGTCACGGAAACCTCAGGTTCGGTTGCGGTCGTAGGTCGGGCGGGACCCGGAGCCGTAGCGACGCAGGGCGCCGTCGGGTCCGGAGGCATTGGGTCGGATGAAGATCCAGTTCTGCCAGGCGCTGAGCCGGGAGAAGATCTTGGTGGCCATGGTCTC
>CALIOL010000154.1 GCA_938044705.1 uncultured Ilumatobacter sp. | reverse complement strand
CGGCGATCACCGATGCTGTTCGCAAGCGGAAGGTCGCGAGCAAAGTCGGCGAGAAGTCGATGAGCGACTTGGTCATCTCCGGCTGCGACCGCAAGCGAGATTGCGTCACGCATGGAGCCGCGCTGGCGCAGCAGCTCGGCGCCAGCGGTCAGCGACGCGGTCCGCTCGTCGGCGTGGAGGCCCGCGACGAGCACGTTCTTCCACAGATCGTGGAGTGACCAACTCCCGTCGCTGTTCTCGACGGTCAGCGGCAGATCGCCGACAAGGGCTTCTGCCGAGGCCTCGTACGTGGTCACGACGGCGACGAGTTCGTCATCGATCCGGTCGTGCAGTGCCACCCGCCGAAGTGCGTCGACGCGAGCGTCGTCGAGCGCGTCGAGGACCTCTTCGGCGACGAAGGCGTGCGCGCCGGCGACGCCTGCGCTTGCCTCCAGCTCGATCAGCGCTGGCCAGCCGTGGTCGTCGAGTGCGGCGCGATCGGCCACACGGAGTTCGGCGAACTCGTCGATCTCCTCAGGTGTGAACGCGAGCATCGCTTCGTTGATCTCGACCGCTTCGCCTCGGGTGAGCAGTCGAGCCAGCGTGAGTTCGTTGAACCCTCGTCCGCTGAGGATCGCATCGCCGTTCTCGGGGAGGTCGAGGATCAGATCGTCGAGCACCGCCCAACCGTCGCTTCCGGCGCCCAGTAGATGGATGTCGTCGACAGCGACGGTGATGTAGACCGGACTGAGGTGCCAGATCTGGTCGGCGAGTCCGACATCGGCACGTGCTCCGAGCGATGGGTCGTCGGCGGTTCCGTCGACTGGGCGCGCCATGACTTCGTCGGCGATTGCGGCGAGCTGGTCGGCGATCGATGCTGCCATCTCCTCGCCATTCGGGTCGGTGGCGCTCACGCGGTGCGTGACGTATCGGACGCGATTCGACGTCAGCGGGTCGGCGAGCGTTTGCGCAAGCAACGTGCTCTTCCCGAAGCCGGCGCCCGCGGAGATCATCGTGACGCTGCGATCGAGACGCGCCGACATGATGTCGAGCAGCCGGTCGCGTCGAATCATCGGCCGAGACGGTCCAGCCTCTCTTCGGCGAGCCGGTCCGGCCGCGGGGTTTGCGCTCACGGCCCGTCAATGTAGGAGAAGTCACCGCAAGTTGCGAGGGCGGGCTGGCCGCTGCGCCTTGGGATGGAAGCGGTCGCGGTCGGCTGCCAGACTGGAGTGATGAGCGCCCCTGCCCTCGACACCGCCGTGTATCTCGACCGGATGGCGAACGTTCGCGCTGCGATGGTCGAGCACGACATCGACACCGTGCTCCTCTCCGTCGGCCAGGACATGCCGTACCTCAGCGGCTACCTCGCCATGCCGCTGGAGCGGCTCACGATGCTCGTCGTGCCGAAGGACGGCGCCGCCACGATGGTGATCCCAGAGTTGGAGGCGGCACGAGTCGTCGAACAGCCGGGCGTGTTCGATCTGCTGCCGTGGTCGGAGACCGACGATCCATCAGCACTCGTCGGCAAGCTCGCCGCCGGCTCGCAGCGAGTGGCGATCGGCGACCAGATGTGGGCGCGATTTCTCGTCGAGTTGATTCCGCACCTGCCAGGTACGACCTTCGAGCGATCGGTGGACGTGGTGGGCGCATTGCGGATGCGCAAGGACGAGGCCGAAGTCGAAGCCCTCGCCGCTGCGGGCGCGGCGGTCGACAAGATCGCCGGTGAGCTGCAGCGTGGTGAGATCCCGCTGGTTGGACGAACCGAGGCCGAGGTGTCCAACCACCTCGGTCGACGGATCGTCGAAGAGGGGCATCAGAAGGTCAACTTTGCGATCGTCGCCGCAGGTGAGAATGCGTCGAGTCCGCATCATCACCCCGGTGACCGTGTCATCCGTGAGAACGAGATCGTGCTCACCGACTTCGGTGGCACGATGGACGGCTACTGCTCGGATACGACGCGATGCGTGTTCACGGGCGAGGTTCCCTCCGACGTCGCGGAGGCGTACGAGGTGCTACATGAGGCGCAACAGGCTGCCACTCGTTCAGCGGTCGTCGGCGCGGCCTGTCAGGACGTGGACCGGGCTGCGCGTTCGGTGATTTCGGACGCTGGTTACGGCGAGTACTTCATTCACCGGACGGGCCACGGCATCGGGCTCGAGGCGCACGAGGATCCGTACATCGTGGAAGGAAACGAGTTGCCACTCGAAGCCGGGCACGCATTCAGCATCGAACCTGGCATCTACGTTCCCGGTCGGTGGGGCATGCGCTTGGAGGACATCGCGGTCGCCACCGCGGACGGTTGCCGCCCGCTGAACAACTCCGATCGCGGGCTCGTCTCGGTGGATGCCTGATCATCCTCTCGGCTGATGCGGTCGCGATCGTTGCGCGCGACAATCGACGAATGACGACGATCGACGAGCCCGAAGTCACCCAGCCGTTCTACTTGAGGGGCAACTACGCACCTGTCCAAGAGGAGATCGACGCGGTCGACCTGCCCGTGGCGGGTCGAATTCCTCCGGAACTGAACGGCCGGTTCTTCCGCAACGGCGCGAACCCTCCCGAAGGGGTCACGCCTGCCCACTGGTTCGACGGCGACGGCATGCTCCATGGCATCAGGCTCCGCGACGGCAAAGCGGAGTGGTATCGGAACCGTTGGGTCCGCACGAAGCTGCTTGCTGGCGGCGAACGAGTGAATCCCGAGACCTTCGAGTTCGACCTGGAAGCAGGGCGGGCGAACACGCATGTCATGCGCCACGCCGGCCGAATCTTCGCGCTCGAAGAGGGCAGCTTTGCGAATGAGATCTCTCCCGATCTCGACACGCTGGGCCCGACGGACTTCGGAGGTGCGGTGACCACTCCGGTCACGGCCCACCCGCATGTGTGTGCAGAGACGGGCGAGATGCACTTCTTCGGCTACGGCCTCGTCGCCGAGCCGTACGTGACCTACTACGTCGCGGACGCCAGCGGGCAGGTGATCCACTCGCAGCCGATCGTCACGCCCGCGCCGGTGATGATGCACGACTTCGCGATCAGCCGGAACCATGCGATCTTCATGGACCTTCCCGTGGTGTTCGATCTGGACATCGCCCTCAGCGGCGCGGGGATGCCGTTCTGCTGGCGGCCGAGCAACGGTTCGCGCATCGGACTCGTCGATCGTCGCAAGATCGGGGCCGGTGTTCCCGTCGAGACCCGTTGGTTCGAGATCGACAGCTGCTACGTGTTCCACATCGTGAACGCGTGGGAAGAGGAGGACGGCAACGTCGTCGTGCTCGATGCGGGACGCCACCAGTCGATGTGGGACGGCAGCCCCGACGCATTCGAACCGTGCTACCTCTGGCGTTGGCGTTTCGACCTGCGCACCGGTGCGGTGACCGAAGAGCAGCTCGACGACGCCGAACACGCTTTCCCTCGTATCGACGACCGGCGAACCGGGCTACCGAACCAGTTCAGCTGGGCAGTCATCAACCGCCCCGGCGAGGCATCGCTCACCGATGGAGGCACCGGCGTGGTGAAGTACGACGTCACCGACGGGTCCTCGACATTCCATGACTTCGGAGCGGGATGCACCACATCGGAGCCGGTGTTCGTGCCCGCGAGCGACGGTGCCGGAGAAGACGAAGGCTGGGTGCTGTCCTTCGTGTTCGACAAGGCAGACCAAACCTCGAAGTTCGTCGTGCTCGAAGCCGCCGACATGTCGGCCGATCCGGTGGCAACGATCGCGCTGCCGCAACGAGTTCCGGACGGGTTCCATGGCAGCTGGTTCGCCGACGAGTAGCCGACGTCTCGATCAGCTCGAGGTCGCGAACTTCGTCTGGTCAGGTGTGGGGGAGTAGCTGGTGAGTTCGATCGTGACGTCGGCGCCGACGAACTCTGCAAGCGGACCTGACGCGAGCGCGCAGTAGGTCTTGGTGCCGCCGGCGACGGCGATGTCGACGCACTCGGCAGGCTGCCCTGCGATGTTCTTGGTGTATCCCTCGGGGTCGCTGATGCGTCGGTCGGCGTCGGCTCGCAATCGGCGGGCGAATGCCGGGCCGTAGAACGTGTGCGGAAGTTGTGTGTCGCTGATGCGTGCGTCGTTGAGCGACGTCTCGCACTCTCCGCGGAGGAGATCACAGGTGAGTTCTTCGCCGCCATCTTCGATGAAGCGAACGGTCCGCTCGTCGTTCTGGACCGTGATGGATCGGCGTTGGCCCACGGCCTGTACGACCAATCCGGTCGATGACACCGTGTTGAACTTGGTCTCGATGTCGTAGCCGACGGTGAACTCGGAGCGATCGACGGAGTCGAGCAGGCCGAGGACGTTGTCGATCTCTGCGTTTCCGGTGCTCGCGGCAGGCTCGTTGGTTTCGTCTTCGAACACTGGGCGCTCGCCGGTGAAACAGCCGGTGAGCAACAGCCCCACGCCTGCGGCGCACAGCATCTTGCGCCAACCGAGCGTCGACGTGTGGGAGAAGTGCGCCATGAGACACCGAGGCTACGACCGTCCTCGGCCGAACGACGGTCATGAGTCGCCGTTACGATTCCCGCCGTGATCCGACTCGACGCCGCCACGGTGCTGCTCCAGTGGGCGACCGGCGGGATGTTGTTCTGCTGGTTCACCACCCGCCATCGCATCGTGGGAATCGGGTATGGCTGGCTGTTGCGTGGCACGTACTTCTGCTTTGCTGCAGGCGCGTTGGCTGCGGGACTCGCGTTCGGGTCTGACCCGATCCGCGAGGCTGCGTCGGCCGGGGTGGCTGTGGCCTGTCTGGTCGGCCTGGTCGTCTCGATCGCGCGCAAGGACGCTGGCGTCTCCGGGCAGGACGCAGAGTTCGATCGACGGTCCGAACGCGTCGCTGCGATGACCGGGATCGATCGCCAGGTCGAGTCAGCCGGTGTGGGCGACGGCGTACGCGATGATGGCGACACGCCATCGAAGGGGCCTGAGTTCAACCCGATCCTCGACTTGATTCCGGCGTTGATCGGCATGGTGGGCCTCGTCGCTGCGGGGTTCGACGCCGGCGGCAACACGGCTGTTGCGCTGCTGCGCACATTGATCGGCGCAGCGTTCATCGGAGCGATCAGCGACGGCATGTTGCTCGGTCACTGGTATCTCGTACAGCCCGGTCTGCCGCGGCGGCTGCTGAACGAGATGGTCACGGCGCTCGGTTGGCTCTGGCCGCTCGAGGTCGGTGCGCTGTTGTTGCCGACGGGAATGATCAGCGTGTGGCTCGGCGATGTCGACGACGGCTGGGGAGGATTACTCGGCTGGATGTGGGGCATGTGTGCGATCACCACGATCATCCTCGTGCTCGTCACGCGAGCCGCGCTCAAGGAGCGCTACTACTCGGCGGTCATGGCCGCCACCGGTTTGCTCTACCTCGCGATCCTCACCGCGTTCGGCACGGACATCGTGGCCCGAGCGGTCCTCGACCAGACCTGAGTCGTTCGTCCGCGATTCCGACATTTCTTTCGAGAAATCTGTGCCCGCACGGTCACGTGAGAGCGGCCTACGCGGCTCGCTCGTGGGGGTGTTCTGGTGTCTGCGGATGGTGTCGCGCGGGGTCGTGATCACGTGGCGTTGCGCACTGGCCGGGCTGCTGCGAGCACCCTGGGATGGTTGACGCCGATGCCGTTCCGGACCAGGAGCCGCCCTACTGCAGAGGGAACATACGTTCGATATCATGATCCTCATGTTCGAACGGGTCGTCTCGGAGTTGGTGGAGCTGACCGACGCCGACCTGGACGAGCGGATCGGCGAACTCGAACTGGAGCGCCGCCGCACGGATGCTGAGCTTGCGGCAGCGATCGCGCTGGCCGAGGCACGTCAGCTTCATCACCGTGATGCGCATCGTTCGATGAAGGGCTACTTGAAGGCGACGTGTAACTGGTCGAGCCACGAGGTGAGTCGCTGGCGGTCGGCGGCGGCAGCGGTGAGCGCGCACGCGGAGATCGGTGATGCATGGGTTCGTGGTCGGATCGGTTCACCTCAGGTCGCAACGCTGGCCAAGACGCACGGCAACCGTCGCGTCCGGGACCAGTTGCCGGCCTTCGTCCCGGCGTTGGTGGCGAACGCTGAGGAGTTGTGCTTCGAGGACTTCACGAGAACGGTCGAGCGGTTCGTGCAGCGAGCGGACGCCGACGGCGCTCACGACCAACGCGACGACGCAATCGAGCATCGTCGAGCCAGCGTGAAGCCGAATGGCGAAGCGCTGGACATTCATGCGTTCGGTGGTCACGGTGTCGACACGGACGAGGTCATCGGGATCTTCGAGAAGTTCTGCGAAGTGGAGCTCGAGCGCGACCTTGAGGATCGGCGTCAGCTGCACGGAACGAGTGCCCACGAGCACGAACTGGGGCGCACCGCCGGGCAGCGTTCGTTCGACGCGTTGCTCGCGATCTTCCGAGCCGGCGCATCGGCTGGATCGAGCGGTCGAGGCGCTGACGCAGTCGTGAACGTCGTGATCGACGCCGGGACGTTCGGCCGGGTGCTTGCGGCAGCCGGTTTG
>CALIOL010000153.1 GCA_938044705.1 uncultured Ilumatobacter sp. | reverse complement strand
TCGATCATCGACGTGATCGTCGGGACGCCGATGTCCTGCGTTTCGGTCAGGAGCCCGAGGCTCGGTTTCGACGGGTCACTCGGGTCTCCGCGAACTTCGGTGAGTCCCCCCGAGCCGTTCCGAAGCTGGAGGACGGCGTCTTCGGACAACTCGATCTCGGTCTGCGGGTTGAGCGTCGACCCGAGGTAGCCGATGCGCGTGCCCGGCGACATTCCAGTGATGTCTGCAACGGTGAGCATCTGCGCTGCTGGCCCGTAGAACCGCGCACCGTTCGGACCGACCCAGATGGCGACCGGCACCGGCGCGTCAGCGACGTCGTCGAGGAGTGCTTCGACCTCGTCGTCGGAGATGACGGTTCCTTGTGAGTTGACCTGCAGCACCAGCGCTTGGGAGCCTTCGGCCTCCGCGGTGTCGATCGCGGTGCGAATCGACTCGGCCAGGATCGGGTCGATCAGCCCGCTGACCTGGAGCACGTCGACGCGTCCGACCGCCTCGCCAGCGTCCTCATCGGCCGCAGTCGCGGCGTTCGGTGTGCCGAGCAACATCAGACCCGCAAGGGTGACGAGCATGCCGATCGCTAGTCTGCGCACGAGTGCCTCCGGTGAACGAGAACCCCTTGCAGTCGTTGACTGCATCCGGCGTCGTGGTCGTCGCAGGCAAGGGTGGTGTTGGGAAGTCCACGGTAACGGCAGTCCTGGCCCGCGCAGCAGCTCGTTCCGGCAAGAGTGTCCTGGTGGTCGAGCTCGACGGCAAGCCAGCACTCGATGACCTCCTGCCCGCCCGAGACGGAGAATCGCTCGATGTCGTGCACCTGTCCGCCCCTGACGCGCTCGAGGAGTATCTGAACGATCACGGGTTCAAGCGAATCGCCAAACGCTTGAACCGTACGGGCGTCATCGACATGGTCGGTACCGCCGCACCTGGCATCGACGACATCGTCGTGCTGGGCAAGATCAAGCAGTTCGAACGTTCGGGTGACTACGACCTCGTGGTCGTCGACGGCCCTGCAGCCGGGCACGCCGTGACGTTTCTCACATCGGCGAGCGGCCTCGCCGACGCCGTGCGAGGTGGTCCGATCAAGCAGCAGTCCGACGACGTGCTCGAATTGCTCGCCGACCCGGATCGCTGTCAAGCCGTGCTCGTCGCCCTTCCTGAGACGACGCCGGTGAACGAGACGATCGAAACGGCATACGCGCTCGAAGAGGACGTAGGCATTCGTCTCGGCCCGATCGTGGTCAACGGCGTGGACGAAGGTGCGCCGCTCCCCAGCGAACAGGCCGCAGCCGCGGCGGTCGAAGGCCTGGACGAGGCTGTTGCACAGTCACTCGTGGCGGCAGCCCAGTACCGGCGCTCGCGCCGCTCGATGGAAGCCGAGGCGCTCGAGCGGCTCACCTCGGGACTGGCACTCGGGAGCATCATGATCCCGGCTCTTCCCGTCGCCGGCCTCTCGGCCGACGATGTCGACGCCCTCGCCGATCGGTTGCTGAGCGACCACGCCCAGGACGGTTCGGCATGACCGCCTCGATGAGCGACGTCGTGGGTGATGCGTCAGTGGTCGTGTGCTGTGGCTCCGGCGGAGTCGGCAAGACCACGACCGCAGCCGTTCTCGGCATCCACGCAGCTCGTGTCGGCCGACGAGTGGTGGTCGTGACGATCGATCCGGCGAAGCGACTGGCCGACGCGCTCGGCCTGGAGGCGGGTCTGTCCTCCGAGCCCCAGCTGGTCGATTCGGTCGGGTCGAATGGAGGCGAACTGTGGGCGATGATGCTCGACACCGCCGCGACGTTCGATGGGCTCGTGCGAACCCACGCCGACGACCCCGAACAGGTCGACCGCATCCTGACCAACCCGTTCTACCGCAACATGGCCAGCGCGATGAGCGGCACGCAGGAGTACATGGCGGCCGAGACGCTGCACGCGCTCCATCACGACGACCGCTTCGACCTCGTGGTGGTCGATACGCCTCCGAGCCGCAACGCGCTCGACTTCCTCGATGCGCCGGGGGTGCTGTCGCGCTTCTTGGACCACCGGGTGTTCAAGCTGGCGATGCTGCCGACGCGCAGTGGGTTGAAGATCTTCGGCGCAGCAGCGCAACCGATCTTCAAGGCCATCGGCAAAGTCGTCGGCTCCGACGTGCTTGCGGACTCACTCGCCTTCTTCCAGGCGTTCTCGGGCATGGAAACCGGTTTCCGCGAGCGTGCCGACGACGTCGTGGCGCTCCTTCGCGCTGATGGCACGGCATTCGTCGTGATCGCGTCACCGCGCCATGACACGATCACCGAGGCGGTCTGGTTCACCGAACAACTGCAGGCGCAGGGAGTTCCCTTGGCAGCGGCGATCGTGAATCGGTTGGTGCCTGACTTCGGCAGCGTCGATCTCGGTCCGGACGCTGGTGCGTTGGGTGACCTGGCGGGTCTCATCGGCAACCTCGCTGAGCTTCAGGCGATTCGTGACGCAGAGCTGGCGTCACTCGCTCCACTGCTCGATCTCGCTGGCGATGCTCCGGTCGCACTGCTGCCCCTTCTCGACCAGGACGTGCACGATCTGGTCGCTCTCGACCGGATCAGCACGGAGCTGTTCGGTCCGCGCGGGTAGCGTGGCGTCGTGCATATCTTGCTTGCCACCGATGCCGATTGGATCGTCGACGAGGTCACCAATGCGCTCGGCTCGTCGGGTGACACGTTCACCGTCTGCCGCGAAGGCCGTGTCGTTGCTGATCAGGTCGAGGAGCGCGTCCCTGATCTCGCGATCTTCGACCTCCAGATCGGTTCGATGGGTGGTATGGCGGTGACGATGTCGTTGCGTCTCGATGAGTCGGCCGACCGTCTCCCTCACGTTCCTGTGCTGATGTTGGTCGACCGTCGTGCCGACCTCCACCTCGCTCGTCGATGTGGCGCCGAAGGTTGGCTGATCAAGCCGCTCGATGCCTTGCGCTTGAAGCGCGCTGCGAAGGCGATCGTCGGCGGCGGGACCTACACCGAAGGCTTGGCGCCCGATGCCGAACCGGTCGATCCGATGATCGAGCTCGGTGACGCCGCAGAATCTGCCGAAGGGGAAACGGTCGACGCCGGATAACATCGTCCACTGCTACACCGGGGTGTAGCGCAGCTTGGTAGCGCGCCACGTTCGGGACGTGGAGGCCGGGAGTTCAAATCTCCCCACCCCGACCAATGAGCCGCACTGTCTTCGGACGGGGCGGCTCGTTTCGTTCCAGCGAGCTTGCGCTA
>CALIOL010000152.1 GCA_938044705.1 uncultured Ilumatobacter sp. | reverse complement strand
TCTTGATCAAGGTGAACCAGATCGGCTCGCTCACCGAGACGCTGAACACCGTGCAACTCGCTACCCGCCACGGGTACACCTCGGTGATGAGTCACCGCTCCGGCGAGACCGAAGACGCCACCATTGCCGATCTCGCTGTGGCGACCAACTGCGGCCAGATCAAGACCGGCGCACCATGCCGATCGGATCGTGTCGCCAAGTACAACCAGCTCTTGCGGATCGAGTCGATGCTCGGCGACCAAGCGGCGTACCGCGGATCGTCGGCGATCGCGCCACTGAGGTAAACCACCCTCCCTCGGAGGCCGCTGCGTTCCGGTCCTCTTCGTTCCAATCGGGCTGGACGATCATCAACGGACCACGTCGACGGTCGACCAAGAGCCAAAAGGTCGGTGGGCTCACGCGGTCGGCACCATCGATGGCTCCCAGAACGACGTCGAGGTCGTGCCGGCCCCTGAACGCCCGTGTTCGGGCGGTCTCGGCCCCGATTTCGACATCTTGATCGAGACCTGATGTTTGCTTGGTCATCTCCGGACCAAAGATGCCGAAGCTCTATGTGCAGATCAGCCGAGGGGTTGGTCCTCAACCACTAGGAGCAATCATGTCAATCTCTCGCTACATCACTCGCAGCATCATCGCCAGCACCGCCATCTCGATGGCAGTGCTTCCCGTCTCCCAGTCAGCTTCGGCCGCCGGTGAGACCTTCGCATGCGATCCTGGCTTCTACCAGGTGATCGCCGGCCAATTCGCCGAGTTCGATCCCGGCGCCGGCACGTACACCCGCATCGGCCCGGACACCGACAACTACAACGCCATGGGCTACCGCATCGACGCCACCGGCAACCGCACCGTGGTCGGCTCGCTCGGCGGCATGTCGAGCGGCTACACCGGCACGTTCGGTGACGACGGCCTCCTCCACGTCTCACGCGGTGGCGCTGACTGGTACACGATCGACGTCGACACGCTCGAGACCACTCGCATCCCCGAGCTCTCCAAGGGCGTCGGCGTCGCCGACATCACCAACGTGAACGGCGTGTTCTACGGCGTCAGCTCACGTGGCGGACTCGTGCGCTTCGATCCCACAGCACTCGAGGTCACCCAGGTCGGCAACGTCGAGGGACTTCCGACCTACTCCGGCGCATTCGGCGCAGCATGGTCGACCGCTGGCGGCAACCTGTACGTCGGCCGCAACAGCGGCGAGATCTTCCAGATCACCGGCTACTCGACCGGCAACCCCGTTGCCACCCAGGTCGGATCCGCTCCGGCCACGAACTCCAACGACGGCGCATCATGCGAACTCGCTCCGCCTCCTCCCGGCCTCGCCGACGTGGACGGCCCCGAGCCGGAGACCGAGCCCTCGACCCCCGAAGGCCAGGCCGCCGCAGAGGAGTACGAGGAGAACTACGAAGAGACTCCGATCGTGATCCCCGAGTCCCAGCCGATGGAAGAATCGGAGCCGTCCGGCCCGACCTACGAGGTCGAAGACTCCGGCATCGGGTCCGGCCAGGCCTGCGGCGCAACGGTCCTCGAAGACCGGCCGGCACGTGGCCCTGACGGCCGCTTCGCCGTCGTCTCGGAGCCGACCGTCCTGTACAGCACGTCCTTCGGCGCCGCAGACGCTGCCAACTGGTCGGCACTGTCCGGCACATGGGAGCACGGCGACGACAAGTTCGCTCAGGTCGAGACCTGCGACTTCGACGCAACCGCACTGCTCTCCGGCCACACGGTCAACCACTTCCGCTGGGAGGCGACCTTCTCCGGTGACAGCTCGAACCAGGGCGGCCTGCTCATCAACCAGCAGTCCGAAGAGACCCGCAGCGGCGCAACACTGATCGATCTCTCCGACGACGGCTCGATCGTTCGTTGGGGAAGCTACGACGACCGCGGCTACTACCAGTACGTCGGCGCCGAGGACATCGGCACTCCGGCAGCAGGCACCGAAGTCACCCTGGCCGTCGAGGTCAATGGCTCCGACGTCCACATCGAAGTGAACGGTGAGCGGGTCGGCTACCTCAACACCAAGTACGCTGGCGGCCACGTGGGACTCGTCGCAACGCAATCGATCATCTCCTTCACCAGCGCCACCCTCACGGCCCTGCCGGTTGCTGGCGGTGCATCATGAAGCGCACGATCGCACTCCTGACGGTCATCGTCGCTGCGAGCAGCTGTTCCGCAGTCCAGGGCGAACAGGACGAGGCCAACTTCGGCTCGGAGTCCGATGACGCCACCGTCGTGGTGTTCGACGACGACGCCGTCGCAGGCGACACTGCGGTGACCACGGTGCCAGCCGTCGAGGTCGGAAGCGCCTCGATCGACGAGGACGGCGCTGCCAGCGAAGCGATCGACTTCGTGTCGACCGAGCTGTACTCCCGCTCCGACATCGACGGGCAGGCCCTGTTCGGTGGCGGCAGCGTGATCGCCACGTTCGTGCAGCCCGGCTGCGAGTTCTCATCCGAGCACTCCGACCTGCTGTCCGAAGCTGCGCAGGCCGACGACGGAGTCACGTACGTGTTCGTCCACAGCGGCGCCGACAGCGAGTCCTTCGCACAGTTCGTCACCGAGGCCGAGCTGGACGGCGACAACATCATCCACCTCGACGACAACAACGGTGACCTGTCCTACCGTTTCGGAATCGATGAATATCCCTCCACCCTGTTGGTGGACAGCGACGGTCAGCTCAGCAGCACGGTGGGCGCCCTCGACTCGGATCGCCTCGGCAAGGCACTCGCCATCGTTTCCTAACCCGCAGGTGAGCGAGTCACTCGCTGCAGTTGCACCAGCACCACATCCGACGATCGGCCGGCCCACGAGGCTCGCAATCCGATCGGCGGGTGTGGTGCTGTTGTCGGTTTTCGGTGAATGGTCATCTCGAAGCGATCGCTGACTGCGAGCACTTCGGCGACTCGCTGATCCTCCACGGTGAATCGATCGACGGCGACCGGTGTTGCCTTCCCGCCACCTCCCACGACGGAGAGCGAGCTGGGTGCGATGTACCACCGCCCGTCGTGTTGCGCCATTCCCAGCGCGATGCCCTGACCGGTGAGCGCGACTCCAGCCAAGAGCGTCAGGTACCGGTCGTCGCCGAGTCCGTCGTAGACCCACCGAGTACCGAGCGCTGAGTGTTCCATGCGGCCGATCAGCGCATGGTCAGCCTCCCTCAGCGGGGTGTCTCGATACGTCAGCGGCACCAGGTACACGGTTCCGTCAGCACGAACCAGGTGCGCCTCCATACCAACGCGACCCTCCGGGTCGTCGAAGTGGAACGAACCGATCTGCTCGGTCGGGTCTCCCCGCTCGGGTCCCCACGGTTGCGTCGGAATCCACTCGGCGATCAGCTCAGCCTTGCTCGGAGTCGTCGTCGCAACGTGGAAGATTGCCATACGTTGCCACCGTACGGCAACGCTTCGGGCGGGCTCGTCGTGGTTTCAGCGACCGTACGGAAGCGACACGGTCGCGCGGGTGCCCGCCCCGTCGCATTCGATATCGAGCGTTCCGTTCGCTCCCGAGGCCAGACGCTGAGCGACCGGGAGGCCGATGCCGGCACCAGCGCCGACACCCAGCCCGTGACGGAGGAACGGCTCGAGCGCTCTCGCAAGGTCGTCAGCCGACATCCCCGGCCCCGAGTCGGTGACGACGACGTCGATCGAGCCGTCCGCTGCAGTCACCGAGACATCCACCGCTCCAGCATCCGCATGCTCGACCACGTTGTGCAGTAGCGCCCCGGTGATCTTCGTCAAGCGACGCCAGTCGAGCGCAACGTCGAGCTCACCGCCGACCACCGACGGCACGAGGAGCTGACCGCGCATCGCAGCCGGGCGGGTCCACTCGTCGATCACTGTGTCGAGCCAGGCGGAGACGTTCTTCGTCTCGACGTCGGCTGGAGCGGGCGCGCCCTCGGCACCGGCGAGCTCGACGAGCCCCTGAAGCAGGCCCGACAAGGTCTCGGCGTGATCACGGACCTCGCGAACACGTTCCTGGTCAACCGGCTCGAGCACTTCAGCATCCACGAGTTCGAGCAGACCGAGAACGGCGTGGAGCGGTGTGTTGAGCTCGTGACCCAGTTCAGCGAGGAACCGCTCCTTGGCGTCCGCGGCCATCGTGGCTGCAGCGAGTGAACCCTCCAGCTCGACCGTGCGCTCGGCGACACGGGTCTCGAGCGTCCGATTCGTCTGCCAGAGATCTCGCATGCCGCGTTCAGCGATTGCCTCTGCCTGCTCGCGCGCCGCGCGCTCGCGTTGCAGCCGCCGCTCGAGGCGGTCGATTCTGGCAGCAACATCATCGGCCCCGCCCGACACCTCCGCGGTCATTCGACTTCGGTGACCCGCATCGTGCAGGAGTCGCCACCCTCGTGGAGGCACGAGACGTGTTCCACCGAGAGGGGTGTTTCGAACCACTCACCACAGCCCAGCACGAGCCCATCGGCAAGTGCACACAGCCCGCGCTTCGACGTGTAGGCGACGAGCAGGGCGTCTCCATCCTCGGTTGCTTCGAACCCGGGAACGTCTGCATCGGGGTAGATCTTGCGAACTTCGGGATGGATGATGTCGTCCAGCGACTTCAGGACCCCACGCCAGTCATCGATCCCGTCGAGCAGGTGCGGCGCCCGGCTCACCAGGTGCTTGAAGCCCAGCCGACCGGACAACTGCAGCGTCTCGGTCGGCGTGAGGTCTGCCGCAGCAGCGGTTGCGCCGACCAATGCGACCATCTCCTCGTCGGGATACGTCCCGAGCGAGGTGTACGCACCGTCGACACCTGAGTCGTCGACGACGTCGTCCCAGGCTTCTGCAGAAAGCGCTTCGGTCACGACGTCCTCGACGACGTTGAACAGCACACCTTTCATTGGACTTCTCCTCTGTTGTCGATCTCGATGACTTGCGTTTCGATCATCATGGCGCCGGCACGGGGTCGGTCTCGGGATGATCGTCGGCGGAGTCGAGCCATGCGCTCAGCCCGAGGCGTGCACCGTGGGCCGCCTGGGTGATCTCGGGCCGGACCGTCGCGTCGCCCTCCGCTGCGGCGCACACGTCGGACAAGCGCCCTGCTCCCAGCAGCTTGGCGCTCGACTTGAGCGTGTGGGCCTGGCGGGCTGCGAGCTCTGCATCGCCGGTTGCGATGTCGACCTCCCGGGAGTCGAGCTCGTTCAAGAACGTGCGAACCAGACCCTCGACGATCGTGCGGTCGCCGAGTTCGGCGGCGAGGGCATCGAGCACGGACGTGTCGACCGCGTCGTCCGACTCAGCTGCTGCGTCTGCGGGCGACGTCGGTTCGCCTGCGGCGGCTTGTTCGTCATCCCGGAACACGCTCTGCAACGCCTCCGACAGACGCTCGAGGCCCACCGGCTTGGCGAGAAACGCGTTCATTCCGGCGTCGAGGCAGGCTCGCTCGTCGGCTGCTGTGGAGCTGGCCGTGACACCGACGACCGGAATCTCGATCCCGCGACGTCGAATCTCCTGCGTTGCGTCTCGACCGTTCATTCCGGGAAGCTGGTGATCCATCAGAATCACGTCGAACGTGTCCGACGAGAGGATCTCGAGGCCGATTTCGGCGGACTCGGCGATCACACAGTCCATGTCGAGCCGAGCGAGCTGGTGTTGTGCGAGTTGCTGGTTCACCGGTGTGTCTTCGACCACGAGTACGCGTCGGCGGTTGTCCCGCTCTGCGATATCGGGAGCGTCCGCAGTGTCCTCAGGTGTGGCACCCACCAAGGGGATCGACACGGTGAAGGATGTGCCTTCACCGAGTTCGCTGCGGAGGAACACGTCGCCGCCGAACGCCTCGACGAGACGCTGGACGATGGCCAAGCCGAGCCCGGCACCACGACGATCGCCGCTGGTGGTCGAGGACGAGAAGGGTTGAAACACCCGGGCGATCTGCTCTGGGGGGATTCCCATTCCCGTGTCCGCGACCTCGAACTCGAGCAGCTTCACACCAGCATCATCCGCACCGACGGTCGCCGTCAGCCTGACCGAACCGACATCGGTGAACTTCACCGCATTGCCCACCAGGTTGCCGAGCACCTGTTGAAGACGGGCGGGGTCGACGGTGATCAGGTGTGGGACGTCGTCGTCGATCTCGCACACCACGTCGATTCGTCCGTCGGCGGCCGAACGACCCGTCCGCACAACGTCGTTGATCAGATCTCGCACGACTACCGGGGCCGGTCGAAGTTCGAAGCGACCGACTTCGAGGCGGGCCGTGTCGAGCAGGTCGTCGGTCACGCTTGTGAGCCGCTTGAGCTGGCGAAGCAGCGACTCCGCAAGGTCACTCTGTGCTGGCCCGAGGAGTGGATCAGATGCCAAGAGCTCTGCCAGCCCTGACATCGCATGCAGCGGGTTGCGAAGCTCATGGCTGACGGTCGCCACCATGCGCGAACGCTCGTCGGCCTCCGCCACCGCTTCATCCCTCAGCGCGGCGATCGCCTCGGTGTTCAGCCGCTCAGCGGTGACGTTGCGAGTCGAGAGCACGATGCCACCGAGATCTGGGTCGTCGAGCATGTTGAGCGCAGTGACTTCCAGGGTCTCGATCGAACGATTGGCACTGGCGACGCGAAAGTCACGGGTGAGACTCTGTCCCGGTTCTTTCAGCACCTCATCGCGCATCTCGAGCATCGGTGCAAGGTCCTCGGGGACGACGATGTCGAGGATCGTTCGGTCTTCCCAGAATTCGGCCGGATAGCCGAGCGTCTCGCGATAGCGCCCCGAGGTCTCGATGACGGCACCTTCCACGTCGACGAGCGTCAGCGTGCCAGCGGCGTGTTCCAGGAGTTTGCGGACGCGAGCGTTGTCCACTGTCGGGCGAACCTCTGCAGGCTCGATGCTGGCGATCAGCCCGATGCACTGCCCGTCATCCCGGATGGCGCGCACGGCGAGATCTCCGTCGAATTCCGATGCATCTGCACGCACGAAGCGCTTCACCGTTCGAAATTCGGGTATCTCTCCCGTGACGAGGCGTGTCAGGTACGACACCGTCCAGTCCTGATCACCTGACCGGGAGAGCATCCCGACGTCGAGTGCTGCGGTCCGGTCATGGCCGAAGAGTTCGTAGAACGCATCGTTCGCGTCGAGGATCCGGCCGTTCTGGTCGCTGAGCGACAACGAGACGGCTGCGTGACGAAAGGCGTCACCTGCTTCTGGGACCGAGTCGTTGTGCACGTCCCCATTGTCGCGGAACGACACGCCGTCGGTATCGATCTCGAGGAGATTCGTGATCGAGCTAGGCATGGGTGGTTTCCTGACGTGAAGCGAGCGCGGAGACCGTTGTCTTCCGGATGCCCAGATCTTCGACGTCTTCGATCAGGATCAGATCCAGCGAAGATCAGGATCAGATCAAGATCTCTCCAGCGCCGTCCCCATCAGGTCGGGATCGTGTCCTCGTCGGTGCGGGGAGTCAGCCGCTCGAGGTGTCGGATTCGCCAGTTGCCGTCGCTGAGCACCGCAACCACTTCGAGTTCTTCGACGACCTCGGCGGTTTGGTCCGCCGTGCCGACCGGACGTACCCGAATGGTGTCAACCGCGAGAACCACCACCTGGCCGTCAAGGCTGTAGAACTCGACACGGAGGCGATGAGCGATCGCGGGCGCCACCTCGATGCTCGCATGGGGAACGTCGACAACGCCTCCCGAGACGAATCGGTCGACCGCAGCTCCCAGCGCAGCGTCGACGAACCACACTTCGAGCCCTCCGGTGTCACCCTCGGCCGCACGTGCGAGTGCGTCATCGGCGCGGAGCCACATGGACCCCAATTGCTCGCGAGTGGTCGTCTCGACCTCCCGGACGAGGCCGTCGGCGTCCGGCGACCAGACGAGGTCCGCAGCAAAGCCTCCCGGGATCTCCTGCGTCGCCGAGAACGCCCGATCCGGATCGGACCCGTCACCGGTCTCGCTGACGGTGAACGAGATCGCGCCGAACAACACCAGCATCGTCGCGACGACCACGAGGACTCCGACCACTGCAATCCATCGCTTGATTCGAGAGATCGGCGTCGTCGACCGACGCGACCGAAGATGCTCCGTCGCCGTCACGACAGCTCCTCTTCTGCATCTACGCCGAGCACCTTCACCTCGACACGGCCCACACCGACGCGTTCGTTCGAATCGACCGACACCGTTGCTCGGCCGTCGATGAGCTCGACGTCGACGGGATCGATTCCGAGACCGGACACGACCACCGATGCGGGCGTGCCATCGACGACCACAGATCCGACATGGTCAAGAACGGGCCCGATCGACACGGTGAGTACGTTGTCGTCCCACTCCCAATCGACAGGGATCTCCGAGATGGCCGGATCGAAGTCGAGTTCGATTGCCTCACTGGACGTTCCATCGCTCTGCGCCGTGATCGTGACCGTTCCCGGCAGCCGTGGTGCGACGACGGAGAACCGGGCGATCCCATCGATCGTTCGAGCGGTCAGCTGACCGACACCGTCCGGGCCACTCGTCTGCAGTCGGACGAGGTGGCCATCGGGCAGCTGGTTGCCGAACCGGTCATCGATCTCACCGGTGACGACGTCGACGAACGATCGACCGTCTGCGACCAGCGGATCGGTCCGGTCGGCGAGCTCGGGCGCGCCGACATCGACGATGCTCGCAGGGCCGGGAACCTCGGCGAAGTCGACGCTGCGACTCGCGAGTGCCCCGTCGTCGATCGAGGCAAACAGCTCGACGCGTTGAGCGACCGTGCCGGATCCGATGAGACGAGCCGCGAGACCCCCGTCCATCACGGCATCCAGAACGGTCACGGCGCCGCGTTCTTCCACGATCGTGAGCTCGACGGGCGAACCGTCGAGGATCGGATTCCCGAATCGGTCGGTCACGAACCCGATCGCCATGGTCTCGTCGGCGCCGTCGGCCACGATCGTTCGCGGGCCGACGAGCACGTCGAGCGGGTCGGTCGCAGCGGCCGGCAGGACCACGGTCGATGTCGTCGCTTGTTCCCCGAGCGCTCCGACCGCCCGGAAGGACACGATCCCGCTCGATCGGGTCATCGCTGCTGGTATCTCGATCGACGTGAAGACCGGCGTGCTGTCGTCGAGCACCGCCACCGTGAGCGTCGTCGTGGCGAACGCATCGATGACGTCGAGGCGAACGTCACCAGCGCCATCCGACTCCAAGGTCAGCGAGATCGACGTGCCAGCAATGACTTCCTCGGGCGCGCCGATCGACAGCACGGTCGCGGTCGAGATGACTTCGTCGGACGAACACGCAGAAGCGACAGCGGCTCCGAGCAGCAGCCCGGCGAGCGCGAGGAGCATGCGCCTGAACGCACTGCTGGGCGTCATGGTTCCACCTCGCGCTGGAACGACGTCACGTCGAGACGAACTTGGGTGATCTCGGTCTCCGCAACGACGAGCGGCTCTCCTGGCACGTCCATCGTTGCGCCTGACCGGAACTCTTGTCCTTCCTCGCCACCGACTTTCGCATTGTCGAATGTTCTGGTCTCGACGTCGACCACCGTCAGATCGGGGAGTTCGCTGCTCCAGGTGACTTGGGTTGTCCGCTGCGGCCGAACCGAGTCGGGCACCCAGTGGTGATCGACCCACACCACATCGCCATCAGCGTCGAGGTAGGTGACGCTCACCCGCGCGATCGTCGCTGAGGTCGTGCCCGTGTTGCGCAGCCGAAGGTCGAAATCGATCCCGTTGGACCCGTCCTCGACCCACGACCCGACGCTGGCCTGCGTGATGTCCAGAACCCGTTCGAGCTGGCCTCCGGTGATCACGGCCCGGGCGGACACCTCGACCTCTGCGACCTCGGCCTCGAGGACCGGTTCGGCATACGCCAACGGATCGAAGTCGCCCGCAGCCGGGTCGTCACGATCGAACGCTCCCGCCCGTTCTTCGAACTCGATCCGGAACGGAACGGTTTCACCTGGGAGCACCTGGTGGATCGAGGACTGGTTTGCGTCGTAGCTCGCGAGTCGCTCTCCATCGACATCGCGCAAGATGCCGTTCACGGTCACATCGGCCGGGTCGACGTCGATGTTGGTCACCGATCCGACCACGATCCACCGATCGTCGATTCGGTAGGTCCGACTCGTTCCGATGGTCAGTCTCGGTCGATCCAAGATGTCGTCGAAGCTCGTGCGGGCGGTGGTTTCGACGCTTCGCCCGAGCGTCGATACCGATACCTCAGGACGGCTGACCAGCTGATCGACCGGCGGTTCGATGTCCACCGTTGCCGGCTCGATGTACCACTCGCCATCTCGCCGGTTCAGCACATGCTCACGCTCCACCCGGTACTCCTCGACGGCGGTGACGAAGACCAACTCCACCTGGGCGGTCGCCGTGTTGCCCGTGACGGTGACGTCGCTCGCGACCGAGTCCAGCTCCGAATACCCGTCGAGGAGTCCGTCGCGCACGCTCACGCCGAGCAGAAACGAGGCCAGATCCGGACGCTGCGTCGGGTCGAGATGTCCGTGGGCGACTTCGAAGCGCTGGAAGTCGAGCGCCGAGTAATAGCTGTCGACCGTCTCCGACGGTGTGAGTGGATCCGTCTGTTGCAGTGCCCCCGCAACGAGCGGCACCAGCACCACTGCTGCGATGACTCCGAGCAGCGTGCGACGAGCAGCCGCTCCGCTCGGTCGTGCGGCCCAGGCGAGACTCGCGTCGATGCGACGTCGAAACGGCGACCACGGCAGTCGCGAGATGGAGGTATCGCCGCGCATACGCGCCGCCCAGACCTTGAGACGTCGATCGACTCGGCGGAGTATCCGCCCGGCGCCGGGACACTCGGTCGACAGCCCTCGTACGAGACGTGGAAGACGGCGGCCGCTTCCCAACCAGATCAGTACGAAGACACCGGAGATGGCCGACGTCATCGGCAGCACACCCCACAGGATCCGTTGCCACATGGGGATCTCACGAACCGGCAACGCATCGGGCAAGGGAGGAACATCGGCCCGCTCCCACACCTCGACGTCGTTGTCGAGCATGCCGATCCGCTGCCACCCAGCAGACCAGAGCAACGGGTCGTAGAAGTTGTCGATCGAGAACACGAACTTGAGGTGGTACGGCGAGGGGTTAATCAAGAACTGCTGCAGCGACCCGATGCCCGGGATACCGCGGTACTTCGCACCTTCGAGCCGCTCGACCGAGCGCGACGTGAGTTCTGGAAGTCGGCGCGCCGAGTGGTAGTTCCCGTCGACCGTCAACGCCGTCGTGTTCGCTGACACCCACGCCATCTGGTCACCGAAACCGAGGGTGAGGTATCTCCACCGGTCATGTTGATCCTTGCTCATGAAGGACGTGATCGGCGTCGGATCGATCGATCGGGGCTGGAACGGCCGATGCGACGTCAGCGTGGCTGCGAAGACGCTGCTCGCCACCGCGGCCGCGATCGCCAGGAACATGAAACCGTTCGGGGCGAGTCGACCGAGGCGAGCGACACCAATCCGCTGGAGCACCCCCTCACGAGCGCTGACCATTACCCAACCAGCGAACGGCAGGACGGCGATCGTCGCCCAGATGGTGAACCGATCGAGCGTCAAGATGTCGAATGCTCCACCGAGCAGGAGACGCGGAATCGGCGTGGTGCCGCCGGTACCGAGCAGTGCCAGTAGACCGATCGACGCAGCCAACGGCCACCCGCGACCCAGCGCTGCCTTGGTGATCGCAAACGGTGCCAACAACAGCAGGCTCGCCCACGGGATGAGCCAGAACACGAGCCCCGCCGCCGTGTCGTCGATGAAGCTGTTCCTGCTCGCATGCGGAATCGGCACCTGCGTGATCGGATCAGAACTCGACCAGAGCCAGTACGGCAACACGACCGTCACGAGGGTCATGATCGTGAGGACGCCGAGGACGCTCGCACGCATGGCAGCGGGAAGGACGCGTCGAAGTCGACGAGCAACTTGAGGACGAATCGATGACAGTCGAGCATTCAAGATGTGCCCGGGAGGTTCGTCGTCGAGCGACGTCGACAACCGGTCGAGGACTGCACGCACGGCGACCGGACCGGTGAAGAAGATCGTCCCGAACAGCGTCGTCACATGGTGTCCAGCGGTGGTCGCCGCGAGCAGGACGATCGACGCCACCAGTTCGATCCGCACGCCGTCGTGAATCCATCGGCGAATCGACGGCTGGGCATTGAGTAGAAAGCCCAGCGCAAGCGTCGTCGGGAGCTGACCGAAGGTGTGCACCACCTCAGCGAGCGAGGACGATGCAACAGCGAACAACGCCGCCCAACCCGCCGCTCGGCGAGACACCCAGATCAACGAGAATCGATACACCCCGACGACGACGTTGAGCACCGCTCCCATCTGGAGGATCACGAATGCGATCTCGAGGCCGACGAGACGAGACAGCAGTCCAATGCCTTGATGCGACGCCGGCGGGTAACTCGTGACGGTGAAGCCGGTGTACCAGCGGGGCTCCCACGTGCTGAACCAGTCGCGGGCGTAGTGGTCGCCGAAGAAGATGTGCACCCAGGCGTCGTAGGTGTTCTGGTAGCTGCCGGACACCAGCAGGCCGCCATGCACGAGCAATGCCGCAGCGAGCGCCCAACGGAGCCATGGATCTCGCCATGTCGCCGATCGGTTGCTCATATCTTCATGTTCGGCTGCAATCATCTGTTCTTGATCTCGACGAGATCAGGTCTCGATGAACACCGGCCTGGCAATCATGTGTTGACGGCGTAGCCGACGCCTCGCACGGTGCGAACACGACTCGGCTTTCCCGTGTCGATCTTCTTGCGCAGGTTCGCGATGTGGACGTCGACGACGTGGTCGTCGCCGATGTAGTTCTCGCCCCAGACAGCGTTGAGCAGTTGAAGTCGGGTGAGGACACTTCCCGGCCGCTCACTCATTGCATCGAGCAGGTCGAATTCGATCTTGGTCAATGTGGCGACGACGCCGTCGACGGTGACCTCTCGCTTCTCGAGATCGATCACCATGTCGTTGACGTTGCGCATCGTCGAGACGCCATCTCTCCCTGCGGGGCGGGCGCGGCTGAGCAGCGCTCCGACACGAGCGGCCAATTCGCGCGGCGAGAAGGGCTTGGTCATGTAGTCGTCGGCACCCAGGCGGAAGCCGACCAACTTGTCGACCTCGTCGTCGCGGCCCGTGAGCATGATCACGTAGGCGTCACTGGTCCGCCGAATCTCCTGGCACAGATCGAGTCCATCGCCGTCGGGCAGCGTGAGGTCCAGCACCACGACGTCCGGCGGGGTCGAGCGCAGTCGTTCTCGTGCATCGGCCAGCGTCGACGCCGTCGTGACCTCGTGCTGTTCGCCGCGCAGCGCAGCCGTGATCAGTTGCGCGTACTCCGGCGCGTCCTCGACAACCAACACACGACCTGTGACCACTCAGAGATGATCTCACAACCACCCAGCGAGACGTTGCATCCCGACACCATCCGCTCATTTTCTGCCGGACGACAACGCAGCGATCACGTGCCGGACCGGACCTCGACCCGTTCCTCGTGCATACTGAGTCAGTGCCAATAGCGCCCGATCCGACACGAAGCGACGCAACGGCGACCGAGCCGCCGCGACTGCAGTCCCGAGTCGCCAAGCGCACATGGATCGCGCTGCACGCTGCCGTGGGCGCAGCGATCGTGTTCGTCGCATGTTCGTCGGGAAGCGACGACTCCGTCGCGGAGCCAGCACCGTCGGCGACGTCGGAACCGGCCGATGAGTCAACCGTCCCGGCCCAACCGGACACAACCGACGGCGGCACCACCACCACGAGTGCAGACCCGACAACGTCTGCGGCCGATGATGCCTCAGGAAATTCCGCTGCGATCTCGTTCGCCAGCGACGTGCAACCGATTCTGGAGAACAACTGTGCGTCGTGCCACACCGCCGAAGGGCCGGGTGCTGCGCACCTGAAGATGGAGACTGCATCGGACGTCGACGGGTTCGATGCGGAGTACATCGACGCCGTCATCAGCGTCGGGTACATGCCACCCTGGCCAGCCGCCGACGGAGAGGTCGAGTTCCACGACGATCGTCGCCTCGATCCTGCGGACATCGCCACCATCGCCGCTTGGGCGGAGGAGGGCGGCACGATCGATGTCGACCCGACGACCCCGCTCGAGCCACAGCGCAACACGCGGACCGTGATCGACCGTGACGTCGTCCTCAACGCGGAACCGTACAAGGGCGACACCACCGACCCGGATGACTACCGCTGCCAGATCTACGACCCGGAACTGACCGAACAGAGCTGGGTCCAGGGCTACGGCATCGAGGCCGACGTCACCGAGGTCGTCCACCACGCCTTGGTCTTCAAGGCCGATTCCGGCGCTCGAACGGCCGCAGAGGCCCTCGACGCTGCAAACCCCGACATCGGCTGGCAGTGCACCGGGCTCGCGGGCATCCCCGGCGTCAATCAGATCCTCAGCTGGGCACCCGGACAGGACCCGACGAAACTGCCGTCGGACACCGGTATCGAGATGCAGCCGGGCGACTTCTTCGTCATGCAGATCCACTACCACTACGAACCCGTCTTTGCGAACCTGCCCCCCGACGACTCATCGCTGGTCGTCGACTTCGCCGACGAGGACGTGATTCAGGCAGCCGGCGGCAGCCTCGACCCGATCAATCTCAGGATCTACCTCGGCCCTGCCGAGATTCCCTGCTCGACCGACGAGGTCGGACCGCTGTGCGATCGAGACGCTGCGATCGCAGACCTGGCGTCTCGGACGGGCACGCTCGGTGGATTCGCCGCCGACGTGTTGAACTCCGCTTGCGGTGTCACACCGGAAGACTTCGCCGACATGACCACCGGCATCGCGTCCTCGACGTGCACACTCCCGACGCAGACCGGCCAGATCGTCTCGATCTGGGGTCACCAACACGAGATCGGCAAGTCGGTCAAGATGACGCTGAATCCGGGAACGCCGGAGGAACGCGTGCTGCTCGACATTCCGAACTGGGACTTCGACTGGCAACTCGACTACCGGCCGGTCGATGACATCGTCCTCGAGTCCGGCGACGTCATCCAGATCGATTGCGTGTGGGATCGATCTCGTATCGACGAAGACGCCGAGCCCCGCTACGTGCTGTGGGCTGAAGGCACCGACGACGAGATGTGCTACTTCCAGATCGTCACGCGCCCGGTCTGACCCGGGCCTTCGGTCAGGTCCTCAAGCCCGTTGCCAGCCCGCTGAGCCGGCGGGCGATGGCACGCGGCGTGATGTCGCTCGTCGCAACCAGCCCTTTGTAGAGCGCACCGGGCACGACGATCGTCTTGTTCTTCGCGACGCCTGCGAGTCCCGCTGCGGCCACCGATTCCACTGACGTCCACGCGAAGTCTGGAAACGTCGTCTCGTACTCGGTCGTTCCGCTCTGCTCCTGGAACTCCGTCTTGGTGAGGCCGGGGCAGAGCGCAGTGACGTTCACACCGGTGCCACGCATCTCCTCGTGCAGCGCCTCGGTCAAGCTCGTCACGTACGCTTTCGTCGCTGCGTAGACCGCGAGACCCGGAGACGGTTGGAAGCTTGCGACACTCGACACGTTGAGGAGGTAGCCGTGCTCGCGAGGCACCATCGCCGCCAACGCAGCATTGGAGATCTTCGTCAGCGCGGTCACGTTCAACTCAACCTCGTCTCCGAGCCGTCCGGCGTCCAGCTCGTGAAAGTTGCCGCCTGAGCCGAACCCGGCGTTGTTGACGACCAGGTCGATCGGCGAATCGACACTCGCGACGCGCTCCATCACGCGCTGCTGACCGTCGCTCGTACCCAGGTCGGCTTCGAGTACTTCGAAGCCCTCGTAACGGTCAGCCAACTCGCGCAGGCGCTCGCCGCGTCGCGCCACGACGACCGTCGGCACGTCCGCCTCGCCGAGCAACCGGGACAATTCGGCACCGATACCGGCGGATGCTCCGGTCACGAGTGCGGATTGGAAGGGGTACAAGGTCACGAGCGAGAACGTAGCCGCACGCAACGAGCACGCTGAGACCCTGTGGGCGCACCGCGACTATGGTCCTGACTCAGAGCCGTCCGGCTCGTCAAACGGTTTTCGACAAGGGAGTCCACGTGGCAGGTGCCAGCATCCTCGGGACGCGAGTCCAGCGCAAGGAAGATCCGAAGTTCTTGACGTCCGGTGGTGAGTACTCCGACGACATTTCCGACCCCCGCCTCGAAGGCGCGGTGCATGCCGTCTACGTGCGGTCGATGGCGGCGCACGGCACGATCGAATCGATCGACATCGACGGGGCGCTCGAGATGCCGGGTGTCCTCGCCGTCCACACCGCCGAGTCGCTGGGCCTCGAGCCCATTCCGTCGCCGTTCAACCCGGCCGCTGCACGCTCGCTGCTGGCGAGCGGCAAGGTTCGTCATGTCGGCGAGCCCGTCGCCATCGTCGTTGCTGAGACCCACCAGCAAGCGGTTGACGCTGCAGAGATGGTGTTCGTGGACATCGACTTCCTGCCGGCGTTGGTCGACATCGAAGCCTCACTCGCTTCCGACACGCTGATCTACGAAGAAGCCGGCTCGAACGGCGTCTTCGACACCACCGCACTCGGCATTCCCGAGAACACCCCGACCGACGAGTACTTCGCCGACTGTGAGGTCACGGTGACCGCTCGGTTCCTGAACCAGCGCGTCGCACCGTGCCCGCTCGAGGTGCGTGCTTCAGCTGCGGTCTGGGATGGCGACAAGCTCGTCCAATGGATCTCCACGCAGGCTGCACAGGGAGCGAAGGTTCAGTTCACCGCCGCCAATGGTGGTGACGACGTCGACGTTCACCTCATCACACCCGATGTCGGTGGCGGCTTCGGCGCCAAGATCGATGCGTACCCCGAGGAACTGCTCCTCGGCACCTGTGCAAAGGCCGTCGGACGCCCCGTGCGCTGGGTGGAGACGCGCAGCGAGTCGATGATGATGCTCGGCCACGGGCGAGCGCAGCTTCAGTACCTCACCATGGGCGGCACGCGTGACGGCAAGGTCACGCACTACCAGCTCCACGCGTTGCAGGACGCCGGCGCGTTCGTCGGCATGGGCACGATCCTGGCGCCGTTCATGACCCGTCCGATGGCGTCGGGTGTGTACGACATTCCCAACATGGAAGTTCGCACCACGTCAGTGGTCACCAACACCACACCGATCACCGCGTACCGCGGCGCCGGGCGGCCGGAAGCCACCGCAGCGATCGAACGCGCGATGGACCTGTTCGCTGCCGAGATCGACATGGATCCGGTGGACGTTCGCCGGAAGAACCTCATCCCGAAGTTCATGGAGCCGCACACCACGGCGGTTGCTCAGGCATACGACGTGGGCGACTACGAGACAGCACTCGACAAGGTCATCGAGGCGGCCGACTACAGCGCCCTTCGTGCCGAGCAGCAGCAACGACGCGACTCCGGCGATGCGAAGCAGCTCGGTATCGGCGTCTGTGTCTACGTGGAGATCACCGGCGGCGTCGACCCCAAGCAGGAAGACGCCAAGATCGAAGTGCACGACGATGGCACCGCAACGGTGTACACCGGCACCACCCCGCAGGGCCAGGGCCACGACACGGCCTGGTCGATGATCGCGAGCGCCGAGACCGGTATCGCCATGGACCAGATCACGCTGGTCTTCGGTGACACCGAGAAGACTCCGGTCGGTGGCGGCACGATGGGTTCTCGGTCGCTGCAGCAAGGTGGCGTTGCCGTCAACAAGGCGGCTGTCGAGCTCGTCGAGAAGGCAAAGAAGGCCGCTGCGAAGCTCCTCGAAGCCGACGAAGCCGACGTGGTGATCGACACCGACAACGGTGTCTTCCACGTTGCGGGTACGCCCGCCGTCTCCAAGAGCTGGGCCGACGTCGCCGTCGCCGCCAAGCAAGACGGTGACGAGATGACGGTCAGCACCACCTTCGTCGCCGACATGGCGACGTTCCCATTCGGGGCTCACATCTCGGTCGTGGAAGTCGACACCGGTACGGGCCAGGTCAAGCACCTGCGCCAAGTGGCTTGCGACGACGCGGGCCGCGTGCTCAACCCGTTGCTGCTCGACGGACAGATCCACGGCGGAATCGCCCAGGGTACGGCCCAGGCGCTGCTCGAAGAGGTCCGCTACGACGAGGACGGCAACCCGGTCACGTCGAACCTCGCCGACTACGGCATGATCTCGGCCACCGAGCTGCCGAGCTTCGAGGTCATCCACATGGAGACCCCGACCTTCGTCAACCCGCTTGGGGCGAAGGGCATCGGCGAGTCCGGAACGATCGGGTCCACGCCAGCCGTGCAATCAGCGGTTTGCGATGCCGTGAAGCACCTCGGTGTCGACCACATCGACATGCCCGCCACCAGCGAGCGTGTTTGGCAGGCAATCCAACAAGCCCAGAAATAGGAGCGTCCCGTGACCGATACCGACGACCGTCCCACGTTCACCTCGTTCGAGGAATCGACCGCCGAGGATTGGGCCAAGATCATTCCGCACCTCGAGGTGAGCCAGGGAATGGTCGCCGAGCGCGTCATCGGACTGCTGAGTGATCTGCGAAACGATCACGGCGGGTTCCCCGTCGACCGCCTGGAGCACAGTCTGCAAACCGCGACGCGCGCCGAGAAGGCAGGCAAAGACGACGAATACGTCTTTTGCGCCCTCGTCCACGACATCGGTGACACCCTGAGCCCGTACAACCACCCGGACATCGCTGCGGGCATCGTGAAGCCGTTCGTCTCCGAAGCGAACTACTTCATGGTCAAACACCACGGCGAGTTCCAGGGCTACTACTTCTGGGACTACATCGGCTTGGACGGCCAGGCTCGCGAGCAGTACCGCGACAGCCCGCACTTCGATCGCACCGTCGAGTTCTGCGGCGAGTACGACCAAACGGCGTTCGACTCGAGCTACAAGAGCAACCCGCTCGAACACTACGAACCGCTGATTCGCCAGATCCTTCGCGGCGCCTGACGAGTCGCTGCCGGGCGCACCCCGTCGCGTCGACACGAAGAACTCGTATCAATCGGGGACCCCTGGACTCTTTCTGATCATGGTCGCGCCAACCGGGCGCGATCGTGACCAAGGGAGCACCATGAACATCCGCCAGTTCGAGGCCCGCGATCGACGCATCAGCGCCGCCGAGGTCTCATCTTCACGAACGCCCGCCGCTCATCTGGACAACGGGGACGAGCTCAGGCTGCGAGACGACCAAGGCCGGCCGAGTTACGTCGGCAACTTCACCAAGTGCCTACCGCATGACGACGACGGGTTCCTGCTCGATCCGACCGACTACAGCGAGTGGGTTCGAGCGATCGACACGGGCGACGCACGCGACTTCCGAGCGTTGCGCCTCGGCCCGGGACCATTCACGCCGTACGGCGACTCGGTGTACACGTCACCCGCGGCGCCGGCTGAGCCGGAGCCGATCTTCGACTGGCGCCACCATCCCGTGGGGAGCGAACCGGGCGTCCGCGCCTGGGAGAGCATGGGCGCCGGCCTGACGTTCGATCTGGAAGGCGCCGATGCACAGACCTTCACGATGCCGCCAGCGCCGTCGGTCGACAGCCAGGAACTCATTGCCGAGATGGCCGAGGTCTATTGGATGGCACTGTGCCGCGACGTGGCCTTCACCGACTGGGACACGGATGCGACGATCGCCGATGCCAACGCGTCACTCAGCCGGTTCTGGTGGTTCCGAGCCGATCGGACCGGCGACCTCGACGGAGTCACCGATCGCCTTGCTCCATCTCTCGCCAGACGCCGAGTCTTGGTTCCCGAGAACGCGACGAGCATTGCGCCGAACCAGCTGTTCCGTGGTGTCACGCCCGGCGAGGACGTGGGCCCCTACCTGTCTCAGTTCCTACTGATCGGCAACCGGGGTGTGAACAGCGGCGACGCAGCTCATGACCTGGCCGACGGACAGATCGCGTACGGCGCAATGCGCATGGACCAACGGGTTCGCCATGCCACGCCCGGAGTCGACTTCATGACCGACTGGAACGAATTCCTCGATGTCCAGAACGGCGCTCGTGTGGGCGGCGAAGGCTACGAGGCGGGCTACCGGTTCATGGCCTCGCCTCGAGACCTGGCTACGTATGTGCACTACGACGCGCTGTACCAGGCGTACCTGAATGCCTGCCTGATCCTCTTCGGACTCGGCGCCCCGGCCGACCCGGGCCTGCCGTTCCTCCTTCCCGACCACGTCGACAAACAGCAGGGTTTTGCCCAGTTCGGCGGCCCCCACCTGTTGACCTTGGTGACCGAGGTCGCCACGAGAGCGCTCAAAGCCGTGCGCTTCCAGAAGTTCAACGTGCATCGCCGGATGCGACCCGAGGCGCTTGCGGGATGGATGTACCAGCGCCGCAACGGCGACGCGTCGGTCGTCGAACGGCTCGCTGCGTTCGAGACGATGGAGAACGCGTTTGCGGGAAGCTCCGCTGTCGGTGACGCACTCGACGCCGCCACCGGTCCGGACAACTGGCTGTTGCCGATGGCCTTCCCGGAAGGCTCGCCCGCTCACCCGTCGTACGGCGCAGGTCACGCCACCGTCGCCGGAGCATGCACCACGATTCTGAAGGCGTGGTTCGACCACGGTTGGGAGCTCCGTGACGGCGGCTCGTCGATCGGCTACGTGCCGAACGCCGACGGCAGCGCACTCGTCGACGAGTCAGCCTCGCTCGACGCTCCGCTCACGGTCGAAGGTGAGCTCAACAAGCTCGCCGCGAACATCGCGATCGGCCGTAACTGGGCGGGCGTCCACTACTACACCGACTACATCGAGTCGTTCCGGCTCGGTGAGCAGATCGCGCTGAGCTTGCTCGAAGAACAGAAGCTGACGTACGGCGAAGCGTTCTCGATGACGGTTCCGCTGCACGACGGCACGACGCTGCGCATCTGAAGACGTCCTGCCCGGTGAGGCGCGGACACGCGTCACACCGGGCAGGCGGCCATCGGCGAGCACAATGGCACGATGTCCACCGCCAACCTCCCCATCGTCGCTGAGGGCTTGCAGCGCTACGTCGGTTCTGGCGACGACCAGGTCAAGGCCGTCGACGGGGTCGACTTGCGGATCGAGCAGGGCGAGGTGTTCGGCTTCCTCGGCCCCAACGGCGCCGGCAAGTCGACGACCGTTCGCATGTTGACCACGCTGTTGCGGCCAACGGGAGGGAGCGCTCGAGTCGCCGGGTTCGACGTCGTCGACGAAGCAAACGAAGTGCGCCGCAACATCGGCGTCGCGCTGCAGGACGCAGCGATCGACCCGCTGATGACGGGCGCCGAACTCCTCAAGCTGCAAGCGGTGCTGTACGGGCTCCCGAAGGCGCAGCATTCCACCAAGGCTGGTGAACTCCTCGAACGAGTCGGCTTGACCGCCGCAGGTGATCGGCGGGTCGGGACCTACTCCGGCGGCATGCGCCGGCGGCTCGACCTCGCGCTGTCGCTCATTCACGAACCTTCGGTGCTCTTCTTGGACGAACCGACCACTGGTCTCGATCCGATGAGCCGCATCTCGCTCTGGGAAGAGATCCGACGACTCAACAACGACGGCACCACCGTGCTCCTCACCACCCAGTACCTGGAGGAGGCCGACCAACTCGCCGAGCGAATCGCAATCATCGACAACGGGGTCATCGTGCGCAAGGGGCGGCCCGCCGAACTGAAGGCGGAAGTCGGCAGCCCGACGCTCTTCGTCAGCGTCGATGCGTCCGTCACCGACGGAGCAAAGGTCCTGCTCGAAGGATTCGGCGATCTGCGACCGAGCGCAGAGGGGACGCTCGGTGTCGGACTGGATGATGGGCCCGCTGCTGTCTCCAACGTCGTGCGTACGCTCGACGAGGCCGGGATCGCGGTGAAGAACCTGGAACTGCGTGAGCCGAGCCTGGACGACGTGTTCGCCGAAGCCACGGGGTATCGCCTCGAAGGGGCGGATACATGACCGTGTCGGAAGCGTCGGTCCTGACGCCACGGCGTTCGCCGCTCGCGCAGTCGAGTCTGGCCCAGACCTGGGCGATGTCGAAGCGGTCCGTGCTGGCCCTCTGGCGTCAGCCGTCGCTGGTCGTTCCCTCGCTGATCTTCCCGCTGTTCTTCGCTGCGCTCGGGACCTCGTCGTTCTCGAGGGCGACCTCGCTTCCGGGGTTCCCCGAGGTCGACTCCTATCTCGACTTCGCGCTCGCCGGCGCTGTTGCCCAGGGGGTGCTGTTCGGGTCGACGGTCGGCGCGACCGCCCTGGCGACCGACATCGAGAACGGCTTCTTCGACCGGCTGCTCAGCTCGCCGTCCACCCGATCGGGCATCATCGTCGGCCGCATGGCCGGCGGGATGGTGTTCGGCGGCGCGCAGACCTTGTTCTTCATCCTGGTGTTGTTGCCGTTCGGACTCTCGATCAAGGGCGGCGCGGTCGGTGTGCTCGCGATGGCCGTCGGCGGCACGATCCTGGCGCTCGCCGTGGGCGCGCTCATGGCTGCAATGGCCATCAAGACCGGCTCATCCGAGGCGGTACAGGGTGCATTTCCACTCTTATTCATCGGCCTCTTCTTCTCCTCGGCGTTCTTCCCGCGGGAGACGATGAGCGGGATCTACGGGTCGCTTGCCGACATCAACCCGATCTCCCATCTCGTCGAAGGATTTCGAGACCTCACGATCGAAGGGCTGTCGGCGTCAGCAGTCATCCGAGCGATCCTGATCCCGGCCGGGCTGTCGGTGCTCACGGTCGCCCTTGCACTTCGTACGCTTCGTTCGAGGCTGGGTGCACGATGACCGCACTGGACGACACCCGACCGGAGCTCTCGAAGAATCCCCAACGAAACGCTGCGACGACGCGTGTCTGGCCCGCATCTGTCGGGTTGATGCGACGCAGCCTCGTGAACATCGTCCGGCTCCCGTCGGCGTTCATCCCATCGATCATGATGCCGATCTTCCAAGCGATCGCCTTCTCGGGGACGTTCTTCGCGATCATCCAGATTCCGGGCTTCCCCACCGATCGGTCGATCAACTGGTTCCTTCCGCTCGGCGTCGTCATGGGGTCAGGATTCGCGGGCATCGGTATCGGGTTCGCGACGATCCGCGACCTCGAAGGCGGGTTCTACGATCGGCTGCGACTCACCCCGGCCCCACGGACGTCCTTGGTCACGGGTCCGCTCTTCGCAGCGCTGGTGCGATCCGCGATCGTGACCTCGATCGTCTTCGTCGTCGGGTCCCTGTTCGGCGCACGACTCACCCACGGCCCGCTGGGGTTGGTGCCGCTCTTCATCGCCGGACTCGGCATCGCCGCGATCGGAACTGGCTGGGGCCTCGGGCTGGCGTACCGGTTTCGGGACATGCGCGCCGCAGCGATCATGCAGCTCACGTTCTTCTTGCTGATCTTCCTCACGGAAGCTCAGACTCCCCTGTTCATCATGGAGGGCTGGCTGGAAGGCGTCACGCGGATCAATCCGTTCAACAACGTCATCCGCTTGTCCCGCCTCGGCTTCCTCGATGCACCGATGACCTGGGACAACACCTGGGGCGGTCTGCTCGCGCTCTTCGTTTTCGCTGGAGGCACGCTGCTGTTTGCACGGCGCGGACTCGCCAAACTCTCCGACGTCTGACACCTCCCGCGGCGGGTGATTCGAGACGAAGGGTGAGGTTCCTCGCTCCGACGCCCGACGTACGCCACCTACCCTTCTGGGATGTCCTCGAGTCGACCACCGGTGTTGTGGTCCAAGCTACGGGCCCCGACGCCCGTGGTCTCGACCGTCGATCGGCCGCGTCTGATCGAGAGAATCGTGGGTGACGTACCGTCATCGGCGACGCCGCCGATCTGGGTGCTCACAGCTCCCAGCGGCTACGGCAAAACCACCCTTGCACGGCAGGTCATCGAGCACCTCGACCGCCCGACCGTCTGGCTCACGGTCGACGCACGAGACGACGACGCCCACCGCTTCTGGTCGCACCTCTCCGCCGGGCTGAGCGAGCACGGTGTGGACACCACCACACTCGACAGCTCACTCGCCGACGGTCACATCGACCGAGCTGTCGACGACGTTCACGCCGCAATCGAGCAACACAGCATTCCGATCACACTCGTCTTCGACGATGTCCACGAACTCAGCTCCGGGGAGGTTCTCGACGGCATCGGACAGCTGGTGGAGGCACATCCTGGTGACGCAAAGATCGGACTGCTCTCGCGACGCGAGCTCGACTTCATCGCATTCCGGCTTCGCACCCGCGGCCTCGTCACGAACTTGAACGCCCAGGACCTGGCGTTCAACACCGACGAGGCGCTCCTCGCGCTTCACGAGGACATCGACGCCGGACGGCTCGACGAGGTGACGGCAGACGCGATCATCAAGCGCCTCGACGGGTGGCCAGCGGGTCTCCGACTCACGCAGCTCGCGATCGCCGGAGACGATGACTCCGCTTCGGTCCTCGCGACCATGGGCGGCGCCCACCCGGACCTGGCCGGCTACCTCGCTGGCGAGGTGCTCGATGGACTCGACGCCGAGACTCGCGACTTCATCGTTGCGACCAGCGTGCTCGAGGACATGACGCCCGGCGCCTGCGATGCGGTCACCGATCGGTCGACCAGCCTCACCACCCTCCGTTCTCTGACAGCCGATCACGTCTTCACCACGCTGATCGACCCGGTCAGTTCCACGTTTCGATATCACGGCATCTTCCGAGAGTTTGCCGCATCTCGCTTGGCTGAGCGACCTGCCGAAGAACGCAAGGAACTCCACCTCAGAGCACTGCGATGGTGTGAGTCGGCTGAGGACAACGACGGGGTCATCCGCCACGCGGTCGCTGCTGGCCGCATCGAGATCGCCCTCGAGCGTTTACTCGAGGCCTACATCCCAACATCGAATGCCGGCCAGATCGAGACCCTGTGGCGCTGGGTCAAGACGATCGGAGCTGAGGCCGTGCTGGCCCACCCTGTGTTGGGGCCGCTCCCCGCCTGGGCGAGTCTCAACCAGCAGCGGTACGACGAGATCGAGCCGTGGCTCGAGTCGATCGACTTGGTCGACGGCCTGAGCGACGACCACCGCGTCAGCTTCGAGATGCAGGCTGCGGCTGTCCGTTCCCATCGCGACCGTCACCTCGGTCGAATCGCGGACGCCGTCGCACACGGGTGCAAGGCTGCCGAGGCGGCTGACGGCAACCCAGATGCTCTCGCCGTGGCGACGGCGCAGGCGAGCCTCGGCGTCGCGCTTTCACTTGCAGGCGATGCGCGTGCACAGTCGACGCTGACCTCGGCCATCAGCTCGGCGCAGGTTCACGGCGAAGCCTCCTCTGTGGTCACCGCCTTCGCCCATCTCGGGCTGACCACTGACGACGACGCACAGGCGGAGCACTGGTCCGACCAGGCGATCGATCGAGTGGACAGCGCCGAACTCGAACGCTTCCACCGCCCGGCGGCGGCATGGCTCGTACGCGCCGGCGTGCGACGACGGGCAGGACGCGTCCGCGAGGCGAATGCTGCGCTGGATCGAGGTATCGAGCTTGCTCAAGCCGGAAACGAACCGGCGACGCTGGCGCTCCTGCAAGCCGAGCGAGCACGGATCGCCCACGTGCTCGGTGAACGCATCGAGTGCCGGGCTGCACTCCGCGAGGCGGACAGCATCGTCGACACGCTGACGGGCGCAACCCACGTCTCGGAACTCGTTCGCGCCGCGCACAACGACACGCGATTCGCACCCCGGCTTGCTGACGACCAGCTCCCGGTCGGAGCGCGCGAGCTGACCGAGCGCGAGCTGGTCGTGCTGAGGATGCTCCCCCATGGGTTGTCCCGGCGAGACCTCGCCCGAGAGCTGTTCGTGTCGGAGAACACTCTCAAGACCCACCTGACCTCGATCCGTCGCAAGCTCGGCGCTTCCGGGCGCGACGACCTGGTGCAACGTGCTCGTTTGATCGGAATCCTCTCCGACATCGGGTGATCGGCGTCGTGGGGCGGTGTCCGCTGCGCTCCATGCCGCCAGCGTGAAGGGCCCACAAGCCGGACCACCGGCGCACAGCCATAGGAGATCCCGATTATGTCCCTCGAAGTCACCAAGCAGTTCACCGTCGACACAGACGCAGACGAACTGTTCGTCAAGCTCACCACCGAGTTCACCGAGGTCGGTTCTTGGGTGAGCGGTATCCAAAGCTCGGGGCCGAACCCAAAGTACGCCCCCGTCGCCGATGGCGTCGCTGGCGGCCGCATCTGCGAAGTCGACGGCTTCGGCACGCTCGATGAACAACTCGTCCACTACGAGCCGGCCAAGCGCACTTTCGCCTACACCGCCGAAGCCGACAAGATTCCCGGCTTCGTCAACGACCTCAAGAACCAGTGGACGCTTCAACCCGTCGGTGGAAGAACCGAGGTCAGGTTGCGGCTCACCGCCGACGTCACCGGCCCACTCGGGGCGATCATGAAGCCCATGATGCGACGCAAGTTCGACAAGGCGCTGGATGCGATCGGCGACGACCTCTCCGCGTACGCCGAACGAGGCACCATCTCTGCTCGCAAGGCAAAGGAACTCGCTTCGCGCTGATCGTCGTTGGCGGGCGCCGAACGCACGGCGCTCGCCGCACGCTCAGGCTGTTGCAAGGTGCTTTGCAAGCCCCTTCATGCCCTGCTTGAAGCCTGCCGCACCGATCTTTCCGACAATGGGCGCAAGAAACTGAGGGACGAAGCGGATCGAGACGTCTTCGAACCAATCGAGAACGGAGCCATCGCCATCGGGCTTCACGGTGAACCCGGCTTCGCCGTCGAGGACCGGACCGAGCTTTTGGACCGTGCAATCACCGGACGACGTCGCGTCGTCCCAGTCGCACTTCGTGACCCGCATGCGGTCCTCGAGCGACAGCGGGCCAGGGCCCGTCCATGCCGTGAACTCGTGACCGACATCGGTCGGATCGCCATCGCCGACCTTGACGCGAGTCATCGGAATCCAGTTCTCATGGCGCTTCCAATCGACCAGGTCCTCCCACACGAGCCGCGCATCGTGGTCGAACCGGTGATGTACGTCGAACGTGATGCGAGCCATACCCGATGATTCCACGCCGTGGGGTGGATGCAAACCTCTCCGCCCAAGGTGTGACGCTTCACCAGCGAGGCGCGGGACAACCAGTAGCGTCAGGCACCAATGAGATCGACCGCCGATCGGCTGCGCGTGGCACTCGGCATGATGGCCGGCGTCACCGTTTTCGGAACGATCGGATACCTGATCGCCGGGTTCACACTGCTCGACGCGGTGTATCAAACCGTCACCACGATCACCACGGTCGGGTTCAGCGAACTCACCGAGTTCGGGACCGGTCTGAAGATGTTCACGATCGTTCTGATCGTGGTGGGTGTCTCGACAGTGCTGTACAGCTTCACGCTGGTCGTGCAGCTGGTGGTCGAGGGACAACTGGGGCAACTCGTCGGGAGGCGGCGCATGGACAGACAGATCAACAACCTGAGTGGACACACCATCGTGTGTGGCTGGGGACGGGTCGGCGAGGCGGTTGCCCTCGACCTCGACCTTGCGGGCCACAGCGTGGTCGTGATCGACCAGAGCGCCGACCGCTTGGCTGACCTCGAGTTCCCGACGATCATCGGCGATGCAACGCGAGACGACACGCTTCGAAGCGCAGGGATCGAACGGGCCCGGGCACTCATTGCTGCGTTGGACAGCGACGCCGACAACCTGTTCGTCACGTTGTCGGGACGAGACCTCGTACCCGATCTCTTCATCGTGGCGCGGGCACGAGCCGACGAGAGCATCCCCAAGCTCGAGCATGCCGGCGCCGATCGAGTGGTCAACCCCCAGGAGCTCGGTGCCGCACGAATGGCCTCGTTCGTCTCGAGCCCGAACGTCGCTGAGTTCGTCGACGTCGTGATGCACGAGCGGTCCCTCGAGTTCCGAATGCGCGAGTTCGAGATTCCGGCCGACTCACCGATTGCCGGTAAGACGCTCCGCCAGGCGAATCTCCGTGAGGAGAGCGGAGCGCTCGTGTTGGCATTGCGAGCTCCTGGCGGTTCCTTCACGACGAATCCGACCGGCGACACGCGACTTCAGCCTGACCATGTACTCATCGCGGTCGGTACCGACGAGGACTTCGACCGTTTGACGAGGTTCGCCGCTCCACGCTCCCCCAAATAGCAACACTGCGCCAGCACCCTCCTCTTCGATCGCGAGTCCACCTTGAACGCCCCGACCACCCACGTCCTGCTCGACCTCGACGGCACCATCTCCGATTCCGAGCCTGGGATCGCCAAGTCACTCATCCATGCGTTCGACGAGTGCGGGTACGAGACTCCCGACCGCGACACCATCCGGTCGATGATCGGACCGCCGTTCGAAGTGAGCTTCCCGAAGCTCGGCATCCACATCGATGACGTCGCCCGAGTGATCTCGGCCTACGGCGACCGGTACAACGATGTCGGCTTGTTCGAGAACGAGATGTACGACGGCGTGCCGGAAATGATGGAGACGCTGCGCTCGGCTGGCCACACGATCTCGCTGGCCACGGCGAAGCCTCAGGACACCGCGATCCGGATCATCGAGCACTTCGGGCTCGGCGACTTCTTTGCTCGCAAGGTCGGGGCCACCCGTGACATCGGAGGTCGACGTACGAAGGGCGAGGTCATCACCCATGCGCTGCAGCTCCTGGCGATCAGCCCACACGACCGCATCGCTCTGGACCACGTGATCATGATCGGCGACCGCGACCACGACGTCGAAGGGGCACATCTGAACGCCATCGACTGCATCGGAGTCTCTTGGGGCTTCGGTTCCCGCGACGAGCTGAGCGGAGCAGGCGCCGTGACGGTTGTCGACCACCCGCGCGACGTTGCCGGAGCGGTCGCTGTCGCATACCGTTCCCACGAGTCATGAGTGCCGCCGCCGACCCCAACACGAACGATCAGCTCGTCGGCGCAGACGAGGCATGCGACCCGCTCGCCGAGGCCGCTCTGGCAGGGTCGAGGTCGGACGCTCCGGCGGACCGATTCATGCGCCGACTGCTCCGGCTCTCAGACGCGCCGAGACTCTCGGCGAACGACGCACGCTCGGCGTTCCAGAAGTCGCTCGTGTGGACCGCCGCCCGATGCCTGCTGATGTACATCGTGTTCCCGTTCGTGTTGCCGCCTCTCGGCATTGCGCTCGGAGTCGGGCCTGTCATCGGGATCACCATCGGCCTCCTCGCAATGGTGTCGATCGTGTACTCGATTCGCCGGTTCTGGCGTGCCGACCACTCGAAGCGTTGGCACTACACCGTGTTCGGGTCGCTGATCATCGCCTTTCTGATCTGGGCCACGATCGCCGACACCATCCGCCTGTTCGATTGATCACGTTCCTCGAGTCGAAAGTCGAGGAACGGTCGCGCACGGCCCGACCCAGCGTGAAACGATCACTGGCAATGATGGCAGTGCAACCAACCGTGCTCGATGCCACGGATCGGCCCATCTCTCCAGATCTCCTCGATCGAGCGGTCAGCGGATTCGGCGTCGACGGGTCACCGAGCCTTCGATCGGTGCTCGGCGAATCGGGCCGCGCGACACTGCTCGTCTTTCTCCGCCACTTCGGTTGACTGTTCTACCGAGAACTTGTCAGCGAGTTCGCTGCAGCCCACCCACGTCCAGCTGAGGCGAACGTCATCTTCGTCTACCAGGGCACGCCCGAACAGGGTCCACTGTTCTTCGAGCGGCTGCATCCCGGTGCCACCGCCATTGCCGACCCCGACGGTGTGCTCTACGAAGGTTTCGGCATCGTTCGTGGAGGATGGCGTGAGATGTTCGGGCTCCGATCCTGGATCGCCGGAGTCCGCGCCACGACGAAGGGCCACCTGATCAACCGCAAGATCGGTGATCCCTGGACGATGCCGACACTGTTCGCTGTCCGCAACGACCACGTCATCGGCGAGTTTCGGGGTCGTCATGCGGGCGACCACCCTGACCTTGATCGGCTGATCGCCGAGATGGAGGAGATCTCATGAGCGTCACCGTCCTCGCAGTGCATGGCAACGGCGGAGGCGGCACCCGGTTCGAACGCGTCGCAGAACACCTGCCCGACGATTCCGTCCGATTCGAGTACTTCGATCTGCCCGGATTCAACGGCAAACCGGTCGACCCGAACGCGACGGACGTCGGCGCCTACGCCGACCTGATCGCCGAGCAGATCGCGGCGATTCGACGGCCGGGTGAACCGGTCGTCGTCCTCGGCCACGGCATCGGGGGTTCGATGGCACTCGACCTTGCGAGCCGCCGCCCCGACACCATGGACGGGTTGATCTTGCACGCCCCGGTCGGCGCCGACCTCGATACCCGCTTGTTCCCTCGCATCATGTCCACCAAGCCGGTTCGCGAGCTGATTCGCCGGATGGTCGCTGCGAGACCTTTCCGCCCGGTCTGGCGCAAGCTCTTCTTTCCCATCGGTGCACCGAAGGCCGACACCGACACGTTCTTCGAGGGCTACCGCGATTGTGCGGCATTCGGCCAGATGTTCGAGATCATCACGGTCGAGTGGTTCGAGTCGCTCTCCCCCGTCACCGACCTCCCGGTCATCCTGCTGTGGGGAGAACATGACCGCGTGTTGAAGTCCGGTCAGACTGCCGGGATCTCCGCCAAGACGCCACGAGCGACCAAGGTGATCGAGTCCGGCTGGGATCACTTTCCGATGCTCGAACAACCCGAGGAGTACGCACGTGTCATCGCGACGCTGGCAACGGATCTGGTCACGCCGCCGCCGGCCTGAACGGCCGAGCGTTCCCTCGCAGACGCTTGCGATCGGCTCCGGCCGGGCGACCTCGATCGGTGTTGCGCC
>CALIOL010000151.1 GCA_938044705.1 uncultured Ilumatobacter sp. | reverse complement strand
GCGACACCCGTCGAGCGACGTTTCGCAAGACCCACTCGGTGCGCCGGGCAACCACACCAGGGTGTCGTTCGACCAACCATTCGCTCTTCGGCAACCTCACCGTCCCGCCAGGACGAGACGCCGCTACCGACGCCCGCAGAGCAGACCATGGCGCGACACGTGTCGGCTGAGCCTCGGCGCGCGCAGTCACCCGAGCGACGACATGTCCAGCACTAGCGTCGTCAACGTGACCGACCAGCCTGCTCCGGCGCACCCGCCGGACGTCGAGCTTCTGCGCCTGGTCGCCGCCGGCAACCGAGGCGCGCTCGACGAGGTGTACCGGCGTCACGCCCCCTGGCTCACGACACGCCTGCAACGCCGGTGCAGCGACCGAGACCTGGTCGACACCGCCGTTCAGGACACGTTCGTCAACGTCTGGAAACAGTCCGGCAGCTACAAGCCGACCAGCGAAGTCGGTGCCTGGATCTGGACGATCGGCATCCGGCGGCTCATCGACCAGATGCGCAAACGGCCCGCACCGGTACCGGTCGAACCAGGTGACCTCCCACGGGTGATCACCGAAGAGATCCCACTCGCCCTCGGCCACACACCGCTCGGCCACGCGTTCGCCCGCCTCGAACCGGAGCTGCAGGCCGTTCTGGCGGTCACCGCCCTCGACGGGCTGTCGAACAAGGAAGCGGGACGTCTCCTCGGCATCCCCACCGGCACGGTGAAATCGCGCCTGTCTCGAGCACGAGCCATTCTCAAGGAGTTCTCGCTATGAATGATCTCGAACGACAGCTGGCGCAAGCCGCTGCTACCCCGCAGTTCTTCGGTACGAGTGACGTCGACCCCGCTCGGATGGCGGAGAACCTGTACTCGGTGCACGCCGAACTCGATGCCCCTCGCGAATCTCGCCTGGCTCGACTGCTGCGTCGCCTCGGCGTGTCGGACCTCACCGTCCCACTGGTGACGGCGACACCGGCGCTCCGCCGTTCGTGGTTCGCTGCGGTCGCCATCGCGATCTTGTTCGCGATGAGCGTTGCGTCGAACGACACCAGCACTGGTGTCGACCGCATCTCGGTGTTCCTCACACTCGCACCGATGGTGCCCTTGTTGGGTGTGGCCCTGGCATTCGGCAAAGGCGTCGACCCGACTCACGACCTGGTCGTTGCGGCGCCGCGTGACACGCTCACCGTGTTCCTCATTCGCTCGCTGACGGTGCTCGTTGCGAGTTCGGCGATCCTCATGGTCAGCTCGTTGTTGTTGCCTGAAGGCGGTCTGTTTCGCGTGGCCTGGCTGCTCCCGGCACTGGCGATTTCCGCCATCACCTTGGCAGCGTCGACGAAGTTCTCTCCACGACGCACGGCTGGCGTGGTCGGATCGACCTGGCTGCTGTTGGTCATCGTGGTCGCCAGCGCAGCATCGTCAGCAGCCATGTTCGGCCCCGTGACGCAGATCGCTTCGCTGGTCACGACGGTGGTCGCCGGTTGGTATCTGATCGCGAGTCGCGACCGCTTCGATGTCCGCGGAGTCGACTCATGACGCCACCGCTCATCGCGCTGAATGCGCTTCGTCACACGTTCGGCGCCAAGACGGTGCTCGACCTGGATCGAGTCGTCATCCCGCCTGGTACGACCGCTCTCCTCGGCCCGAACGGCGCCGGTAAGACCACGCTGTTGCGGCTCCTGGCGACCGTTGCCTCAACGGCGCCCGGCACGATCATGATCGATGGCGCCGACATCGCCGACCCCGAGGCCCGCCTCGCTCTGCGACGCCGGCTGGGCTACGCCAGCCAGCTCGACAACCTTCCGCCTCGGATGCGGGTCAGCGAGTACTGCGACTACATCGCGGCGTTGAAAGAGACCACACCCAGCCGACGCCGACGCCGATGGACCAGCTACATCCTCGGGGAGGTCGGTTTGACCGAGCATCGAGACGATCGAATCAGCTCGCTGAGCGGCGGCATGCGACGGCGCCTCGTGCTTGCGCAATCTCTCCTGGGCGACCCCGACGTGCTGATCTTGGACGAGCCGCTGGTTTCACTCGATGCCGAGCACCGCTCGTCGATGGTCCGGCTCATCGCCGCATCGGCGAGCGCACGAACCACCGTGGTCGCCACGCATCACTCCGACGAGATGGCCGCAGCATGCCAGCACGTGATGGTGCTGCTCGGTGGCCGATTGTTCTTCGCCGGTCCGCCGCGCCAATTGGCCGAGCAGGCGATCGGGAACGTCTGGGAGACATCACAGCCGATCAACCACACGGCCGTGCGAGCGCTTGGCCCTGACCGATTTCGGGTCGTCGGTCCTCGCCCGGACGGCGGCGTCGCAGTCGACCCCACCGTCCACGACGGGTATCTCAGTGTGCTGAACAGCGCGACGCACGCCCAACGCAACGCCCCGTATCACTGAACCCGAGCGGGGCACCGGCGCGGTGAACCGAAACGCTTCGACCTCTCGATAGAGGATGTATGAAACGTTGTCTCCTTCACTCCCGACTCGCTCTCACGTTGTGCATCGCGGTGATCGCTGGTGCATGTGCCGGGAACGAGTCCGACGCCTCGGACTCTGCCCCGGTCGCTCCGGCGACGACGCCCACCTCAGTGGTGACCGAAACGGCCGACACCGAAGCGAGCCAAGGCGACTACTCGCTCGACGGGCTCGCGGACGGGACGCACCTCGGCATCTCGGCGTTCTCGCCACCGGCGCCGGAATTCGCCGACGAATGGTCTCGACGGTGGGACGAGGCCAACGACGCCGCCACCATCGGCCGCGTCCTGATCGACTGGATCGACGTCGAACCCTCTCGTGGCGAGTACGTGACCGCTGAGCTCGAAGAGCGACTGCGTGACGTCGTCGAGCGGGGCCAGCAGCCGATGTTGACCATCGCTGCGGTCGACGTCTCCGGAACCCCGTTCCCCGAATGGCTCGGCGGGTTCGAGCCCGAGAGCGCTGCGATCGCCTTCAACGACATGATCGATGCGATCGAGCCCACGCTCGTCCGGCACGGAGTCTGGCTGCTCGCCGTCGCCAACGAACCGCCCTTCGACGAAGGACTCGACCGCACGGAGTTCGCCGACTTCGTCAGCCGCGTCAACGTCCACGTGGACGACACGATCCCGGGGCTCGCCACGACGTTCGTATTCGCGGGCGATGACGCGCTCGGCCCAGACCCGGCAACCGAGGCCCTGCGCAGGGCTGTCGATGTGCTCGCGCTGAATCACTACTGCATCGAACCATCGCTGTTCGTGACGCCCATCGACGACACCGAGCACCGGCTCGACGAGATCGTCGCCCACGGCAACGGCAAACCGATCGTGTTCCAGGAGTTCGGCTGCCCGGCAGCGGAGTCGATGGGCTCGTCCGATGAGATGCAGTCGGAGTGGTTCGAGCGAGCGTTTGCGTTCATCGACGACGAACCATCGGTGCGAGCAGCCTTCGTGTTCGAATTCCAGGACTGGTCAGCGGAGACCGTCGAGGGGAGCTACGGCGGCGCCTTCGACGACGAACCGGAGCTCGCTGAGTTCGCAGCCCGTTTCGAGAGCTGGCTGCGCACGACCGGACTGTTTCGAGACGACATGACACCGAGACCGGCCTACGCGGCGTTCCTCGATGCAGCCGGCCGATAGGGGTCCGCAGGGATCGGTCGACACGATTCGACACCGAATCCTTACCAATCCGCACTGAATTGCTTCGATTCGCCTGGTCGACTCGAACCATGGCAACCGCCACCCGTTCCCACGTTCCCCAGAGTCGGCCGACGACTGCTCCGAGCATGCCTCAACCGACGCATCGCCCGAGCCCCAGTGTTCGTTCGGCAATCGGCACGCTCGGCGTGGCACTGGGTGCGCTGACCGTCGTGCTGCTGCTCTCCGACCGCGCACCGTCGGTCCTTCGGGGAACGTTCGGCGCAACCGCAGCTGACCTCGCCCAGCGGTTCAACGTCGAGGCGCGAGCCATGCTGTTCCTCGACGACGGCTTGCCGGAGGCCGACACGCTGTTCCACATCGGCCTGTGGGCGGGAGTCACGGTGCTCGCCGCGCTCACCGTGTGGACGTGGCGAGGCGCTGCAGTTTCCGCGGTCGCCGTCTTCGCAGCGAGCGTCCTGCTCGAATATGCGCAAGGTCAGTACTCATCCACACGGGTGGTCGAACTTCGCGACGTGCACGCAAACGGCCTCGGCGTGATCGTCGGATTCGTCACCGCCGCGGCGTGTTTCGCGACCTGGACCGCGCTCAGCCGGTTCGGCCGTAGAAGGTCGTGAGCGCCGACTCAGAGAGCGCAACACCGGGTTCGGCGTTGTAGGCGAACACGACCAGCATCCGCGTCGTATCGCCATCTGTCGGCGTGACCCGATGCATCGCGTCTCGACCGCGAAACATGACGAGGTCGCCTGGAGCGAAGTCGAGCCGATGCGCCGGCTCCTTGCCGTCGAGAACGCTGGCAACTCGGTCGAATGCCATGTCACCGGCGTCCGCATCGCGTACGGCGGGCACGTATTCGAAGTGTGCGCCCGCCTCAGCTGCCTGGAGCAACATCGTGACGGCGAACGACGAGTTGTCGAAGTGCCACCCCAACTCCATCCCCGCGACGGCGAAGTGGACATTGATCGACGACAGGTCGTCGGCGTACGGGTGAATGCGCTCGATACCCAGCACACCGCAGAGAAACGATCGAAACGAAGCGTCTCCGTAGATGTCTCGGAGCGGAGAGTCCGACGGAACCTCGTCGTCAGCGATCAGCCCCTTACTGCTGGCCACCTGGCGATTGAACGGATGCTCGCCGGGAAAGTCGGGGTCCGAGGCCGTGAGATAGACGTTGTGCGTCGTTCCCGCATAGAAGGCCCCAGATTCCAGCTGCGCGGACTGCGTGACGATGAGTTCGATCGTCTCGGGGCGAGCGAACCCCTGGAGCACCAACGCTCCATCGCGATGGAGTTGGAGCCGACACCGATCGACGTAGGCCGGCTCCTCGATCGGATGCCGCTCGGCATCCACGAGTGTGTGGATCGGGCGAGGGCTCATCCGTTCCGATGCCTCGATGCACTCACTGGTCCATCCAGTCGAACCGGGTGCCGTGACCGAGCGGAGCAAAATCGACCTGGCGCTTCTCGAGGAAGCTCGCGATCCCCTCCGTGACGTCGGCACCCTGCAGTGACTCGCGCATCAGCCCTTCAGCATGCATCAGCGCGTCGTGTGCCGACAGTGCGGGTTCGGTGTTCACCTGATGCTTGATCGTCGCCATCGACGCGGGCGACGCGTTGGCAGCCAGATCCGAGGCGTAGCTCATGACCGTCGACATCAGCTCGTCAGCTGGCACCGCTTTGGAGATGACCCCCAACTCCGCAGCCTCTTCTGCCAACACGACCCG
>CALIOL010000150.1 GCA_938044705.1 uncultured Ilumatobacter sp. | reverse complement strand
AGTGTCTGATTGCTGATCGTTCGGGTTCATGACGTGATCCTGCGCCAACATCACGCAGTGCGGTAGGGGCGAAGGCCCCATCAGCCATCCGCGGAACGGCACGGGCTTGGCGACCTCGCGCTGTCGGGGCATCGGGCACCGCCGTGCGAGAGTGTCGGCTGGTTCGGGCGTTGAACGCGTGTGGAGCCAGTCCGTAGTCTCGGCGTCGAAAGGTGTCGGGCGTCGACCAGATCGGAGTTGTGAGTGGCAGAAGTCGATGTCGACGTCGACGGTGTCGGCCAGTCGGCGCCGGTGAGCGACCTCGCGCCCGACCGCGTCTGGGGCATGCTCGAATCAGCCCCTGACGGCATGCTGATGACCGACGAAGACGGGGTGATCCTCGCCGTGAATCGTCAAGTCGAAGCGATGTTCGGGTACGAGCGGAGCGAGCTCGTTGGTCGCAAGATCGAGATCCTGCTGCCGTCGCGCCTGCACGACGCCCACCGTGCTCATCGCGCGCTCTACCGAGCAGCACCGAACGTGCGTGGCATGGGGGATGAACTCGACCTGCGGGCCAAACGACGCGATGGCACCGAGTTTCCTGTCGAGGTGAGCCTGAGTCCGCTCACCGACGAGCGCGGTATGGCCATCGTGGCATCGGTCAGAGACGTCACCGAGAAACGACGCGCCTCGGCACACGCCAAACGTGTGCAGGCGGCGATCGACGCCGTTCACGATGGGGTGTTCATGTTCGAACCCGACACGCTTCGCTTCGTCTACGCGAACGAAGGTGCATCGCAGCAGGTCGGCTATTCGGTCGACGAACTCATGGCAATGTCGCCGCTGCACATCAAGCCCGAGTTCACCCGGGAACAGTTCGATGCACTCATCGCTCCACTTGTCGCCGGTGACGTGGACCATCTGTCGTTTCGGACGATCCACCGACATCGTTCCGGCCGCGACGTGCCGGTCGACATCGTGCTCGAACATCGCGATGCACCCAGGCGAGCGTCGATGCCCGTTCCGCCCGACGAGGAGGTCGCTGACGCGTTGCTGGTCGCGATTGTTCGAGACGTCACCGACCAGGTCGAGGTCGAGCGACGACTGGCTCTCTCCGAAGAGACATTCCGTACCTCGTTCGACAATGCCCCCGTCGGCATGGCGATCGCTCACCTCAACAACGACGGCGAGCATGCCGTCGAACGCGTCAACGCATCGTTCGCCAAGATGCTGGGCCGATCGGTGGACGCGCTGGTCGGCGTCGACTTCGTCGATATCTCACATCCCGACAGTCGCGCATGGTCGCTCGAAACGGTCCAGGAAATGCTCGCCGGCCAGCGCGACGCCCTGGTCACCGAGCAGCAGTTCCGGCGTGCCGACGGTTCCTATGTGTGGACGCTCGTCCACGCAACCGTGATCGAAAGATCAGACGGCATGCGCACCCTGACGCACATCGTCGACATCACCGATCGTCGCGAACGGCAGGCAGAGCGTGAGCGGTTGACCACGATGGAGGACCGCGAGCGAATCGCCCGAGACATCCACGACCTGGTCATCCAGCGTCTCTTCGGTGCCGGCATGCGGCTGCAGGCAGTCATCCCCGAGATGCACTCCGAGGCTGCCGTCACTCGAACCAATGAGACGGTCGACGAACTCGATGCAGCGATCCGCGAGCTCCGCTCAGCCATCTTCTCGCTGCACCAACACTCCGAACAGCGCTCACCGCGAGAGGAGATCGTGCTGGCGATCGACCAGCAGGTCGGCAGTCTGGGATTCAGACCGGTGCTCGCCCTCAACGGCCCGACCGACTCGATCGCCTCGTCGCACGCTGCCGAACTCGTTGCGGTCCTGCGTGAGGCGCTCTCGAACGTGGCCCGTCACTCGGGTGCCTCGTCAGTCGAGGTCGAGCTCAGCGTGACCGACACGTCGCTCTCGCTGCGCATCTGCGACAACGGTTCTGGAATCGGACCAACTCGTGCGCTTGGCAACGGCATTCAGAACATGCGTGAACGCGCACTTCGACTTGGCGGCGACTTCTCGGTCGAACAGGCCGACTCCGGTGGGTGTGAACTGACCTGGATCGTGCCCCGCTGACGGTCGCACAGCGAACCGCAGCATCCCTCGGTCGTCAACGCGTAGGGTCTGGTGATCGAGCACCACTCCACCGACGATGCCGCACTGGCGGTACGCCTACTCGACGGCTCCCCAGACGGGCTGCTGCTCGTGGGTCGCAGCGGTCGAGTCGTCCTGGCGAATCGGTCGGCTTCGGTGATGTTCGGCTACGACGTCGACGGTTCGGAGCGCCTGGTCGGCCGATCGGTCGACGAACTGGTGCCCGACGAGCATCGCAGCCGCCACGTCGGGCATCGTGACCGCTATGCGTCCGACCCACAGCGCCGGCCGATGGGAACCGATCTTCGCCTCTTCGCCCAGCATCGCAACGGCGACATGTTCCCAGTGGAGATCAGCCTGAGCCCGATCCTGATCGATGGCGAGGTGCAGACGGTCGCCACCATCCGCGATGTGACCGACCGCCAGGAAACCCAAGCCCGCCTGCTGCTCCACGAGGAACGGGCGAGGATCGCAGGTGATCTCCACGACCTGGTGATCCAGCGGATGTTCGCCGCAGGCATGTCGCTGCAGTCGGTCACGAATCTGATCGAATCGTCCGTTGCACGAGACCGGGTCGTCGAGGTCACCGAGGAACTCGACGAGACGGTTCGCGCCGTGCGAGCCGCCATCTTCGGCATTGCCAACCGCGACGACTTCCGAAGCCTCGAGAGCCACATCCAGAGTGTCGTCGATGAGCGGTCGCGTCACCTCGGGTTCACGCCGAGTCTCCTGATCGATGGTTCGCTCGACGAGGTCCCTGACTTCGTCGGCGAGCAGTTGGTCTCCACGCTGGTGGAAGCACTCTCGAACGTGGCCCGTCATTCCAATGCGACGGATGCAACGATTCGCGTGACGCGAACAGAACAAGTTGTCGGCCTGGTCGTGCGGGACAACGGACGGGGTATCGACAAGGCGCCCAAGCCGCTCGGCGGATTGTCGAATCTCATGTGGCGTGCAGCCGAACTCGGTGGAAGCTGTTCGGTCTCGCCGGTTGAGCCGTCGGGCACCGAACTGGCGTGGAACGTTCCGGTGTGAGCGGCACGCGCCCTTGGTGCGATGCGGAGTCAGTCGTCGTGGTGCTTGCGTTCCTCGAGGCGCGCTGACAGCGCAGCTGCTTCGGTTCGACGCGACATCCCGAGCTTGGCGAGCAGGTTGGACACATAGTTCTTGACGGTCTTCTCGGCGAGGTACATCTCGGCCGCGATCTGGCGATTGGTCATGCCGTCGCCGATGTAGCCGAAGATGCGCTGTTCCTGTGGCGTGAGGTCGAACAGCCGGCCCTCTTCGCTGTCTCGGAGCCGTCGCATGGCCATGCGTACTTCTGCGTCGTCGAGGACCTGGCGACCGGACGCGACCGTTCGGATCGCCTCGATCAGCTGAGCGCTCCGAATCTGCTTGAGGACGAAACCGGCGGCCCCGGCGAGGCCAGCGTCGACGAGCGCGCGGTCGCTGTCGAAGGAGGTGAGGATCAGCGACTTGACCGAGGGAAAGTCCGACGTGATCTCGCGGCACACATCGATGCCGTTGCCGTCGCCCAGTCGAACGTCGAGCACTGCGACATCGGGTTCGCAACGTCGCACGACGTCGAGTGCATGAGCCGCATCGCCCGACTCGCCGACGACGGTCATGTCGTCCTCGGCCTCGAGTGCGGCCCGCACACCCTGGCGGACGACCTCGTGGTCGTCGAGCAGAAAGATCCTGATCATCGGGCCAGTCTCTCTCGTCGACGCCGCCGATGTCGACCTTCGCCCGTCCCGCTCGACGCACAGGACCGGCGACGAGGTGACCTTTGCCCCTGTCCACCGGTCTCGGTCCGTGCATTGATGAAGTCATGCCAGCCCATCTCTCCGCTTGCCTCGCCGACGCTGCATCGCCGATCGGACACAGCTCATGACATCGACCGGGGCCGCTATGTGGCTGATCGGCCACGATGGCTCGGACAATGCCCGCCGAGCATTCGACTGGGCCCGCACCCAAGCCAGCGGCCGCGATGTCGAGCTGTCGGTGATCCGTACGTGGCAGGTGCCGGCACTCGACTACCCCCTCTCCTCGGACTCGATCGATCAGTTCGCTCCGGAGCGTGTGTGCGAGGAGTTCGATGATCTCGTCGCCGAGGGCGACGACACGGGCATCCCGGTCAGCGGACGAATCGTCCGTGGATCGGCGGCGAGCAAGCTGCTCGACGAGAGCGAAGCAGCCGCGCTGCTCGTGCTCGGCTCACGCGGACTCGGAGGATTCCGACGGCTGCTTCTCGGATCCGTGAGCTCGCAGTGCGCGACGCACGCGGTGGTGCCGACCATCGTGGTTCCGCCCCGAGCTTCGACCGACACGCGACTCCGACGGATCGTCGTGGGGCTCGACGGTTCGGACCGCGCCCTCTGCGCCCTGGACTGGGCGGTCGAGTTCGCGCCCGACGACTGCGAGATCAAGGTGGTCGGAGCATGGATGCCGTCGAGGTCCGGCTACGTCGCAGTCACGCAGCACTACACCGACGAGCGTGCGGCGACCGAGGCCCGCTTCAACGAACTGCTCGACGCGCGAGATGCCGAGATGCCCGGGCGGCTCGTACGGCGCTTCGCGTTTGCCGATCCGACGAACGCGCTCCTCGACGAGGCCGAAGCAGCCGACCTCGTCGTGGTCGGCCAGCGGGGACACTCGGGTCTCAGCGGTGCGATCCTCGGCTCCGTCACGACTCACGTCCTCCACCACAGTCCGGTACCGGTCGCCGTCGTTCCCAGCAGCGACTGATCGGGACCTTCGCCTCTTCCTGCGACGGCGGCGTCATGGTGACATGACCTCATGGACCAGACAGAGAACGGTATTGAGGTGTTGAGCGACGATGTGTGCTGGGAACGGCTTCGTCGGACGTCGATCGGTCGTCTCGGCGTCCATCACGACGGACAACCAGCGATCTACCCGATCAACTACCTCGTGGACGGCTCGTCGATCGTGTTCCGGACACGCCGCGACAGCAAGATCTACAGCGCACCGCGCCTCGAGCGGGTCGCGTTCGAGATCGACGGTTTCGAGCCGGCGCACGGTGACGCGTGGAGCGTGTTGATCAAGGGGTTCGGCCGGTTCGTGGACAGCGCCGCAGAGATCAAACAGATCGACACCCTGCCGCTGTACCCCTGGGTCGATGCGGAGCGCTCGGACTGGATTCGGATCATCCCGGTCGAGACGACCGGTCGACGCTTCCACATCGTCGGCGGAACGGTCACCGACGATTCGGTCGGTTGGACCGGTCGCGTCGACAACGCTCACGGCACCTCGGCGGTGTGACCTGGTGGGAGACGACCTCGCCTCGCACGTCGAAGAGCTCACGTCCGCTTCCTGCTGGACGTTGCTTCGCGAAGCTCCGATCGGTCGCATCGCGCTGTCCGGAGACGATGGCATCGAGGTGTTCCCGGTCAACTACGTCGTCGACGGCGGCAGCGTCGTGTTCCGCTCCGGGATCGGCACCAAACTCCGCCTGATCGCCGACGGGTCGCCCTGCACGTTCCAAGTCGACGAGATCGATGTCGTCCACCAGCTCGTCTGGAGCGTCGTCGCCAAAGGGGTCGTGCGTCCGATCGCTGGCCACGACGCGATCACTGCCACCTTCGACATGGAGGTACCAACGTGGCAGCGCGGCCCGAAACCGACGTACCTTCGAGTGACGCCGACGGCGCTGACCGGCCGCCGGTTCCCGGTCACTACGTCGTAGGTGCGACCGTCGGAGTCAGTACGCCCACATGTGCTCTGGCTGCTCGGCGCGGACCGGGTGTGGGAGGCGAACGACGGTGACGGGGCACGTGGCGTTGCGTACGAAGCCGGAGGTGACGCTGCCGGCCGCCAGGCGGGAGAGTCCACTCCTCCCGTGCGAGGATGCGACGATCATCGAGGCGCCATGGCGGCGTGCGTAGTCGGGGATGTCTCGCTCGGGATGCCGTCCGTGCAGCTCGTCGTACTCGACAGCATGACCGGAGAACGCGGCGAGCTCTCTCGCCAGTCGAGCGGAGTATGCCGTCTCCACGACGTCGTTCGAACGATCGCTCGTCGATTCGGCAGGCGAGGCAACGTGAACGATCCACGGCGTTGTGTTCAGCTCGGCCGCCCACGCAGCCGCGAGCGGTAGCGCGACCTCGGATTCCTGTGATCCGTCGACGCTGACGAGAATGGGACCAGAGAAGTCGGACGGCTGGACGTGCGGCCCGACGACGACGATGGGGCCGAACGTCCTGCGCATCAGATCGTCGGTGACGCTGCCGAGAATCGCTGCGGACCGGCCCTTGCCGTGTGATGACATCACGACGATTGCGTCGGGGTGGAGCGACACCAATTTCGCCAACTCGCTTGCGATCCAGTCTGCGGTCAACCGGACTTCGACGGTCACGCCGACGTCGAACGGGCCGCGACGGTTGATCTCGTCGATGAGTCGCTCGTGGGTAAATCGTCCGTCAGCGGGATCGGTTGCGACCTCCACGACCCGCACGTCGCTTCGGGTGTGCGCAGCGAGCTGAAGTGCGACGTCGAACGCTCGCCATGACTCGGCTGATTCGTCGACGGGGACGATGAGTTGCGGGACCATGTTGCTTCCTCCTCGGGAACAGGCGCCTGTGCGCTCTTCACCGATCATCGCCAGACACCGCAACAGCGGCATAGGGCCAGAGGTCACTGCGACGGTTCGGGTCTTGCGGCCCTACTGCGATGCGAGGCGCAGACGGATGCTGGTGTGATGACCTCTACCTGGATTGTTGGGCTCGATGGATCGGACGGTTCGGCCTCGGCCCTTCGATGGGCCGCCGAAATGGCCAGTCGTCGCAACGAGCGAGTGAAGCCGGTCGCTGCCTGGCACGTGCCGATACCGATCTGGCTGATGTCCGGTCGGCGAGCAGTCGACGTCGATCGGGCGGGCATCAAGGCTGCCGTCACCGTTCACGCATCGCAGGCTGTCGAGCGGCTCGACGCTGCTCAAGTCGTCGACGAACCGCTGGTCGTCGAAGGGCACCCCGCACCCGTGCTGCTCGACATGGCGGACGGCGACACGCCGATCGTCGTCGGTCGGCGAGGCATCAGCGAGGTGAAGCACCGCCTGCTCGGCTCGGTGAGCCAATACCTCGCGACGCACGCTTCCGGGCCGGTCGTCGTCGTTCCCGATGCGTGGGAGACCACACCGATTCGTCGGATCGTCGTCGGCTTCGATGGCAGCGACCAGGCGTCAGCGGCGCTTCGCTGGGCGCTGTCGATCGCACCGGACGACGCCGAGGTCGAGGCACGTGTTGCGATCGATGTCCTTCCTTGGCTCGCCCCTGAGCTCGTCGGCGAGCGGCACCCGGATGTCGTCGAGGCGGCGCGTGAGCGCATTGGCGCTGCGGCCGATGCAGTGGACCCCGCAGGTCGCGCAGCGCGCACGTTCGTGCTGCACGGGCCGCGCCAATCGCTCGCCCAGGCGTACGACGGTGCCGACCTCATCGTGGTCGGCCCACGAGGAATCGGTGGTCTCGCACGTGCGATTCTCGGCTCGGTCACGACGTGGTTGCTGCATGACGCACCATGCCCCGTAGCGGTGATCCCCTCGGAATCCTGAGCCCAGCTCTCGGGGCGAGTCGACTCAACCAGGACGTACCTGCGGCGCTCCTGGGTGATACTCCTGGCCGGGTTCGGGGAGCACGGCGTCCGAGCCAGGCTCCGATGTCTGCGGCGTCCAGCCGACCGAGGCGTCCGGGGCGACCTCGTCCACGACATGGAAGCGACGGCCGGTCACTTCGGTCGGGGTGATCCGTACGAAGCTCGGCTTCGCATGAGCAGCCCAGGGAAACAGTGGCAGATCCTCCGCGGCGAACACCTCGTCCATCCGCTCGACCTCGTGAGCACGGCCTTTCACCACGACGCTCCACGCCGTTCGGCTCTGCGGCTCGTAACCGTCGATCTCGAAGGCGACGTCATGAAGCAGGGCCGACGCGGCGAACTTCGTTCCGGCGGCGGTTCTGAACACCACGCAGTTGCCGTCGACAACGAAGTTGATGGGGAAGATGTCGGGCTTGCCGGCGATGGCGATCGCCAATCGGCCGACCGACGTCGAGTCGAGCCGTTCCCAACACTCGTCGTCGGTCATTGCTTCGGTTCCGGGCGCGAGATAGGTCATGGTTGAAATCAACACCAGGTCGGCAGGGGGGAACAGGGCCGAAGGTCTCTGTCGAGCCGACGAAGGACCTTCGGCCCTGACGAGTGATCTACGGGTGCCGCAAGATCGGGGTGTTCATCCCCCTGACCTCCACCGGAGCCCGTATGACCGTCGACGCGCCAGCCCAGCCACCTTCCGAACGATCTGCTCGCCGCATTTCCTCCGAACCCAGCAGCAAGGTGAGCTGGGGTGTGGGAGCGGCGTTGTTCGCGGGCGGCGCGGCGCTGATCTTGAGTGTTGTCGGGCTCATCGCGCTCGCTTTCGTTTCGCTCTTCACAGCCGAAGCCGCAGCCGAGGACGTCGTGCGAAGCGACCTCGACATCTCGCTCAGTGAGTTCTCGATCGCGGGTGAGCTGAGTGCGCCTGCCGGTGCGGTCACGCTCAACGTCGTGAACGGAGGAGCGATCGAACACAACCTCGAGGTTCGAGACCTCGGAGCGAGGACCGCGAATCTCATGTCGCGTGGTGTGGACACACTCGCTCTGGGCGAACTGGAACCCGGCACCTACGAACTGTTCTGCAGCATCTCGGGCCACGAGGCATCAGGCATGGTCGCGGACCTGGTCATCACGAACGCCGATGAGTTCACCCCTGCAACACTCGGTGACGAGCACGCAGGCCTGACCGCCGAACAGATGGATCAGCTGATGGTCGATTCGATGCTCGCGTTCCCGGCCGAGACCGAGGGCCTCGGGAACCAGATCCTCGAACCCGAGATCCTTGCCGATGGAACCAAGAAGTTCTCACTGACCGCCGAGGTGATCCCATGGGAAGTGTCGCCCGGCGAGATCGTGGAAGCGTGGGCCTACAACGGGCAGGTCCCGGGCCCACAGATCAAGGTCGATGTCGGTGACAACGTGCAGGTCGAGTTCACGAACCTGACACCCATGGGTTCAGACATCCATTGGCACGGCGTACACACACCGAACGATCAGGACGGAGTCTCGCCTTTGACCCAGGATCCGGTCGCCACCGGTGAGACGTTCCTTTACGAGTTCGTCGCCGAGGACCCGGCAATCGGGATGTATCACGCCCATCTGCACAGCCAGACCTCCGTGATCAACGGGATGTTCGCTGTCTTCCAGATCGGTGACACGCCGCTGCCGTACGGGGAGACCATCTCCGGCGTCACGATTCCCGAGGACCTCGTTCCGGCGTTCGACAAGCCAATGGTGCTCAACGACGCCGGAACGATCGGTCTCTCGCTCAACGGGAAGAGCTTCCCGGCAACGGAGCCGATCGTGATCGACGAAGGCGAGTGGGGTGTCATCCACTACTACAACGAGGGCCTGACGGCGCACCCGATGCACCTCCACCAGTTCCCGCAGTTGGTGTTCGCCAAGGACGGCATCCCGCTCGATCATCCGTACTGGGCGGACACGATCAACGTGTCACCAGGAGAGCGGTACTCGGTGCTCTTCCACGCTGATACGCCCGGCACGTGGGTGTATCACTGCCACATCCTCACCCACGTCGAACGTGCCGACGGAATGTTCGGGATGGTCACGGCGGTCGTCGTCAACGCAAGAGACGAGGCATGAACGACGTGACCCGGTGTAACCATCGGGTGCTCAACAGTGCCATTGTCGCGATCGGCGTCGCAGTGATCGTGATCCTGCTCACTGGATGCGGAGGCCGCATCTCCTCAGAATCCGAAGGCCCTGAGCAGCCGACGTTCGACTTCGTGATCCCGGCGGGGTCGGGTGATCGCATCGACGACGGGCAGCCGCTCGAGATTCTCCCAGCCGAGCTGGTCGCCGAGCTCGACGAGACGATTCAGATCGTCAACGAGGACGATCGTGCGCACCAGGTGGGCCCGTGGTTCGTCGGGCCGGGGGAGACGCTTCGACAACGCTTCAACGTGGCCGGGGTGTTCACCGGTTCCTGCTCGGTGCACCCCTCAGGTGGATTCACCGTGACCGTCAGTCCGGCTCGCGGTCAGAGGTCGTAACCCGTCGACGACGAACCGGAAGGGTTACTCCATCGCGATTGGCGAGTGGCCGACGTTTCGATCGCAAGCAGGCGGGTAGGCCGCTCCCATGACCGATCCGATCAGTACCGAAATCGACATGGGCCACGACGACCAGGTTCGGCGGGTGATCATCGAGAAGCACGTGCACACTCAAGTCCAAGAACCAAAGAGTTCGGTCCCCGCGTTCATCGCTGGATTCTTGACTGCCGGCCTGGTCGCTGCGAGTGCTGCCGTCGTGTTCTTGGCGGTCTCCGACCGTGACGACGATGGGAACCTTCGACTCGACGTGCCGCAGGTCGACGTCGACGTGCAGGAATGATCTCGCCAGCAGTCGCGAGGACGGTTGCGCGTTTCACCAGGGGTCCGGAGAGGATGAACACATGAGAATCGTCGGAAAGCTCGCTCAGACCGCTGCCGCGGCCTGGATCTTGAACGTGTGGTTTGTTCGCTTCGGCAAAGACACCGGATACCGCGGCGGTGCCGCCACGAACATGGAAGAAGAGTTCGCCGAGTACGGAATGTCCCGAAACGCGATGTATGCGGTCGGAGCTGCGAAGGTCGGCCTGGCGTCGGCGATGTTGATCGGTCACCGGGTCCCCCGACTCGTTCGCCCGGCATCGATCGGACTCGCTGGGTTCATGCTGGGGGCGCTCGGAATGCACGCAAAGGTCAACGATCCGATCAAGCGGTTCGTGCCGGCCGCTTCGGTGCTCGCCCTCTCCGCGACGTCGGCGCTCTTGCACGAGCCTCGCTGACACACTCAGCGAGCGAGGAAGAGCCCGACGAGAGCACAGTTCACGACGAAGAGCGACCCGGCAGGCACCATCAGCCGAGGAGCGTCATGAATCCGGTATCTCACGACGAGTCCGAGGAACATCATCGTCGCCAACCCCAACGCGGCAGCAGCACCGACCGGCGCGACGAGCAAGCCGATCAGCACGCCTGCGCCCCCGAGGAGTTGCGCGGTGCCCACGAATCGTCGCACGTCGGGCATGCCGTAGCGATCGAACTCGCCGCGAGGCGGCTCGCTGAAGAGTGTTTCGTAGCCGTAGAAGAGAAACGACCCGCCTGAGACGACCGCCAGTACGGCCAGCGCCACCGTCACGAGGTCGCTCTCGTCGTCGATGCGACGCGCTCACCGGTGCGGTTCGTACTCATGTCGTCCTTCTTCGGGGCACCGGTGTGTACGAGATGACTTGGTTGTGGACCGTTCGTCTCGATGCGAATACGGCGAGAGTGCCGGAGGTCCGACTTCGGCTGGCGGCGCTGCTCAGCTTGCACGCCCTTGTTCGTTCGACCGTGGCGCGTCGAGTGACACGTACAACTCGTTGGCGATCTCGCGGTTTTTCGCGCCGAGCTCAACGTGGAGATCGATCGTCAGGTGCGCGATTCGCGTACGACACGGCGACCGCGTACGCGAACAGGCTCAGGCTGATCGTCGCGCCGTTCGGAAAGATCGCTTGCCTCCAGCCCTTGTCCCAGTCGGGTTCTGGGCCGATCGCCACGAGCAGAGGTG
>CALIOL010000149.1 GCA_938044705.1 uncultured Ilumatobacter sp. | reverse complement strand
CGCACTTCGAGGACTTCTCGGCGTACGTGTTCGGTGATCAGTCCCTGGGGGGAGCCTTCGGCTGCGATTCGGCCGCCGTCCATGACGACGAGTCGATCGCAGAGCTGTTCGGCCTCGTCCATGAAGTGCGTGGTGACCACCAGCGTGGCGCCGCGTTCTTTGAGCATGTAGAGGCGGTCCCAAAGCACGTGACGAGCCTGCGGGTCGAGGCCGGTGGTCGGCTCATCGAGCAGGAGCAGGTCGGGGTCGTTGATGAGCGAGCGAGCGATGCTGACGCGGCGTTGCTGGCCACCCGAGAGCGGGTCGACACGACTGTCCTTGCGTTCGGTCAGCTGCACGAAGTCGAGGAGCTCGGCCGCTTTGGCGCGCGCCTGCTTGCGACTGAGGTCGAAGTAGCGGCCGTAGATGACCAGGTTCTCCTCGACCGTGAGTTCTTTGTCGAGCTGGTCGAGTTGGGGCACGACGCCCATGCGGGCGCGGATCGTGCGTCCGTCGGTCGCCGGGTCCATGCCGAAGATCCGGAGGGAACCCTCGGTGACGGGTGAGACGCAACCGATCATTCGCATGGTCGAGGTCTTGCCCGCGCCGTTGGGTCCGAGAAACCCGAAGCTCTCCCCTGGCTCGACTTCGACATCGATGCCATCGACAGCGGTGAAGTCACCGAATCGCTTGACGAGCGACTGCGCCGTGATCAGCGGCGCGCCAGAAGAAGCCATACGGGAAGTGTCACACAGGAGACCGAGTCGTCGCGACTCGGTTTCGTGTCGGACTAGAGCAGATAGCCGACGACGTCGATGGCGAAGTTCGACGCCTCGAAGGAGAACAGGCAGAGGTCGCCGTCGGCGTCGAGGAGCGCGATGATCTCGTTTGCTCCGTTGACCCCCTGCACATAGTTGAGTGACGACGACAGGGGTGTCGGAGTCAGGCACGGGTGGACCGTTGCGAAGCCGGTGCCGGCGGCGCCGATCGCGGTGACGTTGACCACGACGGCGGTGGCATCGGTCGGCACACCTGCGCGTCCGGCCACGTTGAGCGTGATCTCCTCTCCAGCAACGAGCGGTCCGTCCCCGGCTGCTTCGTCGTCGACGGTGGTGCCGCCGACCCGGGTATCGAGCAGGCGAGCCGGCTCGACAGCGGTGACGGTGCTTCCGGCGGGGATGTACCCGACGACGTCAGCGGTGAGGTGAATGGAGGCGCTCGTGAAGATGCAGAGGTCGCCGGTTGCGTCGAGACTCGCGATGAGTTCGTTGCCGCGGTTGACGCCAGCCACGAAGTTGAGCGAGGAGGCGACCGGGAGCGGGGAAACGCACGGGTGGACGGTGACGAATCCGGTGTCGGTCGCCCCGACCGCGGTCACGTTCACGATGACCGCTGCTGCGTCGGCAGGAACACCGCCGCGACCGGCGACGTCCAGGCGCACTTCTCCACCGTTGCCGGTCTTGCCTGCAGCGACATCGTTGCCGTCGAAGGTTTCACCGGCGGGTCGGGTGTCGAGGAAGCGACGGGGCGTGATCGGTGTGGTCGATGATCCGTCGGGGATGTAGCCCGTGACGTCGACGGTGATGTGCGCCGCTTCGAACGTGAAGAGGCAGACCTCGCCGAGCCCTGAGAGCCCGGCGATGACTTCGTTGCCGAGGTTGACGCCAGCGGTGTAGTTGAGCGAGGACGACAGGGGCCGCGGTGTCACGCACGGATGGACGGTCACGAAGCCGTTGCCTTCTGCGGCGACCGCCGTGACGTTCATGACGACGCCCGCAGCGTCGGCGGGCACGTCGCCTCGACCGGCGATGTCGACGCGGTACTCCTCGCCTGCAGTGAGCTTGCCGTCGGCGACGAACCGGTCGTCGATGGTCTCGCCGTTGGCCCGAGTGTCGGCGAAGCGACCCGGCTCCAGCGACACGAGGGCCGGGATCACCGTGTCGGTTTCGATCGCACCGATGTCGATCACGTCGACGATGCGGGCGTTGCCGCGCTGGTCGGTGGCGGGCGCTGACGTGATGTTCGGGTCGCCTGCGTCGATCGCGATGGAGCGGAATCGGGGCACGAGTGCGCCGTCGCTGCCACCGTTGCCGTCACCGAAGGACGATGGAGAATCGAAGGTCTCGATGGTGGTTCCACCGAGGCCGCTGCCTTCTTCCAGAATGGAGTAGTCGCCAGTGACGGTGCCGCCGGAGGACTCGAAGCTGGTGCCACTTCCGGCGATCAGCACGATCGAGTGGTCGAGGGCGAGGTCGCCGTCGACATTGATCGCGGTGAAGGCGGAGCTGTTCTCGAGCGACGAGTGGGCGAAGCGCACGTCGGTGCCGGTCGTGTCGATGAGCGCGCTCGACGTCATGTTCGACGCGAACGTCGAGTTGATGATGGTGAGGCCGTCGGCGACGTCGGTGGCGCGGACGAGCGTGTCGGCGAAGGATGCGCCGCCGTTCCGGAAGAGTGATGACCTGTCGATGCGCACGGCACCGTCGACATCGTCGGCGACGACGCCACGGTTGGTGGCGGTGATGGACGAGCGCTCGAACACGAGATCACCGGTGTTCTGCACGACTTCGACGGCGGTGTCGGTCGTGTTGGCGAAATCGCTGTCGACGATTCGCACGTCGGTGGTCGAGTCGAAGGTGGAGACGCCGTCCGTATTGGCGTCGAACTGGCTGGTGTTGACCGTGACGTCGCCGGTTGCGCCGTTCAGCGAGATCGCGTCGGACGTGTGGTTCTCGAACTCGCTGTCGGTGACGGTCAACGCTGCAGAATCCGTCACCTGGATGCCGACGATGTTCGCATCGAAGATCGTGTCGGTGACCTCGACGGCTACTGGCGCTGTGCCACCAAAGACTGCGACGCCGGAACCGTC
>CALIOL010000148.1 GCA_938044705.1 uncultured Ilumatobacter sp. | reverse complement strand
GCTAACCGATCCCACCACGGGCGATCAGGTTCACGCCAGTCACCTCCACACCATCGACAACGGTGCCACCGGCATCGTCGCCCTCGGCGGTATCCCCACCGGCACCTGGGATCTCCAGGTCTACGAACAGCAATCCGACGGCACCGAGACGTCGGTCGGGGCGAGGATCCGTGAGACGTTCGATACCGCAAGGTGCGATGTGGGCACAGACCCCGATCCCGATCCCAGTCCTGGCGAACAACCGCCGTCATGGTCCGTCGCTGGCCTTCTCGCCGATGTGGAGTCGGACGACTCTTCCATCACGCTGGCATGGGGCGAGGCGACCGCAGACTCCGGAATCAGCGGCTACGAAGTCCGCGCTGACGACCAGGTCGTCGGCGTTGTTACGTCGCCCGGAATCGTGATCCAAGGGCTGAACCAGGACCTCGACTACGAGATTGAGGTCTATGCCGTGGCCGGGTCGGGTAAGCGGTCATCTGTGCCGCTGGCTGGAACGGTCGGCTACGTCGCCGCGCTCGCTCAGGCGGGTGACGAGGAAGGATCGAGCGATGAGGACGAATTTGGCCCCAACGACTTCTGCAGAGACGCCTTCTGCATATTGACTCACTTCAACTCACGCCGTCAGAACACGAGCTTGACCAGCCCGAACACCTTTCGGAGCCGCGGGTACCTAGCGGCGCTATGCATTGCGTACCACGTCGAGTGCAGATCAAGACAGGGCGCGAGGTTTCGTCCCGAGTACACAGCACAGGCGATCGTTCTCCGCTACCTCATCGCAAACGAGAACGGGGACCCCAACGATCGTGTTCAATGGGAAACGAATCTCGCTCCCGGTAGTCGATCCGACATCATTCTCGCCGCAGCCGATGGCAACAGCGACACGGAGATCTACGAGGTGAAGCGTGCGACTCCTCGCGGCGTTACCGAGGCGATTGGCCAACTAAATCGCTATACCAACGACGCCCGCACTCGGGGTGTCCCGTCCCCGCAACGTGCACAGATACTCGGCGACTTCGTTGTCAAGTACAAGGCCGACGGTGACTGGTGGTACGTCTGGATACCGAGCGCTGAATGGGATGAGCCTCAACTCGGTCTGGTGCTCTTCGCCAACGAAGACGAGCTCTCCGAGGCCGAGCGACAGCGTCTCGAAGACGTCACTGATTTCGAGCTCCAACTGGAGCTCGGATTCTGGGACATTCTGCAGGAGTTACTCAAGTACACCGTGCCGTCACGCAGCGGTGTGCCGACGCCGTGCCCGGTGTGCAACTAGGTGCGTTAGCAGCGACCTCAGGCTGACGACTGGCTGGCGATGTCGATTCGTCGTGTGTGTGTCCGCTCGCAGGATGTTCTCCCGTCAGAATTTTCCGGAGTTCGCCCACTCTTCTTCGGGTGCGATCTCTTCCATGACATCCCAGTGCTCGACGATCTTGCGGTCCGCAACGCGGAAGATGTCGATGACGGCCATCTCGGCTTCGCCCATCTCGATGTGTGAAAGGGAAACGACGAAGTCACCGCACCCGATCAGCCGGTGCACCTTCAGGTAGGTCATCGTGATGCCCTGCTCGGCGAGTTGAGCAACGAACGTACCGAACCCATCGAGGCCGTCGCCCACCTGCGGGTTGTGTTGGATGTAGGTCTCCGTCGAGATGTAGTCGGTGACCTTCTCGTTGTTGCCGTTGACCAGAACGTCGTCGAGGAAGTTCCGGACCAACTCCTTGTTCTCGTCGGTCTTGTCGAGGTCGGTCGGATCGGTCGGTCCGTCGATCTGGGTGTGGCCGGACACCGACTCGTCGGACATCTCGGCGATGACGTCCCAGTGCTCGATGATTCTCCCGTTGTCGTCGGTGTCGAAGATGTCGGCCGTGACGTACTCGAATTCGCCGTTGTTCAGGATCTGATGCGCCTGCACGAACACGAACTGGCCGTCCTCGAAGCCTCGCACGATCTTGATGTCGCGGACCGGATTGCGCTCGATGAAGTCCTCGAAGAACTCGATGAATCCGTCCCGACCGTCTTTCACGCCACCCGAGTGCTGGGTGTAGCGGTCGCCGGTGTACTTCGTGATCGCTTGTTCGGCGTGCCCGTCACGAATTCCTTCGAGGTAGAGGTTGGTGGCGTTGTCGAGTCGTTGTCCCATTGCACCCATGATCGGCCGACGGTGATCATCGGCCAAGGTGCAGACCGGACGTCGACGCGTCGAAAGTGGACAACGGCGAGAACCCGGCGTCCGCGACCGCCGATGCGCCACGCGCCCGTAACCGAGTTCGGAATTCGAGCGGGCGTGCACCGGTCAGTCTCGCGATGTACTTGTCGAAGTTCGCCGCCTCGGTGAACCCGAGCTGACGTGCGATCGCGTTGATCGGCAGGTCGGTGAGTGCGAGCAGGCGGTGCGCCTCGAGCACGATGCGTTGATCGACCACGCCCTTGGCCGTGAAGCCAGTCGCTCGCTGACACGCACGATTGATCGTGCGCTCCGAGAAGCCGATCTCGTTCATGTACACGCGGGCGTCGCGGCTTCGGGTGAAGTCCGCTTCGAGCACCGTGCGAAACAACACGTATGGCTCCGGCAACGGGGTCGAGCGGCTGCGGCCTTCAGCGCGGTCGAACACCGCGGTTAGCGATGCGAACAACGAGTCGAGGAGCCGAACGGATGCCTCATCGGCCGAGAACTGTTCCTGTTCGCGCTGTACACAACGGGCGAGGTCGGCGGCGGTTGCCATCGCGTCCGACTCGAGGTCGCGGTACGCGGCCTGTCCGGGGAACCAACTGTCGAGCCCGCACAGCTCGGGCCGAGCGACGACGACAACCGCATCCAGCGCTGCCAAGTCGACCCATTGGAGGACCTGTCCAGGCCGCGCGAAGACGATGCGCCCTGCTTGGAGTTCGATCGATTCGAAGTCGACGACGTGCGAGCCGGTTCCGCCGCGAACGATCAACATCACACCGAAGGACAGACGCTGCACTTCGCCGAGCCCAGCTTCGCCGATCCGCTCGATCAGCGTCGGAACCTCGATTGCCTCGACCGTGAGGTCAGGGTGAGCCGCACCCGCGAAGTCGATCTGTCGCATCAGATTCCCGATCAGATCGCGAAGTGAGCGATCTGTATCTCGGTACCGAAGTCGGCGTAGTCGCCGTCGGCACGAGCCTGGCGGAAGTCGCCCCAGTTGATCGGTCGGTAGTGGGCGACGTCACCCTCGGCGATCGAGCCGGGCAACGGCGCATAGTTCGTCGAGTACGACGGGTTGAAGAAATAGGGAAGCGACGACCGCTCCACGCCGGTGCGAGGCAGAACTCGATGTGTGGCCGCCCGGTAGCGGTCGTTCGACCACACTTGCATCATGTCGCCGGTGTTCACCACGAGCGCACCAGGCGTTGGCTCGACATCGATCCATCCGCCGTCGTGAGCGACCTGCAGCCCGCCCACATCGTCCTGCAACAGCACCGTCAACGCGCCTGCGTCCGTGTGGTGCTGCAACGCCATGTCGCCCAGTTCGGTCACTGCAGCGGCTTCCTGCGCGTCCAGGAGGTCAGCGACGGGGTAGTGGTTGAGCCGCAGGAAACTTGTGTGGTCCGAGCCGAACTCGGCGCGCAAATGGTCGGCGTGTTCCCCCAACCCTTCGCAGAATGCGGCCAGGAGCCACAGTGCCACCTCGTTGCATGCCGCCATGTAGTCGATCATCGTGGATCGGAACCCGGCGAGCTCCGGCCACTGGTTCATGCCGTCGACCTCGTGCACGTTGCTCGGATGATCATCGGCAAGCTCGGGGTGCGCAGTCTGCGCCAGGTCGAGGACTTCCTTGTGATCGCGCACGTTCTTCGTGAGCTCGCGGTCGTAGTACCCGCGACTGTTCTCCTTGGTCCGCATGATCCGACGCTTGTCGGCCATCGACAACGCGAAGAACGTCGAGGTGGCGCTCCAAACGGCTTCGACCTGGCTGTCGTCGATGCCGTGGTCGACAACCTGGAAGAACCCGAAACGCTCGGCTGCGTCTGCGACCTGCCCGACGACTGCGCTCGAAGGCCCGGTGCTTCGTCGGCCTCCGAGGTCGATGATCGGAACGTTGGCGTACGTCACGAATTGCAACGTATCTCGCCGACGACGCCGTCCTGTCGAGCGGGGTTCGTGAGACGCGACACGGGCGTGGGCCCGACGCATGTGCGCCGAGCCCACGCCCGATTTCGGTTCCTGCCGCGGTGAATCAGCCGCCGCGTGTGTTGAGGACTCGGGTGGCCGAACCGTCGGCGTTGAGGGCGACGAAGACACCCGAAGCCATGTAACCGGCGGCATCGATGATGACCTGGGTGGGGGCGCTTGCGTAGACGCAGATCTGGCCGTCCGCACCCGCCGGAACGATCGTGCCGTTGGCGACGTTGGCGCCCGCCCGGAAGTTCACCGTCGAGTTGTCGGCCGGGTCGGCGGTTGCGTCTGACGAGTACACGTTCAAGAAGCCGTTGCCAGTGGCACCGAACGCAGTGGCGTTCAGCACGACCGACTCGCCGGCCCCGGCTTCAGTAGCGAAGCAGCGCTCCTCCCCGGCGGTGAACGGGCTGCTGTTGCGAGTGTTGAAGATGCGGTCAGCAGTGTTATCGGCGTTTGCGGGCGTGAATTCCTCGTTCTGGACCGCTCCGATTGCGTCGATGATGACGTGTGTCGTGGCGCTGGTGAAGATGCAGAATTTGCTCTCGGTCCCCGTCGTGACGGTCACACCATTTGCGACGTTGCGGCCGGCGTTGAAGTTGATGACCGAGTTCGCTGATGGATCAGCGGCACCCTGGGGGTAGATGTTGACGAACCCGTTGGCTTCAGCGCCAGCGATGGTGACGTTGATGAAGCTCGGCTGACCAGCTCGAGAGTTGCTGGCTGGATTGAAGCAGAACTCCTCACCCGGCCGGTACTTGCCAGCGGTCTGCTCGCGCGTGTCGAAGACGCGAATCGCTTGCCCGCCGTTGAACGCGAGCAGCTTGTCCGGGTCGATCCATCCGGCCACGTCGGCGATGACCTCGACGCTCTCACTGTTGTACACACAGATTTCGCCGTCGGCGACGGGCGTGATGACCGAGTTCGCAACTGCGGCACCGGGAGCGAAGTTGACACTCGATGTTCCCGTCGGGTCTGCAGCTGGGCCGGGGGCATAGAAGTTGAGGAAGCCCGAGCCGCCGGGGGCCGCTGCTGTGCCGTTCACGATGACACCAGCACCGGCTGGCGCCCCGGACTCGAAACAGGTCGTCCCGCCGGGTGCGACCGCCGAAGCGATCGGCGAAGGGCCCGAGACGGCAACCGCGGCGGAAGCGGCGAGTGCGGCGCCGACCAGCAGCGCTCGCTTCGTGTGTGACGTGTGAGGTGCTTTCATGTCGCCGAGCATGGCATTTCTTCGCCACATTGTCACCGGGGAGGTGTCCCCGCCGATGCAGACCCCCGTCCGCACGAGTCCGCATAGCATGACGAGATGGCGTCATCGTCGGGCAGATCCCTCCTCGCAACCATCGTCGGCTGGATCATCGTCGCGCTGATCGTCTGGTTCTTTTTCGGGTGGATCCTCGGGACGCTTCGCTTCATCCTGAGGATCGTCATCATCCTCGTCGTGATCGGCGCACTCGCCAGCCTGTACTTCAAGCTCCGCGGCGACGACTGAACGTCACGCAGTCAGCCAGTCAGTCGACGAGTGCCTGGTACACCAACTGCTGGAGCTGCGGCCGAATGGGGTACGTGCTCGAGGGCAGCAACTGTGTGAGGAAGATGGCCGTCAGGTTCTCGGCGGGGTCGTTCCAGAAGATGGTGCTCGCAGCTCCACCCCACGAGTAGGAGCCGACAGATCCGGGCACTTTTGCTGCCGCCGGGTCGTGAACGACCGACACGCCGAGGCCGAATCCGACCCCGTCGAACGCCGTTTCGGCGAACAGCGGCCTTCCGTACTCTTCGAGGTCCGCACCGCCAGGCAGGTGGTTCTGCGTCATGTAGTCGACGGTGCGCGATCCGAGGATCCGTGCCCCATCGAGTTCGCCCCGGTTCATCAGCATCTGCGCGAACCGCAGATAGTCAGCCGCTGTGCCGCACAACCCGCCGCCTCCGCTCAACATGTCCGGGGGTGACTCGAGCTTCGGAGCGGGCATTTTCGATGCTTGCTTCGTCGACGGGTTGCGGAAGTACAGCTCGGCGAAGCGCTCACGCTTGTCGTCGGGTACCCAGAAGTCGGTATCGGTCATGCCGAGTGGATCGAGGATTCGCTCCTTGAGAAACACGTCGAGCGGTTGACCCGAGACCACCTCCACGACTCGGCCGAGCACGTCGGTCGACACGCTGTAGAGCCACTCTGCTCCCGGCTGGAACGCGAGGGGGAGCGCGGCCCACCGGTCGCAACATGCCTCGAGGTCGAGGCCCGCCGGAATACCCCATTCGAACCCGTCTTTGCGATACAGCTCATCGGTCACGTGGCTGTTGTGGAATCCATAGGTCAGGCCCGACGTGTGAGTGAGCAGATGCCAGATCTTCATCGGCTCGACGATCGGATCGGTGTTCGGTGCCACGAACGATCCGTTCCGATACACCCGCGATTCACCGAACGCCGGGATGAATTTCGACACTGGGTCCTTCAGTTGGAAGTGGCCTTCCTCGTGCAGGATCATCGCGGCGACGGAGGTGATTGGCTTCGACATCGAGTACATCCGGGCGATCGTGTCCGGCGACCAGTCGGTGTCGGTCTCGAGGTTGCGCTTGCCGTAGGTCGAGTGATGCGCCAGTTGGCCATCTCGAACGATCGCGACCTGCCACCCGGCAAGCCGACCGTCGTCGACGTACCCGGCGAAATGGTCGTCGATCCGCTGCAGTCGCTCGGCGTCGAAGCCCACACTCGACGGTTCGGCAGCTGTCGGCATCTCTGTCATCGCCCCAGCCTCGCGAATGAACACTGCTGACACCGAAGTCTGTTGGACGCGGCGGGAACCGATCGGAGACGCGAAGCGTCCAAAGAACCGCGGCGGGCGTTCGGTGCGTCGTAGGTTGAATGCGGACGAACGAAGGAAAATCGATGAACACGAAGCGATTGACGGCACTGCTCGTGACCGCGGCGATGATGGCGGGCGCCTGTACTGGTGGATCCGAGTCTGGACCGACGACCACGGTCGAAGGTGCCCGCAACACGCCCCAGACGATCCCGCCGGTCGACGACGACGGAGGCGCGGGGAGCAACCCGGATGGAACGACCGGATCGTCCAACTCGATTCCTGGCGTGCTCGGCATCAGCCTGAGCGAAGGGGCGCCAGCGGACACCGTCGACGAGTCGCTCGAGGTCGTCGACGGCGTCGCGCTGAGCGCTGCGGACGTCGCCGCCGTGTTGGATCGGCTCCCCGAATGGGATGTTCCCGTTGACGACGTTGCGGAATTCAACCGCCCGGTCGACTCGCTCACCCCGCCGACGGCGACCGACTTCGTCGACGCTGCATTCCCGCCGTCACCCGACGCGCCCACCGTGCCGAGCGCCAACGCTGCGGGCCCATTGGAAGTGCTGCGCGTTCAGCCCGAAGGCGCCGTCGATGTGGCTCCCTTCATCGCCGTGACCTTCAACGAGCCGATGGTGGAGTTGGCGACGCTCGACCAGCTCGATGCGCTGGGTGACGTGCCGGTCACGATCGAGCCGGACATCGCTGAGACGGCCGGGATCGATGGTCGCTGGCGCTGGATCGGCACCCGCACCCTCCGTTTCGAAGTGACTCCCGAAGTCGGCGCCGACATCGACAACACCGTCGCAGGCAACGGCGCACTGGACCGCCTGCCCGCTGCGACCGACTACACGGTGACCATCCCGGCGGGTACCGAATCGGCGAATGGAGCGATCCTGACCGGTGACGTGGTGTTCACGTTCTCGACGCCTCCGGCGAACGCCGAGTCCATCGGCGGGCTGAACGAGTCGATGCAGCTCGAACCCGTCTTCGTCGCCACCTTCGACCAGCGCGTCGACCCAGAATCGGTGATCGACGCGATCTCGCTCGATGCGGGCGACGTTTCGAGCGTTCGACTCGCAACCGCCGATGAGATCGAGTCGGACCAAGGTGCTCGCAGCACGTTCGACTGGGCACTGCCCGGCCGCGCCGTCGCGTTCGTGCCGTCGTCGTCGCTGGATCCGAATACGCCGGTCACTGTCACCGTCGGCCCTGGCGTTCTGTCGACCGAAGGTCCCAAGGCAGGAGACTCGCAGTTGAGCGAGTCGGGGAGGACCTACCCGCCACTTGCCGTCACCGAGTCGAACTGCGGGGGCGAATGCGTCCCGCTTTCGCCCTTGGTCATCCGGTTCAACAACCCACTGGACGTCGCGGTGTTCGACCCCGAATGGGTGAGCGTCGAGCCTGCGGTTCCCGGGCTGATCGTCGAAACCACGGGGGTCACGCTTCGTCTTCGCGGTGCGACGGCGGGCAACACCGACTACACCGTCACGATTTCCCCGGACATCGTCGACGTGTTCGGGCAACGCCTCGGCGAGGAGTGGAGCGACGAGTTCCGCATCGGCGACGCGCGGCCGGTGCTCATCGGGCCCGACCGTGTCTTCGTCACGACGGATCCATTCGCGGAGTCGCCGGGGTTGTCCTTCAACACCATCAATCACGACGACCTCGATGTCACCGCGTGGCAGATCGATGCCGACCGGTACGTCGATTTCCTCGAGTACCTCAATGACGGCTTCGACGACGACGGTGACCGCGTCGATCCTGACTGGCCGGTGGTCTTCGACGACGGGGTCGAGATCGATGGGGCACAAGACCAGCTCACCGAAACCGTGATCGACCTCGAGGAAGCCTTCGCAGCGTCGGGAGGCCCGATCGTCCTGCGCGTCCAGCCGGACCCGCCTGTGAATCGACGCAACGACGACTACTGGCGAAATCAGCCGAGTTTCACCTTTGTGCAGAACACGACGACCGGTGTCGACGCATTCGTCACCGACACGGAAGTCCTCGTCTGGGTGACCGATCTCCTCACGGGCGACCCGATCGAGGGTGCAGAGGTGTTGCCGATCGGCGCAAGCTCGAACGCCTCGACGACCGCCGCTGACGGGGTCACTCGGATCCAGCTCGGAGCGAACTCCGTCGAGGGGCTCGTGGTGACGGTTGGTGACGACGTCGCAGTGCTTCCGGCTGGCAACTTCAACACGTGGAGCGAGCGGAGCCGCGGCGCCGAAGGTCGTTGGTACGTCGTCGACGATCGCGGGCTCTACCGGCCGGGAGAGACCGCACGAATCACTGGGCTCGTTCGACGCATCGACTCCGAAGACGCACAACTCGCACGGTTCGCCGGAGATCGATTCGTTCGCTACACGGCATTCGACCCGGTCGGCAACGAGATCGGTGCCGGCGTCGTGCCGGTGAACTCTGCCGGCGGGTTCAACCTGAGCGTTGAGGTGCCGGAGGCATCGAACACCGGCGGAGCATTCGTCGAACTGCAACTGCTCAACGACGAAGCGGCGACCACGAGCCTTTTCTCGTGGTCCCACCAGTTCCAGGTGCAGGACTTCCGCACGCCCGACTTCGAGGTCGAGGCGCGAACCGAATCCGAGGGCCCGTACGTGATCGTCGAGCCAGCGACAATCGCCGTCGATGCGAACTACTTCGCAGGCGGTCCGCTCGGCGACGCTGACGTCAACTGGTTCGTCTCGGCGACCGACACCTTCTACGCGCCGCCCAACTGGAACGACTTCTCGTTCGGGGTGTGGACCCCGTGGTGGTATCGGTCCGGAGACGAGTTCTCCGACGGCTTCTCCGACGACGATTTCTACGGCGGTGGCTTTGGTGGAAACCAGCGATTTGCCGAGTTCTCGGGTCGCACGGACGCCGGCGGGACCCATCTGCTGCAACTCGATTTCGACGAGATCGCAGCGACCGACGTCGCCGACGCAGACCGCGAGATCGAGCCGGTCGACCAACCGAGTCTGGTGACCGCCGAGGCGACGGTGATCGACGTCAACCGGCAAGCGATCTCGGCTCGGACCACCCTGCTCGTCCATCCATCGAAGCTGTACGTGGGCCTGCGGAGCGATCGAGGATTCGTCGAGCGCGGTCAGCCGATCGTGATCGATTCCGCGGTGGTCGACATCGACGGCAACGCTGTTGCCGGCAACACGTTCGACATCGTGGCAGGGCGACTCGACTATCGCCTCGACGGCGGCCGGTACGTCCAGGAACTCGTGGACGAACAGACCTGCACGGTCACCTCGACCGACAGCGTGACCAACCTCGTGATCGATGAATCGATGCGCTGCGAATTCGACACCGAAGTCGGCGGTCGATACCAGATCACCGCAACCGTCACCGACGAGGACGGCCGCAGCTCCTTGGCTCAGTACACGCAGTGGGTCAGCGGCGGCACCGCCGCTCCCACCCGTGACCTCACCCAGGGTGAGGTCACCATCGTTCCGAGCGCCGAGTTCTATGCTCCCGGCGATACCGCCGAGCTGCTGGTCCAAGCGCCGTTCGCTCCGGCGTCCGGCTTGATGACGGTGTCTCGAGCAGGCACCGAGATCGTCGAGTCCTTCGATGCGCCTGACGGCAGCGCCGTGTTGACGATCCCGATTGCAGACGATGACATCCCGAACCTCAACGTCCGCATCGACATGGTCGGTACCAACGAGCGAATCGGTGACGACGGCGAGGCCCTCCTAGATGCGCCGCCGCAGCCGGCCTTCGCAGCGGGCCAGATCCGGCTGCAGATCCCTCCGACATCGCGAACCCTCGAGGTGGTCGCCACGCCGGCTTCGGCAAACCTGGTCCCCGGCGACTCGACATCGGTCACCGTCTCGGTTGTCGACGCCAACGGCGCTCCCGTCGCCGACGCTGGCGTTGCGCTGATCGTCGTCGACGAAGCGGTCCTGTCGCTCACGAACTACCAGCTCGCCGACCCGATCGACTTCTTCTACAGCGGCGTCGGTTCGCCACTGCAACCGGTCCTGCTCCGAGAATCGATCATCCTCGCCAACCCCGACCTGCTCGGTGACGAGCGATTCGATCCGCCGGTCGAGGAGTTCGCGGCTGACGAAGAGGCGATGGCGGAGGTTGCGAGCGCGGATGACAGCGCCGACGCGGTTGCATCCGCACCAGAAGCGGATGGACGCGCGCAGAGCGACGGCGGTGACGCTTCGGGCGCCGCGATCAGCGTGCGCGAGAACTTCGATGCGCTCGCGATCTTCGCGCCCGACGAGACCACCGACGCCGACGGCTCGGTCACGGTGCAACTCGATCTGCCGGACAACCTCACCCGCTATCGGGTGATGGCCGTCGCAGCTGCGGGTGACGACGAATTCGGGTCCGGTGAGTCGAACATCACCGCCCGCCTGCCCGTCTCCGTTCGACCATCGGCGCCGCGATTCTTGAACTTCGGTGACACGTTCGAGCTTCCACTCGTCGTTCAGAACCAGAACGACCAGCCCGTCGACGTCGATGTCGCTATCGAGGTCGCGAACCTGATCATCGACGACGGAGCCGAACCGGATGCTCGCTCGGCGGGACGCCGGGTCACCGTGCCCGCAAACAGCCGAGTCGAAGTCAGGTTCCCCGTTTCTGCAAACGAAGTCGGAACGGCTCGGTTCCGTGCAGCGGTCGTCAGTGGCGACTTCGCGGACGCTGCCGAAATCGAACTGCCTGTGTACACGCCAGCGACAGCCGAAGCCTTCGCCACCTACGGCGTGCTCGACGACGAGGATCCAATCGCTCAGCCGCTCCTCGCTCCGACCGGCGTGTTCCCACAGTTCGGCGGCCTCGAGATCTCGACCTCGTCAACAGCGCTGCAAGCACTCACCGACGCGGTGCTGTACCTCTCCGAATACCGGTACGACTCCGCCGATGGCTACGCATCGCGGATCATGGCGGTGGCCGCCCTGCGTGACGTGCTCGACGCCTTCGACGCCGACGGCCTCCCCGACGCCGAGGCGTTGAATCAGATGGTTGATCGCGATGTGGAGGCCCTGCAGGCACTCCAGAACGGCGATGGGGGCTTCCCGTCTTGGCAGCGAAACCGGGAATCGCGACCGTGGATCTCCGTCCACGCGACGCATGCGCTCGTGCTGGCTCAGCAGAACGGGTATGCCGTCGACCAAGGCGTACTCGACTTCGCCCTGCAATACCTCAGCGACATCGAGAGCTACTTCTACGAGACCCACACCGAGACGGTCAGCGCAGCGATCAGCGCCTACGCGCTGTACGTGCGCGGCGTTGCGGGTGACTCGGACCCGTCGAAGGCCCTCGATCTCTACAACTCTCGCGATCTGCAGCTCGACTCGATCGCTCAGCTCTGGACGGTGATCGACGACCCGGCGACCCGTGACGAGATCGCCGGGCGGATCGAGAACTCGGCAGTCGAGACTGCCGGTGCCGCCACCTTTGCGACCTCATACGGCGAAGACGCCTACGTGATCGCCCACTCGGACCGACGAACCGACGGGATCATCCTCGGGGCGTTGGTGAGCGAAGATCCTGACAACGATCTCATTCCGAAGGTCGTCACCGGGTTGCTTGGCAATCAAGTGCGCGGTCGATGGGGCAACGCCTACGAGAACTCGTTCATCCTGCTCGCGATGAACGAGTACTTCGACACGTTCGAATCGGTCGACCCCGACTTCGTCGCCCGAGCGTGGCTTGGCGACACTTACGCTGCCGAAGTCGACTTCTCGGGCCGGTCGACCGAGACCTCGGTGACCACCGTTCCGACGCAGACACTGATCGACAACGGAGACGTCGATCTGGTGCTGGCCAAGGACGGCGACGGCCGCCTGTACTACCGACTCGGCCTGCGCTACGCCCCAAGCGACCTCGATCTCGAACCTCGCGACGAAGGGTTCGTCGTCGAACGCAGCTACGAAGCCATCGACGACCCGTCCGATGTCGTGCAGCGCCCCGATGGCACCTGGGAGGTCGCGGCGGGTGCAACGGTGCGCATCACGCTCACGATGGTGGCAGACGCTCGGCGCACCAATATCGCTCTTGTCGACCCGCTGCCCGCCGGGTTCGAGCCGGTGAACCCTGCGCTCGCAACCGCCTCGACGGTGCCGACTGGCGAATCTGCTTCGTCGTTCGGCGGCTACTGGTGGCGGCAGTGGTACGAGCATCAGAACCTGCGTGACGACCGTGCCGAAGCGTTCACCCGCTACCTGCCCGGCGGCACGTACACCTACACCTACGTCGCCAGGGCCACGACCCCAGGCCAGTTCGTCGTGCCCCCGACGCGAGCCGAGGAGATCTACGCGCCCGAGGTGTTCGGCCGCAGCGGCAGCGATCGAGTCGTCGTCATCGACAACTGAGCCCCGACCCCAACCCCAATCCCGCCAGCGCTCCAACCCCGCCCCAGACGCGAATGTGGAGGGATCCGTGCGCCTGGCGTCAGGATTCCTCCACATTCGCATCGAACGGCGAGGGGCGGCGGGCCGTGATCGCGAGGAGCGCTGCTCGCCACCCGACGAGGGTCGCACCGAGGAACAGCGTTGCGACGATCACGAACGACGGCGCGGTGCCGTCGCCGATCAGCTGGCGGACGATCATGCCCACCCCAACGGTGACGGGCCAGATGACCAAGGCCTTGCGCACCGGTGTCGGGTCGGCCCACGCAGTCGCAAGCACCCAACCGATCACCAGACCGACCAGAAACGGGGCAGCGGTTTCCAGCAGTCCGATCACGCCGGGGTCCTCATCGTGATTTCGACGGCCGATCGCGACGAACGCGGTGACGACACCGGCGTCGATGGCAGCAGCCATCGGCGTCCGCTCGTGGATCGAGGCTCGACTCATGTCGACATCGAATCAGCCCTCGGCTTCGAAACCGCCCAGTGCGCCCTTAAAGAACAGCAAGGGTTCCGGCGGCTGACCGTCGTGGTCGGCGTCGGCGTCGAGTGAGCCCACGCGGCCGAGCACGAAGTGGTGATCGCCCATGTCGTACACCTGCTCGACGGAGCAGTCGATCCAGGCCACGGCCCGATCGAGCACGGGCGAGCCCGACTCGGCTGGGTGCCAGTCGACGCCGTCGAACCGGGTCGAGTCTGCTGCGGACCGAGCGAACTTCCAGCACAGGTCGCCCTGTTGATCGCTCAGGACGTTCACGCAGAAGCTGCCCGATTCGGCGATTGCATCCCAGGTCGCCGAGCCGATCTGGGGGAGAAACCCGACCATCGGTGGGTCGAGCGAGACGGACGTGAAGGACCCGATCGTGAAGCCGTGCGGTGCGCCATCGGCGTCCATGCCGGACACGACCGTGACGCCGGTGGGGAAGTGGCCCATGACCGCTCGGAAGTGGTCGGAGTTGAAGCTGTGGTCCGTCTGGTCGCTCACCTCGTGAACTGTACGCTGATGAGGCATGGTCAGCCAGAACGATGCGGCGCCGACGGGCGTTGTCGAGGCCAAACGTGCCCTTCGTCAGCGGATGCGGGCGATGCGTCGCGAGCTCCCCGACCGGCCCGTGCGGTCGGCTCGAATCACTGACCGGCTGGTCATGCTCGATGCGTTCGTCACGGCGCAGCGAGTGCTCGCGTACGACTCGATCGTGGGAGAAGTGGAGACCGCAGCGTTGGTGGCATGGTGCGCTGCCAACGACATCGAGACAGCGATGCCCGAGGACGACGTCGATGCATCCTGGCCCGATGTGATCGTGGTCCCAGGCACAGCGTTCACGGTCGACGGAGCGCGACTCGGGCAGGGCGGCGGCTGGTACGACAGGTTCCTTCCGGATCGGCGCCCCGGTGTTGCCGTGATCGGTCTCGCGTTCTCGATCCAGATCGTCGACGAGTTGCCGACCGAACGTCACGATGTGCAACTCGACACCGTGGTCACGGAGGATGCAGTCCATCACCGAAATGGCGTTGCGCCGTCTCAGGCGACGTAGCAGTCTGTCGCGATGTCCGAGCCGATGATCGACGCCCCGATGCCTGAGCCGTTTGCGTTGACCCGTCACGAACTCGACGACGCGGTCACGACCGTGCGACGGCACGTTCCGCCGACGCCTCAGTACGAATGGCCGATGCTGTCCGCACACGCCGGATCTCGCGTGACCGTCAAGCACGAGAACCACACACCGGTCGGTGCGTTCAAGGTGCGTGGTGGGCTCGTGTTCTTCGAGCGGCTGGTTCGAGAACGTCCCGAGGTCAAGGGTGTCGTGAGCGCGACGCGCGGAAACCACGGTCAGAGCTTGGCGTTCGCGGCCAGGGCCCACGGTCGGTCGGCGACGATCTTCGTGCCACACGGCAACAGCATCGAGAAGAACGCGGCCATGCGGGCGCTCGGCGCCGAGGTGATCGAGCACGGCGACGACTTCGAAGCGGCTCGCATTGCATCGGTGGCGTATGCGACCGAACGCTCGCTCGAGGCGGTCCCGCCGTTTCACCGGGATCTGGTTCTCGGTGTGGCGACCTACGCGCGCGAACTCTTCGAAGCGTCCGAGCCGATCGACACGGTGTACGTGCCGATCGGTATGGGGTCGGGAATCAACGCAATCATCGCGGTGCGCGATCTGCTGGGTCTCGACACACAGGTGGTTGGTGTCGTCTCGGATGGCGCCCCGGCATCGAAGCTGACATTCGAGTCAGGCACGGTGACGACGACCGAAGCGGCGAACACGTTCGTCGACGGCGTCGCCACGCGCTCGCCGGACCCGCAGTCGATGGCGGGCGTTCTGGCCGGGGCAGCGCGAGTCATCTCGGTGCCGGATAGTGCTGTCGCTGATGCGATGCGGACGATCTTTCGCACGACGCACAACGTTGCGGAATCGGCCGGAGCGATCGCGCTCGCCGGGCTGATGTCCGAATCGCCGGCGCACCGAGGCGAGCGCAGCGCGTTCGTGCTCTGCGGGGGCAATGTCGACACCGACCAGTTCGCCGCCGTCCTCGCCGGGGCGACGCCAACTGCCTAGCCGTTCTTCCCCGTGACGGAATTCGGGGATTCTCGGAACCGATTGCGGCAATGATGGTGACCATGAAATCGCATCGTCCCCTCGCCATCACCATGCTTGCTGCGGGTCTCGCTCTCGCAGCCTGTGGAGGCAGCAGCGACGGCATCGCCACCCCGGCGGTGGAGACCGACTCGGCGCCAACGGAGACCGATGCTCCTGTCGAGACCGAGGCTCCCGTCGAGACCGACCCGGCCCCGGTGGAGACCGAAGCCCCGGTGGAGACCGACCCGGCCCCGGTGGAGACCGAAGCCCCGGTGGAGACGGATGCTCCCGTCGACACCGCACCGGAGCCGGTGGTGACCGAGGCGGCGGAGGAAGACGCATCGACCGCTTCGTGTCTGATCGGGGAATGGGTGGTCACCGAAGCCGAGATGAACGGTTACTACGACGCCCTCGAAGCCACGCTCGGAGTCGCAGGTCCTGCGCCGACGTTCGAGATCACCGGTCAGAGCCTGTTGACCTTCACCGCCACCGAGTACATGTACGACGCCGACTTCACGCTGCTGCTGGACGTCGTCGGCCAAGAGGGTACGGGTGACGCGACCGGCACGGTCACGGGTGAGTACACCGTGGTCGGGGACCGGATCGACGCCCAGATCACGTCGAGCGACCTCGACGTGGTCGTCAACGTCGGCGGGGTAACGCTGAGCGGCAGCGAGTTGGCGAACGGACTCTTGAACACCGCGCCGATCAACCGTGCACCGGTCAGCTGCGACGGGCCCACCATTGGCTTCGCTCTGGGTGACCCGGAAGATCCCGAGTCGCTGCGTCACGACGTGCTGTTGACTCCGGCCTGATCGGGTCGCCGACGCAACCGGCTGGCGAGCTCGTCGGCTGCAGGGTCGTGGACCGACTTCGACCTGCGAGCGAGAACGAGGCGCCGCTTCAACAACCGCTCGCCGATCTCCAGTTCTGCGGGCGCGACTTCACCCTGCGTGCGGGGCAGCACCGTCCACCCCAGCCCGAGCTGGACCATCTCGCGCAGCACGTCGGGCTGGTGCGATTCGGCGGCCACGTCCAGCGGTGCGCCGCGCTCGACCAATTGCTCAGTAATGGCCTGACGAGTGTGTGAGTCAGCTGGGAACAACACCCAGGGTCCCCACGTAGACGCCGGGCCGATCGAGGTGCCCGGCGGCGCGTAGACCACCAAGGTTTCGCTGAGCAGCAACACGGTCTCGATCCCCACAACAGGCTCGGGCGGTTCGACACACACCGCAAGATCGAGACGCCCACTGGCGAGGTCGTCGAGGAGCGTTCTCGAGGGAGCGACCGACAGCATCAGCTCGACGTCGGCTCGCTCGGAACGAAACGAGCGGAGTACGTCGGGGAAGTGCACCACGGCGGCAACATCGATCATCCCCAGGCGCACGCCTCCGCTGGCGCCTTCCCGGAGTCGAGTCGACCAGCGAGTCAAGTCGGTCGTGAGGGTGACCACCTGGCGAGCGTGCTCCAACACGGGTGTGGCAGTCGCTCTCAGAACTCTCCGTCGACCGACATTTTCGAACAGGTCCACCCCGATCCGTCGCTCCAGTTCGGCGAGGCCCTGCGACAGAGCGGACGGGCTCACGCCGACCCGCTCCGCCGCAGCGGCCCACGTCGGTGACTCGTCGATCGCAACCAGGTATTCGAGTTGGCGCATCGTGATGTCAGGCAACAGCGGTGTCTCGGGCACCCACACACAATAGTGAAGATATGCTTCACCAACTCTTCCTACTGTGAATGATTGCTTAGTATCGGAGCCATGACCGCTCGAGAAATCGCTCCCGCCACCGGCAAGCTCGGTGTCCTCACTCCCGGCATGGGCGCCGTTGCGTCCACCTTCATCGCCGGAGTCATCGCCGCTCGTCAAGGCATTTCGCCGCCCATCGGCTCCGTTGCCCAGATGGCGCACATTCGCCTCGGCACGAAGGACGAGAACCGCAACCCGCTGATCAAGGAGTTCGTGCCGCTCGCCGAACTCGACGACATCGTCTTCGGCGGCTGGGACCCGATCTCCCCGAACGCGATGGAGGCAGCCAAGACCGCTGGTGTGCTCCAGGGCAACGACCTCGACGCCATCTCGAACGAGATGGAAGGCATCGTGCCGATGGAGGCCGTCTTCGATCAACGCTGGGTGAGCCGCCTCGACGGCGTGCGAGTGAAGGACATCCCGAACAAGTGGGACCAAGCCGAGGCGCTCATTGCCGACATGGCCCGCTTCAAAGAAGAGAACGGCTGCGACCGGCTCGTCATCGTGTGGTGTGGTTCGACCGAGGCGTACCAGGAGCCCTCCGCGGTTCACGCGTCGGTCGAAGCGTTCGAGCAGGGGCTCAAGGACAACGACGACAACATCTCGCCGTCACAGATCTACTGCTACGCCGCACTTCAGTCCGATGTTCCGTACGCCAACGGCGCGCCGAACCTCACGACCGACCTCGACTGCATGATCGAGTTGTCGAAGCGCAACGGTGTCCCGATCGCCGGCAAGGACTTCAAGACCGGCCAGACCTTGATGAAGACGATGCTGGCACCGGGCTTCAAGGCCCGCATGCTCGGCATGCGCGGCTGGTACTCGACGAATATCTTGGGCAACCGTGATGGCGAAGTGCTCGACGATCCGGAGAACTTCAAGACCAAGGAGATGTCGAAGCTCGGCGTGCTCGGCGGCATCCTGCAGCCCGAGGTCTACCCCGACCTGTACGGCAACATCGACCACGTCGTGCGGATCAACTACTACCCGCCTCGCGGTGACAACAAAGAGGGTTGGGACGCCATCGACATCTACGGCTGGCTCGGCTACGAGATGCAGATCAAGGTCGACTTCTTGTGCCGCGACTCGATCCTCGCTGCGCCGATCGTGCTCGACCTCGCATTGTTCATGGATCTCGCACATCGCGCCGGATCATCGGGAGTGCAGGAGTGGCTGAGCTTCTACCTCAAGGCGCCGCAGGCAGCGGGGGAGAGCCCTGCTGAGCAGGATCTCTTCATCCAGCAGACCAAGCTGAAGAACACCCTGCGCGAGTGGATGGGTGAGCAGCCCGTCACCCACTCCGAAGCGGGCTGATCGTTGCGTCGACCTCCAGCGCTGGGAGGTCGACGCCGAGCTCGATCCAGTCGATCATCGGCTGTGGCTGGGCGAAGTGAAAGCCTTGGCCGATCGCGCATCCGAGGTCGGAGAGGAGAACGGCCGTTTCGGCGTCTTCGATTCCTTCAGCGACCACTCTGAGCCCGAGACGCTTGGCAAGATCGAGCACCGATTCGACAACGGCTTGAGCGCGCGGGCTGATTCCGAGGTCGGTGATCAGGGACCGGTCGAGCTTGACCTCGCTGACGGGCAGCCGATGGAGATACGACATGGACGAGTAGCCGCTACCGAAGTCGTCGATGCTCAGTCGGATGCCGGTCGCAGCCAGTCGATCGATCATCAGGAGAATGGGTGTCGACTCGCCGATCAGTGCCTCTTCGGTCAGTTCGAGAACCAGGTGGCGGGGGTCGAGGCCGTGTCGATGCAGCGCATCGACGGTCCGTTCGACGAGATCGTCCTCTCGAAGATTGCGTGCGTCGAGGTTCACTGCCACGGTCAGGTCCGGGCCGAGTGTTTCAACCGACCGGGAACGGATGGCGGCGAGGTCGGCAAGCGCTCGGTCGAGCACGGCGAGGTACAACGGGCGGTGGAGTCCCCCTACCGAGACGAGATCCATGAACTCGCCAGGCGTCAGCAAGCCCTGTGTGGGGTGTTCCCAACGAGCGAGTGCTTCAAAGCCCGCCATCTGACGGTCGGCGAGTTCGATCTGAGGCTGGTGGTGCGCCGTGATCTCACCCGAGGTCAACGCGCTCGGCAGGTCCGCGGCGAGCTCGGCCTGACGTTTCGATTGTTGCTCGAGCGTTGCGTTGTACTCGACTGCGGCGGCGCCGCCGACACTCTTTGCCGCTCGGAGCGCAACTCCGGCCCGTCGGCGGACTTCATCGTCGGTGCGTCCGCTTCCGAACGCTGCGATGCCGGCGCTTGCCGAGGAATAGATCGTCATCGAGTTGATGGTGAGTGGACGGTCGACCGCTGCGACCATGCGCGCAGCGATCTTCTCGATCGGCTCCGGACTGCCAGGGACCAGACACGCGAACTCGTCGCCGCCGAGGCGTGCGACGTGGACCCCGTCGTCGACTGCCGCGAGCCGTTCCGTGACCGTGCGCAGCGTCTGGTCGCCGATCGAGTGGCCGAGCGTGTCGTTGATCTGTTTGAAGTCGTCGAGGTCGACGAGGACGAGATGCCCAGTGCCAGCCGCTGCCCACTGCTCGGCGACGTCGATGTGGCTGGACCGGTTCGCGATCCCAGTGAGTGCATCGATGTTTGCTCGGCGTCGGTCCTCGTGGATCGACTGCTTCTCGACGGTGATGTCTGCGATGCTGCTGCGGAGCCCGGCGGAACCTGGCGCTGCTGCTTGGACCGTTTCGCGAATCCAATGCCATCCTCCGGTGGAGTTCGCGATTCTGTACTCGAAGACGGCACCCGGTTCTGGGGTGCCGGGTCGGTGATCCTCTGAGTGGATTGCCGATGAAAGGACCGTTCCAGGCATGACCTCGGCAATGGTGCGACCGAGGACGGCCCGCACGACGCCGTGGTCGTCGATGTCCCACGCGGTGCTGCCTCGGACGCGCAGCGCCCGGTCGAGCATCCGTTCTCGGTGACCAACGCCGGCCGACACGAACGACAGCGACGAGAACGTCATCGGCACGACGAACCCGGCGAAGAGGAGCCCGCTGGAGTTGTCGAGTTGGCCGTCTCGCACCGCAACGCCGATCATGACCGCCACACACATCAGCTGAACGAACGCAAGTCGGTGCACGCCTGCAAACCAGCCGAGAACCAGGTTGATCAAGACGAACATCGACAGCGTCAGCCACAGCTCGCTGGTCTGGATCACTCCGGCCATCGAGGTCACCGCGGCGATGGTCGGGGTCAGTCCATCGGGTGGGTGGGTGCCTCGGCGAAGGTGAGGAAACCACACGGCGTTGAAGACTCCGGCGCCGATCGCCCAGGACATCGCGACGTAGATGGCATTGCCGTCGCTGGCCGCGATCCAGACCGAGATCGGGACGAGGAACATCAGTGGCATGCTCTGGACGAGCCAGGTGGCGGCAGAATCGCCGGCACGGAGCGCAGCCAGTGGGCCTCCATGCTCCTTCCATCCTGGTATCGGCATCCTGGAATCATCGGCGCTCTCGCCTCGAAACTCAAGTCTGTCGAGACGCGGTTGCTCTCGCTTCGATCGCCTGGGCGTCGCAGGGCTCCGTCCCGGCGGGGAGGGCCGTCGACCGTGAGGTGAAGAGCGTCGCTGCGTGACGATCGAACGGGGCTACTGTGCGCCCAATGTCAGCAATCGTGATGGATGGAAACGCGCTCCGCGACGAGGTCGTCGCCGGACTGGCCGAGCAGATCGAGGCGCTCGGATCGCCCGAGGTCTGCCTTGCCACCGTGCTCGTCGGCGATGACGGCCCATCCCAGCGTTACGTGAACAGCAAGCACAAGAAGGCCGCCGAAGCCGGCATGGTGTCGCGTCACCACGGCCTCGGTGCCGACGCCACGCAGAGCGAGGTCGAGGCAATCGTCCGGGAGCTCGCCGAGGACCCTTCGGTGCATGGCATCCTCGTGCAACTCCCGTTGCCAGACGGGTTGGACCCGGAGCCCGTACTCGACCTCGTTCCCGCTGAGAAGGACGTCGACGGCCTGACCGAACGGTCGATGGGTCGCCTCGTTCGCAACCGACCGGGCCTCGTGAGCTGCACGCCGCTCGGGGTCATGCGGCTGCTCGAGAAGTACGACGTTCCGACCTCCGGCAAGCGCGCCGTGGTCATCGGCCGCTCGACGCTGGTCGGCCTGCCGCTGTCGCTGCTGCTCAACCGAAAGGGCGCCGACGCCACGGTGACGATGGCGCACTCGCGGACCGCAGATATGGCGGGCGTCGTCTCAGAAGCTGACATCGTCATCGGCGCAGCCGGTCAGGCACGGATGATCACGGCGGACATGGTCAAGCCTGGTGCTGCGGTGATCGATGTCGGCGTCTCGCGAACCGAAGCCGGAATCGTCGGCGACGTCGACTACGAACCGGTCGCCGAAGTCGCGGGATGGATCACGCCAATGCCGGGCGGCACCGGACCGATGACCATTGCGTGCCTGCTCGAGAACACGTTGACGGCCGCACGCCTGCAGGGCGTCATCCCCGCACCCTGACGGTGTGGCGAGCTGCGTAACGCGACGTTCTCTACGCAGCCACGAAGCCGAAACAGCTCGGAACCTATGGTGCCGTCTGTACCGCACCGACAGAGTTGCTGCGGTCGGAAGGGGCGAACGACATGGAGCACGCGGGCGAACTCTCAGTGGGTATCGGCTGATGGTCGCAATCACAGATCGGCCGAGCCGAGTAATCGAGTCGGCCCACAAGATCCTCAGCCCGTACGAGCTCGACCCGGACCTGTGTTTGTACAGCCCGCAGGACAACGTCGACGCGCTCGCCAACCCGCGGGTCGCTGCATGGCTGCGATTCGTCGAAGACGAGTACCGACCTGCAGCTACCGATGCTCGACGCATCCTGCTGTTCCTGCCGTGCACCGCGACCAAGCCCTACATCGCCAGTAGCGAACACCGTGCGATCAACGCTCGACTGCTTGCGGAAGGCTTCGAGCCGGTTGGCCCGGATGTGCGACTGCCGGACGAGATCGTTGCCATGCACCCCGACGACGACCCGCGACTCTTCGATCTGGCGCCGCTTCGCCGCGGTGAGGTCGAGATCTGTCGCGTGGTCATGTCCGAACCGTTGGCGTTTGTCCCATACGAGCACATGCTGACGTTCGACGGTGGGCAGTCGCCCGCCGTGAGCTACGACGACCCGGGCCTGTTCGAGAAGCGGAACAACGCGGTGTCGCCGTGGCGTAGCGATTCGACCGCCGAGGAAGTTGCACCCAACCGTTGGCGGTGGGGAGACAACGAACGCAAGGCGTACGTGGAGATGCACAATGCGATGGCCGAGGCGCTGGCGCACGTCTTGACCCGGCTCGACGGAGCGTACGACCACACGATGTCGTGGGTCGCGCCTGGCCTCACCCACCGGAGCTTCTGCCTGGCCCGCCGCGAGCGGTCCTCCCACGGCGTTGTCGCCACGAAGCAGGTCGCAGGAAAACGATTGGGGCTGATCGGCGTGAACGACCTGCTGCCCGAGCGGCTCCGCATCGACGTCCTGCCCAGTAGCGCGCAGTGCGATGATGCCCGCGCCCGTTTGCACGAACGATTGGGTGGCTCGAAGTCGGCCACCAACGCAGTGTTCGCCCGCGGCGGCTGCGCAGCGACCCCATTGGCGCTGCCGGAACTGCTCGATGTCTTGGTGGCTCGGCTGGACGCCGTGGCCACCGCTGAGACCCCCGCCCGGAAGGTGCTCGCGTGATGCGGCGCATCGCCGTCTTCTCCGGCCCGACGGCCACGATTCAGAACACACCGCCGCTGCTCACGAGCAACAAGGCGAGGTCCCGCGCCGGACTGCGGCTCCTGCCCGGCCGCTTCGACGCGGTGCGTGCACAACGGTTGGCCAAACCGGTGACGGTGTACATCGAGATGTTCTCGGGGCATCCGCTCGAAGCCGATGCTGCGCATCTGTATGGCCCGCCCGATGGGTGGCTCGACGCGCACGGAGCGTTCGTCACCACCGAGCCTGCCGACGGCGGGACACCGGTCTTCGAAGCCGAACTCCTTCCAGAAGATGGCCTGTACCCCCTGCCGTACATGGCACTCCAGGCCGACGGCTCTGCCTGGGACGACCCGGGCACGACACCACTCGCGGGAGAGGACCAGACGCGCCAGACCTTCTTTCCCGATGCCAGCCGCATCTACGAAGAGATCGAGCGGTTCGGGATCACCTCGGACGGGAAGTTGCAGACCTTCGGAGACGACGTCGGGTTCGACTTCTTTCGACCCGCTCCCTCGGGTGGCTACAAGCAGGGTCAGGCTGCGGCCGATCGGACCGACATGGGTGAGGGAGACATCGAGCCCGAAGTGTTCGCCGATGACTTCTTCTCGTACTTCCCGTATCACCTGAACAACGAGCCACATGCCCGGGCGCTGGCGACCGCGACGAACCTCGTGGCTGATGCTCTGGCGACTGGCGACTACGTGGGCGCACAGTGGCTCGAGGGCAGCCCCACCACCGAGGAGTCGATGTACTGGCTCTCGCTCGTGGTCGACACCACGGTGCCACTGGTTGGGCACTGTGCCCAGCGCCCGCATCAAACGACCAGCGCCGACGGCGCGCGCAACATCTGCGACGGCGTGAAGTACATCCTGTCGGGAGTAGCGCTCGACGACTCCGGGGTCGACATGGTCGGCGCAGTGCAGCTCGTGGACGAGATGGTGATCTCGGCGCGTGAGGTCACCAAGACCGACGCCCGGCCCGGCAACTACGTCGCAACGGGCGGCCATGGCGGCGTCGTGGCCGACATGGGCGGCTACGGCCCGCCCGACCTGACGTATCGGCCGGTGAAGCGACACACGCACCGAAGTCTCGTCAACCGGACCAGGATGCCGTCCGACGTGGTCGGCGTGACGGGCACCCTCGACCGTGTTTCCACGCGCACCGTGGCGGTCAAGGACTCGGCCGGCGCGCTGCTCGGATCCGCGATCCCCAACGTGTCGATCGCAAAGTTCGGTCGGTATAGCCAACGCAGCGCCGACGGTGACCCTCGCCTCGACCCCGAGATCATGGCGCGCATCGAGGACAACCTGGCCAATATGGAGCTGGCTGGCTTCGTCGGTGAGGGGCAGAACCCGTACGGCACGATGAATCCGGTGACCGACGGGGCGCTGGCTGTCGCCTTGTTCGCCGGGTTCCCGGTTGTGAAGTGCGGCCGGGGCAACACCGCGGGCATGGCGTACAAGAACCTGGGCCCGTTCATCGCCGGGAACAACCTCACGTCGACCAAAGCGAGGATCCTCCTGATGGCCGCGATCCTGAATCTTGGCGCGCTGCCTCCGGCGGCGGATCCGTTCACTCCGACCCAGGCCGAACGCGAGGCCACAGGCGCCGCTGTGGCTGCGTACCAAGAGATCTTCGACACGCACTGATGCCTGCCGCAGCCGTGCATCGCTTGGCCACCGCAGGACCCGATGACTGCGATGGGCTGCTTCGAGCGATCGATGCGGGCACGATCGACCCCGACGGCATCGTCGCCATCCTCGGGAAGACCGAGGGCAACGGCTGCGTCAACGACTTCACGCGAGGGTTCGCCGTCGAGTCGTTGCGCGCCGCTCTGCGACCGCGCCGAAGCATCGGGTTCGACGTGGAGAACATCTCGATGGTGATGTCCGGTGGCACCGAGGGAGGCCTGTCGCCGCACCTGGTCGTGATCGAGGTCGCCGCTGGCGATCGGGGGAGCAGCATCGAGCGTTCATCGCTCGCAGTCGGCGTCGGCCGAACTTCGGACCTCTCACCGGAACAGATCGGACGGCTGACGCAGGTCGAGGCGGTCGCCGCCGAAGTACGTGCGGTCATGGCTCGGGCCGACATCGTCGACGTCGCCGACGTCCACTACGTCCAGGTCAAGTGTCCACTGCTGACCGGGCCACGCATTGCTGAAGCGGCCGGCCGAGGTGCCAGCGTCGCCACGACCGACACGCTCAAGTCGATGGGTTTGTCGCGAGCTGCGTCGGCGCTCGGCGTCGCCGTGGCGCTCGGCGAACTCGATCTTGCGGAGATCGACGACGAGTCGATCGGCACCGACCTGGACTTGTGCTCGGGTCGGGCGAGCTGCTCGGCCGGCATCGAGTTGATGGACAACGAGATCGTGGTGATGGGCAACAGCGCAGCGTGGAACAGTGACGTGATGATCGGACACGGCGTCATGCAGGACGCGTTGGACGTGCACGCTGTCGACGATGCACTGCGTTCTGTCGGGATCGAGCCGGAGCGACAACTGTCGGCGGCGATGCAGCAGCGACTCGTGGCTGTGCTCGCCAAAGCTGAGCCCGACCCGACTGCTGCCATCCGCGGGAAGCGGCACACCATGCTCGGCGACAGCGACATTCCGGGCACGCGCCACGCACGGGCCCTCGTCGGTGGAGTGATCGGTGGCATCGTTGGCCACACCGAACTGTTCATCTCCGGCGGCGCTGAGCATCAGGGTCCACCCGGCGGCGGTCCCGTTGCGGTGATTGCGACTCGATAGGTCCGAAGCCGTATGTCGGTTGCCTGCGTGACATCATCGAGTCGAAGCACCGCTCACCGGAGGACCGCAACCGTGACTGACATCTTTCACAACGAACACCGATATGGCGACGTCGAGTCGTGGCGGACTGAGGCGCTGGCGCTGCACGGCGCGGGGCCGATTCATCGTGTCGAGCCGGACGGCTTCGGTCCCTTCTGGGCGGTGATCGGCCATGACCAGATCATGGAGATCGAGCGCAACGCCGCGCTCTTCACCAACGAACCGGAGCCGGTCCTCCAACCCGACGCAGCGATCGCTGAGCGACTTGCAACCGGTGTCAGCATCCGAACGTTGATTCACATGGATGCGCCCGACCATTCGAAGTATCGAAAGCTCACCAACGACTGGTTCAAACCAGCCGGCTTGAAGCGGATGCAATCGCGACTCGACGAGCTGAGCGCGGAGGCCGTCGACACGCTTCGTGAGGCGGGCGGCGAAATCGAGTTCAACTCGCAGATCGCCGTCCCGTATCCACTTCAAGTGATCCTCGCGATCCTGGGCCTCCCACGCGACGACTACCCGCGGATGCTCAAGCTCACTCAGGAGTTGTTCGGCGCGACCGACCCCGATCTCGGACGTCCCGCTGAGACCCCCGAAGAGCGCGTGCAGGTGTTGCTGGACTTCTACGCCTACTTCAGCGAACTCACCGCGTCGCGGCGCGAGCAGCCGACCGGTGACCTTGCCTCGCTGATCGCCAACGGTCAGATCGACGACGAACCGATGCCCGACCTCGAAACGATGGGCTACTACACGATCGTTGCGACGGCCGGCCACGACACGACCGCGGCATCGATCGCGGAGGGCATGTTCGAGTTGGCTCGCAACCCCGAGCAACTCGCGCTGCTGCAGAGCGACCCGTCACTGGTGTCGAACGCCGTCGAAGAGATGATCCGGCTCGCGACCCCGGTGCGGCACTTCATGCGAACCGCCACCGAGGACACCGAGGTCGGTGGCCAGAAGATCGCGAAGGGGGAGTGGCTGATGCTCAACTACACCGCTGCCAACCTCGACCCGTCGCACTTCGACGACCCACTGCGCTTCGACGTCACCCGCAACAACGCGAACCGACACATCGCATTCGGGTTCGGGGCGCACTTCTGTCTCGGCGCGCAGCTCGCGAGGCTCGAGTTGCGGTCGCTGTTCGGTGCACTCGTCGAAGCGATCGACACCGTCGAGCCGGCGGGTGACCGCACGTCGTCCAAAGCGACGTTCGTCAGCGGCCCCAAGGCGGTGCCGATCCGCTACACCCTTCGCTAGCGAGCGGTCGTTGCGTGGACGTGATCGACGACCGCTTGGAGCACGTCGGGGTCGCTGTGTTGATTGACGCCGTGGCCCAGGTTGAAGATGTGTCCGGGATGCTGCGAGCCGTCCGCCAACTGGTTTGACGCGAGGACTTGCTCGCTGCCTGCGAGTGCCGCGTCGGTTCCGGCCAGCACCAGCGATGGGTCGAGGTTGCCCTGCACGACGAGCTCGTCACCCATGCGCGCCCGGGCATCAGCGATCGGCGTTCGCCAGTCGAGACCGAGGACGCGAGGGCCGACGTTCGGCATGGCGCCGTACATCGATGCGAGGAGGTGATCGCAGCCGATCCCGAAGTGGACGC